>JAICXX010000205.1 GCA_025934485.1 Chitinophagaceae bacterium
ACGGCGCCGGGGAAGAATGTTCCATAATAGTTCGTGGGCGGACCACCCCACGCCTCACTGTGCAGACCGTCCCCGCTTTCCGCGATGCAGTAGGCCATATTGAAAAGGACGTTCTGTTGGGGGACATTGATATTGATGGTCACATAGACGTTGAACCCGGTGTTGTCAGGGATCGCGTATTGGATGTTGGACTGGAAGACGACCCATTCGTATTCCGGGATCAGGTTGCCGGCGTGTCCGATGGTTTGCATGAGATCGTCCTGCCAGCTGAGGCCATTGCCGGTGGGATCCGGCGTGCCGGGGGGCATCAGGGTCATCGCCTGCGGGCCGGACGTATTGTCACTGGTAAAGGACATGTTCATATTCGCCGAGGCGTTCCAGACCTTGGGCACGAGCACACCGACGACGAAGGCCGAGGTCTGGTGTGAGTTCACATAGATGTTACAAGTAAGTTTGACGGTCATCGTGGTGCCGCCGGTAACGCTGCTGGGCTGGTCGACGCTGTTGATCGTGAGGTTACAGGCGACGATGACGACGATGAGTACCGTAGCGGCGATCTTCCATGTCCACCCCCATGCCTTGCTTCGCAGCAGCTTCTGTCCTTTGATTTTCATATTAGTTCGCTTTTTGTAGGGTGTACTGATAGGAGTTTGTGGGACAGCCCGGACTGAAGGTGAGCACGATGTTGCGGACGCCGCCCATTACCGGGAACAGGAAGGGCGCCTTCACGGCCGATGAGCTGTCCGTAGGCGAGAAAATAATATTGAACGGATATTGCGGATCGTCGAAGGCCCATTTCCCGCCGGTCTTGACAATAAAGGGCACGAGGCTGTCGATGCTATAGGTGCTGTCTGTGAACACGATCCGGAAATGGGAGAAATCGAAGCTGCTGGTGAGATCGGTACCGTTGCGGGTGGCGTGGATGATGGCCCAGGAACCGGCGATGTTCTTCATCGGCTCGTTGGGCGGGGTGGTATGCTCTACCTTGCAGGAGAAGAGCAGGCCGGTGGTCAGCAGCGCAAAGCTAATTTTGGTTAAACGTCGCATGGCGTTAGTCGTTAGTTTAGTAAAGCGGATTTTGCAGCAGTTCGGGAGATTTGGCTACCTCGGAGAGTGGCAGCGGCCAGAGATACATGGCATTGCTGAAATGGTGCTGGCGGATCGCGAACGGTTTATATACCGTTCCGGAAGCGCCCCGGTCCACCTCCATGCCATGCATCAGGCGGTTTTCCGTTGTCCCGGCGATGAGCCATCGTCGGACATCGAAATATCTGAGGCCTTCGAAGGCAAATTCGATCTGCCGTTCCAGCTGTATGGCGCTACGCATCTGGTCCTGGGTCAGGCCGGCGGGCAGCTCATACGGCCGCAAGCCGGCGCGGTTGCGCACCTGGTCGATGGCGTCATAGACATATTGATCGGGTCCTGATACCTCGTTGCGTGCTTCGGCGTAATTGAGCAGGATCTCTGCATAACGCATCAGTGGCAGACAGCGGTTCGAAGCGTTGAAACCGTATTGGGTGACGCTGGTGTCGAGCATCTTCATGATGTACAGACCCGTGGGTGTCCCGGAAAAGACGGCGTCCTGGCTGGCGCCTACCGGCGGATTATAGTTGGTGTTCAGATAGAGTGCAACGGGCGCGGCGGGCTGGTTATAGATGGGCCGGATGGATGAATCGTGGATAATGGTATAGTTGAGCCGGGGGTCCCGGTTCTGGTAGGGATTGTTGGGGTCATAACCGGAGTTTGGGTCCGTGATCGGCAGGCCATTGCTCATCGGGAACGCGTCGACCAATTCCTGGTAAGGATGCGGGCCGCCGGCGCCGTCACGGGAAGGCACATCCCAAAAACTTTCGAGATACTTGTTGGGGTCCATCATATTGGCGAAGATGTATTCGCCATTGTAGCGCTGGAGGAACATGTACATGAAGCCATACCCCGGTTCGCCCGGTATGTTGTCGTAGAAGAGGCTGTAGCTGCCGAGTCCCATGACAGCCTGAGCGGCGTCTTCGGCCGTTTGCCAACGGGTAGGATCGGTATCGGGGTACGCGACGATGGAATCGAGCCCGCCCGCCATGCCTTTGGCGAAGCCGCCGTTTTGGAATAGCGGCGATGCGGCGTAGAGGAGCACCCGGCTTTTGAGCGCCAGGCAGGCGCCGGCGCTGGCGCGGCCGTAGTTGGCCCCCGTTTGGGTCCGGGGGAGATAGGCCGCTGCCGAATCGCATTCCGAGGTGATATAATCGACGCAGGCGCGGAAGGAGCTTCTCGAATGATGCAGGGGTGTGCTGACGGTAAACACGGAATCGCCGATAAGCGGGATGCCGCCGTAGTGCTCCAGCATGATAAAGTAATACCACGCGCGCAGGAACCGGGCTTCGGCTTTCGTCTCGGTTTTGAGCGTGGGGTTGAACGGTATCTCGTACAGATGCGTCAGGAATTGGTTGGCATTGCGGATCATACCATAGGGAATGGACCAGGCGTCGGAGGGGACTATCGAGGGGTTGACCGTACCCGTGGCAAACATGGTATAGCCATTGGAACTGGAGAGCGAGGGGCCTTCCGCCTCGTCACAGGCAGCGTCCAGACCGGCGCCGACCCCGCCGGACGTGAATCTTTTCGGGTCGCTGGCAAATCCTGCTTCCGTGTAAAGGTTGTTGAGGAAGGCCATGGCCTTGGTACTGTCCGCGAAAACGCTGGTCGAGTCCAGGTTGCTGGTAACGGTGGAGGAGAGATAGCCGGTCTTTTTACAGGCGGCGGTGGCTAATAATAGCAGGAACACGACAAACTTGTCGAAGGAATTCTTTCTCATAGCAAGTATCGTTGGTTACTTATCTGGGATTGCTCGTCGGGATAAAAGTAGAATCAAAAAAACGATTTAGCAAATATTTAAGGCACTTTTTTGCAATTTTGATTAAACCGATTGCTAAAATAGTGCCATTATATTGGACATGCTATTGTAATGCATTGGCTTTTATGGGGATTTGAAGGTAAACTTTTCCTGGCTCGTTAGCTCAGGAGTTTTCCACAGTTGCAAAATTATACCATATTTGTATCAATGTTTCCGACGCTTGGTTATTTATTGCGCTATTTGACGGGATGGAACCTGCGGTTGCCGGTGCCGACGTTCGGTGTTTTTATGGCGTTGGCGTTTTGGGCGGCGTATATTGTTTTTACGCTGGAGCTGCGGCGGAAGCTGTTGCGCGGCGGTGCCGGTGGTCCGGGTGGCGACGTGCGCGGGGCGTCGGGTGCTGTGGTGAGTGGGGCGGCGCCCGGGGCGGCGGGTGCCATGCCAGGCGGTGCCGTTCCAGCCGCGCCCGATGTCCGGCGGCTTATGGACCGGCTGTTGCTCTGGTGCGGGCTCATCGGCTTTGCCGGCGCCCTGCTGCTGGCTAAATTGGAGGATACATATAATTTATTTCATCACCCGTGGCGGTGGTTGATCCGATACCAGGGGCTCACTTATTTCGGCGGATTGCTTTTCGGGGCCGTGGCCTTTTTTATCATTTTGCGGCGGCGCGGTATCCCGCTGGCGGTGGCGGCGGACATCGGCAGTCCGGGGATGATGCTGGCCTATGCCATCGGCCGGCTGGGCTGTCATCTTGCGGGGGATGGCGACTGGGGTATCGTTGCGCGGGTGCAGAAACCCGGCTGGTTGTCGTGGGCGCCGGACTGGGTGTGGGCGGCGCATTATCCGCATAATGTTCTGCGTCAGGGTGTCTTTATCCCCGGGTGCACGGGCGACTACTGCGCGATGCTGCCCGACGCGGTATACCCCACTTCGCTGTATGAGGCGGCGGTCTGTTTTGCGCTGTTCGTTGTGCTGTGGGGGCTGCGGCGCCGGCTTTTGACCCCGGGGTTGCTCTTTTATATCTATACCTTGATGATCGGTGTCGAGCGCTTCTTCGTCGAGTATATCCGGATAACGCCGCGGCATGCGCTTTGGGGCCATGCGCTGACGCAGGCGCAGGGGATCTCGCTGGCCTGCATCGCCATCGGTGTCACCGGCATCGGCTATATTTTAACAAGATCTGCAAAAAAAGCCTATTTTTAACTGAAAACGTGGTAACGTTTTCGTCCACGGGCGCAAGCCCGCGAACGAGGAGGACTGGGCCCAAGCTTGGCGAAGGGCCCGAACGAGAGCCGAGCCAGTGGCTCGGGTCGAAGTTCTAAGCAGGTCCGACGAAGTCCACAGAAATTAGCGCTTTGCCGGAAATGCGCTAATTTCCTTAAAGCGCATTTCCGGCACATCTTAAGGTATGTCCAGATCGATCCTCAAAGAAAGTCCTCCTTTAACAAAAGCCGATTGCTTTTCCTTGTATGCCCGGTACAAGACGGAATTCAATTTCCCTGTGCATTATCACGAGGAATACGAGTTGAATTTTATCGAGAACGCCCGGGGCGTACGCCGGGTCGTCGGCAGCAGCATGGAAGAGATCGACGACCTCGAGCTGGTGTTGGTGGGGCCCAATATCCCCCATGCCTGGTTTACTTACAAATGTAAAAGCGAGAGCATCTACGAGCTCACGATCCAGTTCCACCGCGATCTTTTTCACGAGATCTTTCTCAAACGCAACCAGCTGAACTTTATCCGCAGCATGTTCGAACGGTCGCTCAAAGGCATCTCCTTCTCGCGCCGGACCATCGAACGTGTCGCACCCCGGCTCAAAGCGCTCGCTGAAAAAGAAGGGTTCGAGTCCGTGCTCGACTTGATGGCCGTGCTCCACGACCTCTCGCTGTCCCCCGACTCACGCACGCTTAGCGAGGACGTCACCTATAACACCGAGCTCATCTATAACGACAGCCAGCGTGTGGAAAAGGTGGTAGACTTTATCAACGAAAACTTCAGCCGCACGATCCGTCTCGCCGAAGCTGCCGATCTCGTCGAGATGGCGGAGACTGCTTTTAGCCGGTTCTTCAAGGCCAAGACGGGTATCACCTTCGTGGACTATCTCAATGATATCCGCATCGGTCACGCCTCACGTTTGCTTATCGACACGACGGCGCCCATCGCCGAGATCGCGCAGGAATGCGGCTTCACCAGTCTCACTAATTTCAATCGCATCTTCAAAAAGAGAAAGGGTCTTGTACCCAAGGATTTCCGCGAGAAACACGGGACGCCGGATAAGAAGAAGTTTGTGTGACCGGTTTTGCTTTTTACTGCAGTATTCCGGGAATGAGCTTGCCGTCGCGGGTCTTGAAATCGATGCCCAGCAATGCATATACCAACGACGAGATATCCGATTCGTAGAATTCGGTGATGTGCCCACCTTTCACGATACCCGCACCCGCGGCGATGAAGCCGGTGTACATCCCTGACCGGCCATCTCCTCCAAACGTTTTTGCCGGTGTTTATCGAGGCGAATGCTATCATCCGGCGGCCACACATCCACGATAGGAGTAGGATAGAGAAAGGCCGAGCCGCCCGCGGCCATGAATTTGGCGCCGATGCCTTGTATCAGCATGATGATGAATACGGCGAAATCTCCGGAATAACCACAAGGGCCCTCGCGTACACTTATTTAAATATTCCACAAATTGTAAGTTAGAGGATAAACTGTTATATTCATAGGTAAACCCCAAAACCAAAATCATGGAAGAAGACGTAATCATACTTCCCCCGAACTACAAGCTCTACAACGACCGCTCCATTTATATAGGGACTTTCCTGGGCGGCCCATTAGTTGCCGGCTATCTTGCAGCCGAAAATTTCAAACAGCTCGGACAAAGATCCGCGGTCAAAACGGCCTGGATAGTTGCCATTATCGCTACCATCCTCATTTGCAGCATGGTATTTTTGATGCCCGGGATCCAGAACGTACCACGAATACTTATACCCTTGATCTATACCGGGATAGCACAGTTCGTCATCTATAAGTATCAGGGCGATTCCATAAAAAGGCATATCGCGGAAGGCGGAAAGATCTATTCGCCGTGGAGAGCAGTGCTGATCGGCATCATCGGCGCCGTAGTGCTCGTCGCGATCATCGCTATCCCTGTATTCCTATTCTTGCAAGGCGAGATCACTAGCCCCAGTTAAGTCACTCATGGGCTGGCACAACATTTTAGGAAGCTTGGATAAACAAGCCGTATGTCCAAGCAAAATAACTCCAAACAGGATCAATCCGGCCACAAGCCTAACCGACCCAATAAAGGCAACGAAGACGCCAAACAGCCCGATCCGGAAACGCTGAATACCACCGACCCGCAGGAACACATGCGTGGCCCCGTTTCTTCGGTGATGCAATCCATAAAAGAAGAAGCAGAGGAGAACGACGACGAAGACCGCGATGAGGCAGAACAAGAGGCCAGGGACGCCGCGAAGGGCCGGGACGATCGCAGCAAGACAAAAAAACAGTAAATGGATCATTGTTACTGACAGCAGTAGTCGTGGCCGCCTATATGGATGTTTACGCCGGCGGCGCAGCCATCGCCATAGCTAACGCCGTAGTGTGCCCAGTCCGGATATCTTTCTTTGAGCGTCTGTTGGAAGTCTTTCGGTTGTTTGACGCCGTCGACATAAAATGCGCTATCCGTTAGGACCAGGCCGTTGAGATGCGCCTGATCGGATACGATCTTCTTATCGAGCGCGAATTGGATGATCTCCCCCATTCGGGCCCTGTCCCTTGCGGCTTGCTCACGGTCGCGTTCGCCTTGCTCTCTATCCCGCTGGCCTTGCTCGCGGTCGAGCCGACCTTGTTCGCGGTCGCGACGGGCCTGTTCGCGGTCTTGTTCACGGTCTCGTTGCGCTTGTTCCCTCTCTCGTTGCCCTTGCTCCCGGTCGCGCTGACCTTGTTCGCGGTCGCGCTGACCTTGTTCGCGGTCGCGTTCGCCCTGGGCGTCATCGCGGGCCTCCTCCTCGTCAGAGCGAGCCAGGTCCCTGTTCTCCTGGTCGACATCGGTGCGCATCACCTGGATCAGCGAATCATAATGCGGTATCTCGCCGCCGGCAACCTGCTTGTCATCGACATAGACCCCGGTGGTCTTACCGGCAACGCTGACTTCCTTATAGCTATGTGCGCCTTTATAGATCGTCAGGATATCCTTTTCCGAAGACTTATCCTGGGCCTTTGCCCCTATTCCAAGGGTTGCCAGTGTGGCGATCGCCAGTATAATTTTAGACTGCATAATGGAGATTTACTATAGGTATACTTCCGGATCGGAAAATGGTTACAAAAAAACGATCTTTACTTTATGATCACCCCTTCCATCGCCCCCTGGCTGACTATAGCCGACGGTCGCCGCGCGGCCGAATTCTACAGCATCGCCTTTGGCGCTATCGAAACCTATCGGCTGGAGGCACCGGATGGAGCGCTGATCCTTCGGTTCTCGGTGGGCGGAGCCGAATGGTGGGTCAGCGGTGGTCATGTGGCGCCGGGAAGTTCGAGTTCGGCCGAGGCCGCCCAAGGGCCGGATAATCCGGAGCCGCCACTCGGCGAGGGCACGGTCCACATGATCCTCACCGTCCCCGATCCCGACACCTTTTTTGCCCGGGCCCTGGCGGCCGGAGCAACCGAGGTATTTCCCGTGGGCGAGGGTCATGGCTGGCGGCTCGGCCGGCTAATAGACCCGTTTGGGCTTCACTGGGAGATCGGGCATCCGCTGGGGTAGACTGCCGCCTTCGCCCAGGGAAGGGCCCGCAGGACGCTCCGCGAAGCCGCTATTCGCTACGCAAAGATTGCGTCGGATTAGCCAACGCGGCCTTGAGCGCCTTGATGCTCACCGTGACGAGGGCAATCGCCACCGTGATCACCGCCGCCAGCACAAAGATCCACCAGTACATCGGTGTGCGATACGCAAAGCCCTGCAGCCAATTGCTCATCACCATATAGGCGACGGGGATCGCGATCAGCGTCGCCAGCATCACCGGGCTCAAAAGCTCTTTGGAAAGCAGTAACACGATATTCCGAACAGAGGAGCCCAGGACCTTGCGTACCCCGATCTCTTTGGTCCGTTTGGCTGCGGTAAAGGAGGCAAGGCCAAACAGGCCCAAACAGGCGATGATGATCGCCAATCCAGAAAAGATGCTGAGAATATTTTCCTGCCGGATGTCTTTCTTATACAGCTCGCCGAATTTCTGATCCAGGAAGGAGTATTCGAAAGGATAGGCCGGCGCCACAGCGGCGTACGCCTTTTTCACGATCGCGACATCGTTTTGTATATCGCCCGACCGCAGCCGCACAATAGCCACCCGTCTATCCATTCCGGGCGAGATGATCAGTGGACCGATGGTATCTTTGAGCGAAGAAAAATTAAAGTTCCCGACCACGCCCACAACCCGGCGCGGGAGACTGTCGCGCACGGTATTCTTGATCCATTTGCCCAGGGCTTGTTGGGGCGTCCAGCCGAGGTCCTGTGCCGCCTTCGCGTTGATCAGCACCGCCAGCAGGCTATCGGTGGGATAATTCCTGGAAAGATCGCGGCCTGCGATGATCTTTAGTCCCAGCGTCTTCACGAAGTCGACGTCGGCAAATTCGGTGTGCCCCTGCCAGATGTTATCGCCGTGATCTTCCACCTGGAACGAATGATGATCGAAGAAGCCGCCCGGCTCGCCGGACATCATGCTGACCGAAGCGATATTGCTGTTGGTCTCCAGTTCCTGCTTGAACGTCTTCATATGAGTATAAAAGTCGCCGTTATCGATGCGGATCACCAGCGCTTGGTCCTGGTTGTAGCCCAGCTGCCGGTTCTTGACAAAATGCATCTGTTTGTTGATGATCAGGGTGCCCGTGATCAGGAACACCGAAATGCTGAATTGTACCACGACGAGGGCATGGCGGAAAAGTGATCCGCCCTTGCCGTGTTTGAGCTTGCCCTTCAACGCTTCGATGGGCGAGAAACGGGAAAGTATTAACGCCGGATAGCTGCCTGCCAGCAATCCCACCACCAGCACTACTCCCCCGAGGAAGGCATACAGATACCACTGGTTGTACGGTATCCCGAGGGTGTAACCCAGCAGGTCATCGTATACTGGCATCAGTATGAAAAGCAGACAGATCGCAAGGATACACGAGATCACCGTCATCAATACCGACTCACCCAGGAATTGCCAGGTGAGCGTGTTGCGCAACGCCCCCATAACCTTTCGCAGCCCTACCTCCTTGCTGCGTTCGGCGGCGCGGATCGTCGAGAGATTCATGAAATTGATACAGGCGATGATGAGGATCAGCGCGGCAATGCTCAGGAAGACATATACGACCTTTTTATCCCCATGCCGCACCAGATCGAAATCCGCGCCTGCGTCGAAATAGATGTCCCGAAGGGGACGCAGGGTTAAACTGAATGCAACACCCGTTTTCTCCATGGTCGCCTTGAGATATTTGTTCATGAAGGCGGGAAACCGTTTTTGTATCGCCGCGGCATTCGCCTGCGGATCCAGCATCACATAGGTGAAATTATTGTTGTTCAGCCATTCGTACATCCAGGGCTGATCCTTATAGATCGAAAGCGAGAGGACGACATCGAAATCGAGATGCGAATTACCGGGCACGTCTTTGGCAATCCCCGTTACCCGTAGTTTTCGGTTCGTATTCATGTCGAGGATCTTGCCGATGGGATCTTCGTTCCCGAAGTATTTCTTTGCCGTGGTCTCGGTGAGCACAACGCTATTGGGGTCTGCGAGCACGGTGGCCGGATTGCCGCGGAGCAGCGGGAAAGTAAAGAAGCTGAAGAAATTGCTATCGACAATGAGTACCTTTTTCTCATTGAAGGGCCGGTTGTTGTACGTAAACAGATCGTTGTCCGGCATGACCCTGACGATCTGTTTAATCTCCTTGTGGAAATCGTTCCCGAGCGCCGCGGCATAGGGGCCCGAGACATACGGCACCGGCGGATTATTCGGATCGAAGGTGCGCATCAGCCGATAAATATTCTTGCCCTGCGTATGAAAGTTATCGAAACTGAATTCATGGATGACGAACAAGAAGATCATCATACAAACAGTAATGCCGGTGGTGAGACCGGCAATATTGATGAAGGAGAATACCTTGCTTTTCACGAGGTTTCTCCAGGCTATTTTGAAATAGTTCTTGAGCATGATTAACCTAGCACCAAGGTCAATGCCGGGAAATAAGTCATTGATTTATAGGGCCCTGCCCCGGTGGTTTGAGGGGTCCAGTCCGATATCGATACACCGGTGTACGGTTTCGATACACTGGCGGGGTGCGCTGCGGGCATTCACTCATTCCGCAATGCCTCGACGGGATTCCCTAAGGCTACTCGCCAGGATCGGCCTGGGCCGATCGGCCGAAGGCCAGACATTAGACTCGACGGGCGGTGCGGCCATTCACTCATTCCGCAATGCTTCGACGGGGTTCCCTAAAGCCACCCGCCAGGATCGGCCTGGGCCGATCGGCCGAAGGCCAGACATTAGACTCGACGGGCGGTGCGGCCATTCACTCATTCCGCAATGCTTCGACGGGGTTCCC
>JAICXX010000305.1 GCA_025934485.1 Chitinophagaceae bacterium
ACCTTGATGAGATGCTTATCTTTTGGATTGAGGCCTTGTTCCTTCAGCCGCTGTTCGTCATAGAGCTCGGCATCGGAGCGCCAGGAGGAATGCAATAGTCGTTCAATCGTGTCGATGCTCAGCCCCATGGCCTTGCCGACGTCGCGGATAGCGCCCTTGCGTCGCTCCTGCGTCACCGTGGCCACGATAGCCGCGCGGTCGCGGCCATATTTCTGATAGACATATTGGATGACTTCCTCCCGCCTTTCGTGTTCGAAGTCCACGTCGATATCGGGGGGCTCGTTTCGTGCGGACGAAAGGAATCGTTCGAAAAGCAGATCGAACTTCGCGGGATTGACGGAGGTAATGCCGAGACAGAAACACACCGTGGAATTAGCGGCCGATCCCCTACCCTGACACAGAATATGCTGGCTACGTGCAAACCTAACGAGGTCATGGACCGTAAGAAAATAGGAGGCGTAGTTCATCTGGTCGATGAACTTTAACTCGTGTTCGATGGTCGCCTTGATCTTTTGGGGAATGGTGTCGCCGAAATGCCCTTTGGCGCCTTCCCAGGTGAGCTTGATCAACTCTTCCTGTGGCGTGCGCCCCTCCGTAGTGAGTTCTTCGGGATAGACATATTTGAGCATGTCGAGCGAGAATTGGCAGGCTTCGGCGATCTCTTTTGTTCGGCGGATGGCGTCGGGGTACTGCCGAAAAAGCCGCAGCATCTCCCCGATGGGTTTGAGATGTCGTTCCGCGTTCTCATAAAGCCGGAAGCCTGCCGTTTGGATCGTACATTTTTCGCGGATGCAGGTCAGGATATCCTGAAGCTGCCGTCGATCCGGGGTGTGATAATGAACATCGTTGGTGGCGACCAGCGGCATGTCCAGATGACCGGCTAATTGAGTTAGGCGATGAAGCCTTTTAGTGTCGTCGCCCAAATAGGAACGCGAAGCAGCTATATAGAGGGATCGACCGAACGCCTCACGGTATTCTTTTGCCGCGTTACGGAAAGATTCGTCGAGCTCGAAATTTTGTGTGAGGGCCGCCGGCGGCAGCAGGATGAATTTCATGCTTTTTGAATGCGCATACACATCGGCTTTATAGAGATGACACTGGCCTTTCTCGGCGCGGAGATTGCCTTTGGTGAGCAGGGCGGACAGCCGCGACCAGGCTTCCTTGTCCGTAGGATACGCCAGCAGGCTGGGTCCGTCCAGCAGATCCAGCCGGCAGCCGGGGAGGATGCGCAGGCCCAGTTCTTTAGCGGTGCCATGGGCCCTGACGATACCGGCGAAGGTATTGCGGTCGGTGATCGCGATCTCTTTATAGCCGTATTCGTGCGCCTTCGTGACCAGTTCCTCGGGATGTGAGGCGCCCCGTAAAAAGCTAAAGTTCGTCGTCGTCTGGAGTTCCGTGTATGCCATAGCTTTTCTTTTTACGGGAAATAACCGTGTAAAAACCATTGTTGGTCCCGGTCACCGGTATAATGACCGGAGCGGAAGAGCCAATAACGGTCGCCATCCTGGTCTTCAACGCAATAGTAGTCGCGATGCGGGCCTTCTTCGAGCCACCATTCGCGTTCGATGCGTTCGGGCCCGTCCGCTTTTTTGATCTGGTGCACCTTGTCCTGGTGACGGAATAAGAGCGGCGGATAATCGGGTACCGGCGCGGTCACCTGGATGGGTATGGGTTGTGGCAGGAGGATCGTGGGTCTCGGCCGGTCCGTGCGCCAGGGGATCGCCGGCTTTTCGCTAAGGTCTTGTGCCGGTTTGATGGAACGTTCCGGCCAATGGTGTTCGTCGGGGAGATAACGCCGGATACAACCGCTGCCGAATCTTCCCGTGAGCTGGTCGAGGAGGTCGGCAATAGGCCGCGCTTCGAGACCCTGGTCGCCGGCCCAGAGCTCTTCCTGTACCGGGGAAAGGTCTTCGAGCTTTGTCGCTTCGAGTGTAAAAAGCTCGATGCCCAGGTCCGGTTCGATCTCCTGTATCTTAAGTTCGAAGAGTTTAAATAAATGAGGGGCATTATCGGTGGGCCGGTTGGTCGCGATCTTTTGGTGCTCGATCTTACCGTCCAGCCTATACGCTTTTAGTTGGGCCTCTCTTATCCCTTTACCTTCTTTTTGTACTCTTTTCGTCAGGGCCTCGAGCAGGCGTTGCAGCGCGATGCCGATGCCGGTGGCGGTGGCGATGGGCTCCAGGCACGGCAGCCGTTCCTGGTATTGCTCCACGGGCTGTAGCGGCTGCAGGAATTCTTCTTCCCGGCCAAATGCCTGGTCGAGACGCAGGAGGAGGTTTTGCCCAAAGCGACGGCGCAATACAGAGCGCGTCATATGCGCGAATTGGCCCACGGTGACGAGGCCGAGCTTTTGGAGTTTGTCGAGGGTTACGGTCTCGAGACGGAGTGCAGCGGGGGGGAGACGCAAGAGCTCATCGCGCTGGTGGGCCGGGTCCGGGATCACTGGCTGGCGCCCGAATCTTGCCAGTGCCCATACGGTACCGATGGTCCCGGCCATTGCGCCGCGGACATCGTAGCCTCTGGCCTGCAAGCGGGTGAGGATGGCTTGCAGATAGGCTTGGTCGCCGCCCCAGAGATGCGAACAGCCGGTGCTATCCAGGAGCAATCCGTCAGGGGCATCGACCGCGGCGATGGGGGTGAACCGGATGCACCACTCGGCGAGGGCGCCAAGCAGTTTGTCGCTGAGACCGGGGATATCGTCCAGCACTTCGATTCCGGGGACGATAGCCCGTGCATCGGCGACGGTGGCGCCGCGGAAGATGCCCTGCGACTCCGCTTTTGGGTCGGCCGCGGCCACGAGCTTACGGCCATGATCGGAGATCGACAGGACAAATGGTTTGTATCTTAGGGCGGGTTGTTTAAGCTGGAACCAGTCCGTTTTCAAATGCCGGAACCAAAGTGCCGTATAGCTCTTGGTCGTCATCCTGTTCGGCGTTTACGGGTGGCGTGGTGTGTTTGCTGTGTGGTGATTTGCGCGGCTTCTTCCGGGAACCGGAACCGGCCTGCCGACCATTCCACTACCCAGCTGCCGGGCCGTCCATTGCGGACTTTGAGTAAGGTTGTTTGCCAGCGTGCGAAGCCGATGCCGGGCAATCCTTCTTCCGGTTCGCTTGGTAAGGGGGATATCTCCCATCGGGCCACGGACGCCACGGTCCCGGGATTGCGTGGAGCGTGCCGGAGCAGGAAGCCCGTGACACGGCTTTGCTCGACAGCCAGCTGCAGCCGGCGGCTTTCGGTGAAGCCGATCTCGCTGATCTCGCCGATGACGGCGGTGAGGGCTTCACATTTGAGCGCTTCTTCCATGGCCCAGCAGCGATCTTTCTCTTTTTGCAGATCGAGGAAAAGCAGTTGGTCCGGGGGCACGCCATAGATCGAAAACCCCGGCGGGAAGCTCGTCCGTTTGCCGGTGATCCACAGACATGCGCCGCCATTCTTCATCAGCGGAGCGAGCAGACCGCCGAGGAACCCATTAGTGGCAGCGGATTGCTGGGGAGTGCGGCTGAGGAATTCATGGACTGCGCCCGTAGGAAAGATTTGATTGGGGAAAGCAGCCGCGATCGGGCCGAGATGGAAATCGACCGCCTTGCCCGTCGTGGGCGGCTTGAATCCTTGCAAGGGCAGTATCTCCCTTTGCAATTGACGAATGATATCGGCATTGGCAGCAGGCATGGACGACAAATATACTAATTTATTTAGTATATTTTACCTAAATTTATTAACATCCCGATGTGTCCTTTTTGCCTGTTTCGTCACCAGACCGGTAACTCGTACATTTTCAGCGACCGGTGGTCAATTGGAGTTTTTTTGCCGCGGTTTTTACGATAGCTTTCGGTATGAATAAATTACTTATTGCACTCGTTTTTGCCCTGGGAGCCTGGGGGTGTCAATCTCCTGCTCCATCGCTCAGCGGCACGCCGGCTGACCGTGAGAGTCTCAAAAAAACCACGGCTGCGATCCGGGATGCCTTTGCCCGCGGAGACATCGAAACTATCCTGGCCTTGCATCATCCGGAGGTGGTGAAGTATTTTGGGGGCAAGAATGTGATGACCGGCCAGGAAATGATGCGCAAGCAGCTCACCGGCTGGCTGAATGCCAATAAAGTGGAATTTGTGGAGAACACGATCGAGAGCACCGTCTTCAACGGCGAGACCGCGATCGAGACCTCTATTTTCGAGATCCGCGACGTACCCAAGAACGGCGGACCCGCTTCCACCGCACGAGGCCGTTCGATGGTCGTCTATATCAAATATCCCCAAAGTCCTACGGGATGGGTTTCGCTTCGCGAGATGACGCAGGAAGCGCCGGAGAAATAGATACCTTTCCAGGCATTTCCTCTAATGGGTGCGCTTTTTTTTGTTCAAATTGGTTCTACCCCTATCCAAATAGTATGTTTAAGCCAATTTGCCAGGCAATTTAGCTTAAAATGTTCCGGCGGTTCAAACAATACACCCCTGAATTGGTTTGCCGCTTTTGAGCAGTTGGAAGGCTTGATATCAAATTCGAAAAGCCAAAAAAAGATCATATTTCTGGACGAACTTCCCTGGTTAGATACCTCTCAATCCGGATTCATTCCGGCGTTGGATTACTTTTGGAACTCATTTGCCAGTGCAAGAAAGGATATCATACTGATAGTATGTGGCTCTGCAGCATCATGGATGATTAACAAGCTCATTCACAATAAAGGAGGCCTGCATAATAGAGTAACGCTTCGAATACGACTTGACCCTTTCAGTCTAAATGAATGCGAAGCTTTCTTTAAACACCGCAAAGGAGTATTCAGTAGATATCAACTTATCCAGCTATACATGGTTATGGGAGGTATTCCTTTTTACCTGGATCAGGTGGATATAGGAATGAGTGCCGCTCAGAATATCAATAGGCTATGTTTTCAATCAGGCGGAATTTTATCAGAAGAGTTCACCGATCTATATACTTCGCTATTCAATAAAGCTGAAAAACACCTTGATATTATCGAGGCCCTCAGCAAAAAAGGGAAAGGGATCGTTCGGCAAAAAAGAAAAAAATGCACTTTATCAATTAAGTGATTTTTATTCATCGTTCTACATAAAATTTATTCGCCATAACCATCGATTGAACGAGAACATCTGGATCAATGGCCTGGATACGCCAGAACAAAGAGC
>JAICXX010000066.1 GCA_025934485.1 Chitinophagaceae bacterium
CGTATGCGTCCGGTAAACCACCTTTCCTTCCGCCACGTTATTGCAGAAAGATTTTGAAGTGGGTCACTTATACTTATCGATGTAGGCATCAAGCCATTGCCTCTCTTCCTGTGCAACTTCTGGCGCTAAAGGATTATCGGAATAGTTTCGGACTATGTTTAAGGCCGCAATCATCAACTTGAGGCTGGGGTTCCCATATTCTAGCATCAGATGAGCCGCCCACAGCGCGATAAAATATTGCTCTTCTTGAAAGAATCCAGCAAATGCCTTATAGTTATTTTGCCTAAAATATTCGCCCGCGATATCGACCAGTTTTTTATACCCTGGCTTAAGCTTACTCTCTTTACTGGCGGGAGTCACCTTGTCAAAATAATTTTGGCGACATCCAATTAAAAAGTCATCCCCCATGTTCATTTTTTTTAATGTTGAAGTACAGCTAGCATTCATTGGCGAACTGCCTAAATGGCTATTCTTTATCGATCGGTTCCTTTACGGTATCGAAGACCATGCTGTGATAGGATATTTCAAACCACTCCAGCAATAAGGGATATGTCATTTTTGGGAACATTTGTGGATCCGTGTACCAGGCGGAGAGTTCGTTCACGAAGATGTTTTCGTAGTTAGCCTTCAGATATTTGTCAATTGCTTTTTTGATGTCCGGTGCATTTTCATAATCCGGTAGCAGGTATGCATGGCTATCTTCGCGGATTTCTTCAAGGGTGGGTTTATACGAAGGATCGATTGAGCACATCCAGTCGACCATTGGTTGTTTGGGTTTAACGACTACTGCACAACGGTATACGAGCGGAAAAACTTCCATAGGAGCTACTTTTATCGGGTGATGTCCCAGTGGTGAGGTAAGAGGTCGGCTACTTTATTGACTGGATATGCCGGTATTCTTTGCAGAACGTCTTTCATCCAGTCAAAAGGATTTATGCCATGCAATTTGCAGGTTCCAAACAGCGAGTACAGCATCGCGCTTCGCTGCGCCGCTTCATGGCTTCCGGCGAATAGGTAGTTCTTGCGGCCGACGGCTACTGGCCGGATGGCATTCTCCACGGGATTGTTATCGATGTTAAGCTTGCCATTTGTAGCATAGGTCGTCAGACCGTCCCACAACTTCAGGCTATAAGCGATCGCCTTGCCAATGGTGCTTTGTGGTAGCACCTCCATATAGGTTTGCCGCATCCATTGATGAAGGCCTTCGAGAACTGGTATTGATTTCTGCTGGCGGTGCTGTAATACCTGATCCACATCTAGAGACTGTTCCCTTGCCATGCTCTCTATTTGGTACAGTTGCTGTATCTGTTCTAATGCTCGTTCGGCCCGCGCTCTGTCATTGGGGAGAGCATCATAGAACTTGCGCCTGGCATGTGCCCAGCAATGGAATAAAACAACGTCCTTTTCCCTGTCCAGGAAGTTATAACCGCTGTACCCATCTGTTTGAACGAACCCGGTAAAGCCTTTCAGGATTTCGGAAGGCCCTTCCCGGCCTCTGCCCGGCTGGTAGTCGAACAGCACCAGATCCCGAAGGCTATTGTGATAGACCCAGTAATAACCTCGATGGGTTTCTCCCTTTTTATCCTTGTCCAATACTTTAATGGGTGTCTCGTCAGCATGCAGATAATCTCCAGATAGGGCCTCTTTCGATAGCGCATCATATAGTGGCGTGATCAACTGGCAAGTGTGTGATACCCAGTCGGTCAATGTTGAATAGGGTATATTGATCTTTTCCCGGCTGAAGCGCTGCTGCTGGCGGTGCAACGGGAGATGATCCAAGTATTTATCCACCACGATTTGCGTGAGTAGTCCTGGTCCTGCAATAGCTTTAGGAAGTGGGCGGTCGATCATTGGGGCGATCAGGATGCCGCTGTTATCGGCTTTAACATACTTAGGCCGGACAAACCGGTTGACAAACAACTTTCCAGGTTCATATTCTAACTCTTCGGTCACCTCCTCACCAATACGCCTACAACCATCGTGCAATTCTTCCGGCTCCAAGATGATCTCCTTGCGCTCCAGGTGCTCCGGCAACTTCATCCGAACGGGATGCGCAGCAGGTCTGGTTTCCGTTTGTAGGCGGGTATACGCTATTTTCTTTGCCCCGATAACGGAGGTAGTCGCAATGGCATCCGTTTGGATTCCCAGCGAGAGCTGAGCAGTATGTTGATCAGGCTGGAAGCTTTCACTTTTGGCACCGAAGATCATCCGTTTGAGTTGGGCCAGTTCTGCCTTGAGCAGTTCGATCTGAACCAACTGCGAGTCATATAAAACTTTATAATCGAGCACTTCGGCCATACCGCGTAAATATCGGACAATCCAATCACAACGCCACTTTCAACTCTATAGTTATCCACGAGCGAGTGTAGAATGTTGATATCTTTTTAGCTTTCGGACACTCTTCAGTACGATGCCTTGTAACATCAACAGCAGTTGTTCGTGATCCAGGTCAGCACCGGTAGATCCAGATGCAGTTGGCCGTTCGTACCGACCGCGTTCCAGGCGTTTATGATACAGCGCGAACCCGTCACCTTCCCAGCGCAGCAGTTTAACATGGTTCCGCTTCCGATTCAAAAAAACAAAGACGTCGCCGGTCAAAACCTGTTGGTTCATCTCATTAGAAACGATACCGCTCAGAGAATCGAATCCTTTGCGCATATCGGTGTCTCCCCGGTAAAGGAAGTACCGGCAGCTTGTTGCCAGATGAAGCATATCAGCCAGCCAGACCTTTGAGATACTCTATACTCACCGGCTGATGAAAAATTATCCGGTTACCGCCTGGAAAGCTGACCTCGGCAAACGGGCTGCCCGTGGCGGGTTTGATCTGCACGAAGTTCGAAGAAGTAGGTTTAGCCTGTCGACCACGAAATTTTCGGTAATAGTGGTGGAAGCGATGATAGGCGAGGTTATGTTCGCGACAATACTGCTTCTGGCTCAATTTACTATCCTGCCATTCCTTAACCATCAGGAACATTTCTTCTTCGTTTGCTTTGCTATACATATAACCAATTTTGATGCACAGCGAAATTATTCCCAAATTCAATTAGATCAGATGGCGGTTCACCGAAGGGATACGTCGGAACGATTTGCATGCTGTCCGTCAGAAAGGGATCGAGGCGGAACCAGTGGTCTTTTCCCTGTACATAGAACCGGTAATAGGTGCCGGCCATCCCGTCTTCCGACCGGATCGCAAGGTCTTCGGTCGAATCAAAGTTGAAGTCGCCCACGACGATATCGCCGAAATCGGTGTCGGTGAGCCTTGGAAATTACACCCAATCAACGGCCTTCCTTTACCACCTACGAGATAGACGATTACCTCCTAATGCACATGGAAGACCTGGGTTTTCTCGACAAAAAATGTCAATTATCCAAAGAAGACGTCATCCAATCGTTTGGTTATTATATAGAAACCCTTTGGAAAAATACTGAAATCAAAAACTACATTGCTTGGACGAGAACGGAAAACGACGACATATACAGCAACTTTGAATATATCTACAAGAAAATCACTCCCGCAAGTTAGCCAAAATCCCCTCCACATGTTCATCCACATTAAACCCGATATCACTTATGACACCGTCATCCTCTTTCTAACGGGTGTCACCCTCGCTATCACCGCGTTCATCTTGAAAAAAGGCAACTACGATAATGCGCGCCTAAACCGATTAACCGCTATAAAAAGCAACATCTACAAGCAGCTCGAATTCCATTATAGCCTGCTTGACCACATAAAAATCATGCAGGACACCTCCAACTTTCACCTGGGTCCTGATATGAGTATCAGGGAAGTCCGAGGGCCGGAGGCATTCATCATTCTCTATCAGAGCTTACGCGGATACTTTGAGGAGACGCGCAATAAAAAATATGACGGCAAGTCCGATAGAGAAGCTGAAGAACTTAGGATTGTGGAATCCTTTCAAGCAATATGGTAGCATGCTCGGTAATTATTTCAAAAATTTATACCTCTTGGTAAAGTACATTCGAGATACAAACGTCAAAGATTTTAAAAAGGACTATTATATCGATCTCGTCAAATCACAGTTGTCGAAGTTCGGGATCCTGCTCCTTGCTTATGATTGTATATGGATACAGAATAAAAAGCCAGGTGATCGGTTCCTCGACCTGGCAAGGGATACGGACCTTCTTAAATCATTGGAGCGACCAATCCCACGAAAAAAATTCTCCCAAGAAGCTCTCACCCTAGCCGCCCAAGCCTCATTAAAGCGGGTTGCAAAAACATTAACACACCCGATAAAGCTCGACGTTTCGTTAGTAGCAAAAACGAAAAGGAATTTAACCGGGCTTAAAATTTGGTATTGGCAATAATTTGTCGTTTTTGATTCCTTTTGTTGCAAGACGCCGTGTCTCGGTAAACTCCCAACCATTAATAGTTCCATGGCTTACGGCTGAAAGTGATCTGAAATATTGCAATATCTCTTAATTTTGTGACACAGGCTTTACCAACCCGTCCCCGGTAGTTCGTCACTGAGACCGGCTAACAAACGGCGAGCATTTGACCTAAGATATTGACACTGAGGCGCAATTCGAATCTCATCCCGCGCACAAAGCAGGTCATTTAAAGCCTTGAAATTCAAAAGATTGCAATGCTTTTTTTATTTTAACCGTCGCCGGTAGACATCACTTATGATCTAACTGCGGAATAGTCGCAGGCATGGTTTCTATTTTGCCAACATTTTTATTGAAACTATGCGTGATCTTACTTTATTCCGCACAATGCTCGGAATACCGTCCTCTGTAAACATCCTCAAACACGTGGAAGGCCCCCAGGCCGATTCCCAAAGCTGCTTTTTTATTGAGAGTGGGCATTTGATGGAATTCATAGAGGTGAATTTCAAAAAAATCGTCTTTCTTTTTTTCGGACCCGGAGAGTTTGCGATCCAGTGCCATCCGGATTCCAACTTGCAATGTCTGGGCGACGTTCATGGCAAAAAATTTCCACACGAGGATGTCGTAAGGCTGCTAAAAGAATTCCCCGAAACTCGCGAGGCTTACCGCGGTATTCGTAAGGAATATTATGAAAAAGTTGCCGAACGGCTGCGGCTCCAGCAGATGCCCGTCGAAAAACGTTTCGAGCATTTACAAAAAAACCAACCATGGGTATTTGACCTTGCCGACCGAAAGAATATCGCCTGCTACCTTGGAATTTCGCTTTCTATTCTTGAAAAACTTACAAGGTAGTCCTCAAAATCATATGTTTATCCGATTGCCGGGTGAGGTTCGATGCGCTTTCTTTAAGGTGCTAATGACTAACATATGAAAATACTACTCACGCTCGCGCTGGCCGTGGCTGTGACGGCCGGGTATGGCCAGGATTGTCCGCGATCACCGGCGCCCTGTCCGCTCGATGGCGATATCGAGAGCAACAGGGACGTCGCCGAACGGACCAAAGACAATGCCCTTTTCAGCCAGGATATACAGTTGGAAGACCGGCTTCGCGATGCGGTCACGACGGAATTGCGACGGATCGCCGAAGCACATGGATGGGAGCTCTATGAACTCACGGAACAGGGGATCGGCAACCCTTATGTCTTCATCAGCGGCTATGACTGGAACACGTGCCCCTTTAACAAGCGGCCGCCGCACCGGTTCCGCATCAGCTTTATCGTGATCACCAACCCGGATTCTTTGGGTCTCTGGAAGAATTGGACACTTACGGATCTACAGCAAAAAACCGATCAGCTGATGCAGGAATACAAGACAGATCAGGGCGAATCGGGTGTGGTGTTGCAAAAGTACCAGGATTCGATGCAATATTACATGCAACAGTATGGCGACTTTCTCCAGAGCACGCAAGCCACCTATATGAAGGATGTGCAGGATAAGAACCAGAAAGCGGTGGAAGCGCATGACCGGAAGGCCAAGGCGATCCTTGCCAACACGGACCGGATACAGAAAGAGGTGGACGCCGTTCAGCAGGGCTCGCGTTCCACCAGGGCATCCAACAACTTTACCAACTACGCCGATAATGAGACCTGTGTTTTTGCCGAGGGCAGCATCGCGCTGGTTTCATTCGACTTCAACCCCTATCAGACCGACCGCGGTGTCAATGGCGATGCAGAGACGCTCAGCGAAACTCCTATTACAATACCGCATGCTTCATATGCGTGTTTGACCGCCAACCATGTGGCGCCTAACCGCAACAATTACCGGCCGAACTATAACGGCTACGCCTTCGAGAATCCCTCATGCGGCGCCATGGTGCTTTTCGGCAGCTATCTCCCACGGAATAAAGAATACGCGACTTACCGTTGCACCTTTGCCAAGAACTATAACGACTCCAAGGGCACCATCGGCGACATCAAACCCGTAGCCGAAGACAAGGTCCAAAATATCTCGGTGCATGTTCAAGGGCGCAAGGACAAGGTGAAAACCATCCTTCAGTCTTTCAATTGTGATGGTCTGAATCAACTCGTATATAAACCATAGTCATGAGAAAATTACTCTTATTGTTGGCTGTAGCGCTCTTTGGCTTCCGCGCGCTGGCCCAGCTAACCCCCGAACAGCAGAAACAGGTGGATGCGGCGATGAAGAAGGCGAATACACAACTCGAACAGATGAAGAAGAGCCATCCGGAGCTCGCGGGCTATTCGATGCCTGAGATGAACAAGAACCCGAGTATGCCCAATCTCGACTCGATCAACCAGCAGATCAGGAAGAGCACACAGACGATGAAGAGTTATAACACGATGATGACCCAGGGTCTGCCGAAGGCCGATCCGCTACGTCGGGCCGGGAAGTTGCAAAGGCTGACGGCGGCGGCAATACAAACCATGGCGCAGAATGTGTTGAGACAGGTGACGCCGCAGATCAGCGTTACAAAGCTACCCGCGCTTAAGACAATTCTCGACAGCTGTCATAACCTCGCGGGCATGGGGGCCTTCCTGCTGGCCAATAATGCCTCGCTCAACGAGACGATGTATCTCGTATGTCATGCGCTGGTGAAGAATCCGCGGGAGCTATGGTCGGTGAATAACCTCGGGGTATACTACCGGGGACAAACGCAATACGAGCCTGCCCTGCAATGCTTCTTTTATGCACAGGCACTGGACTCGGGGAAGTCGGCGGTACTGGCAACGAATATCGGTTGGGCGTCGCTGTATTATGGTGATTTCGACGGCGCCGCGAAATATTTTAACGATGCTTCTTCCATCGACCCGGATTTTCTCAGCCCGCTCGAGGGACAGGCGCTGCTGGCTTATCAAAAAGGTGACATCCAGGCGCTTTTTAAGTGTTTGGCCAAGGAGCTGCAGGCAACGATGAAGGCGGGCGGAGGTGGCGCAGGTGGTGGCGGGGGTGCTCCGCAACAGGCTTCGGGCGAGGAGGCCTCCGACGCATTCGTGGATCAGGCGGCAAGCGATTATGTCCAAAGCGTGAAGACACTCGACGATCAGCCGGACCCCACGCAGGATCATAGTCTCGATGGTCTCGCCGAGGACGGACCTGACCAGGACAATCCGCCGGGCGCGGACGTGGTAGATGTCACTTATCCCGAATACCGGCCGATATTCGTAGGTCGCGCCGAAGATCTGCTCCGGGCGAAAAGTGATGCGGTGAAGTTCATGCTAAAGTCATCGGATAAGCTGATAACCCTCCAGAAAAATGTGCAGCAGGAGCTGTCTTCGCTACGCCCGCTTGTGACGGGCACCAGCGCCGATGGAACGGGTACGCTGACCGTCAGCAAGAGTTTCCGCAAGTTCGTCGACCTGATGGCGGAAGCCAACCGGCTCTTCGAGCGAAGGGTATATTGGTGGGTCAAGAAATACGATGACGACTACAAGCCCTGGCCGGACCGGATGTTTACCCATAACCAGGACAATCTGAACGGGTTCCTCAACGATGGAAAGGCGTGTCCCAATCCCGACCCGGATAATAAGTGCAGCAACAGGGTGCTCTGTAAATGGATACCGCTGATGACCACCAGCTGTAACTCGGATATCGAGAGCATGACGCGGCTTTGGAATCCATACTGGGACCATATCTCGGAGACGATCCAATGGTATATCGATGTCACGGGCCCGTTGATCAGCCGCGTACACGATGTAGGCTGGAACCAATATCTGAACGATGTCAGGATCTTTTATATCACCCAGGCCGTGCTGCAGGCGTATAATCGATGGGCCACCTGCGTGGTCGCCATTCCGGTGCCGTCGCTTGTAGGCGCGACGATGCCAACCTGCATCATCGATATCAATGGCATGGACCCGCCCGATCCTTTTTCGAAAAAGCCCAAAAAGATCAAGCAGTTCCAGGGGCCGTGTTATGACCACGATTGGCCGATAGGTCCGCTGAGCATCGAAGAGACCTGTAATACTACGAAGTATACGCTCGGGTATAAGAATATCGGCCTGTTCTGGGAGACGGCCAAAGACCCGGTGTATGCGCAGAACAATTTTGCCAACCGGATCGGCGCCAATTTCAAGGTCGACTATTCGCTCGGGGTAGAGGATGTGGCGATCGGCAAAACGAAACTGACGTATAACGCAGGGATAGACGTGAAAGCCGCGGCCAGCATCTGGGGCGATTGGAATACGCAGGGACAGTTCACGGGCGGCGGTTCGGACGTAAATGCGGGCGTGACAGCAACCGGCGAAATCTCCGCGGGCGGCCCTTTGAAGGTTGGCGGGAGCACGGGTGTGGGTGTCGATGCGAGCAATACCTATGTGGTTGTGGCGGGCCAGCTGCAAACCGGGCCACCGACGATCAAGGTGACACGCTGAGCCCTTTTCCTACGATTTGTCTTTTTCAAAAGGACTTTCCGACATCTTGAGGAAGCTGGGCTCATAGCCGCCATCGTCGACGATCACCTTTAGCAAAACGATACCTGGGTCCAGCGGATGCAGCACTAAAGTATGCAGGTTATCGGGTTCTGAAGGCAGGGGCAGGGTTACGGTTGTTTCGATGATCCTGGCCGCGGCGGTGGGATACATCTTTGAATAATTGTTCTGCCAGGTGAGCTGATCGTTGATGTTCCAGGTGGTGGGGGCGCCGCCGCCGAAGGCGGCGGCAATGCTTTGACCGCCTTTTTTGAACGGCAGAGTGCTGTTGAAGATCATATGAACGCGGATACTATCGGGTCGGCCGTTGAGCTTCATGCGGTAGGAGATCGCGGCCCCGGCGGTGGGTGCGGTATAGGGCATGAGTGCGACGCCGGAGAGCGTCCGGCCGAGGTCGGGGATAACTGCCCAATGCGTGGCGGGCGATGGTTTGGCTTCGAAATAATGTTCGGCTTCCATGACCACAACGCCATGGTCTTCGGTGAATACGCAGCCGCCGGCTTTTGCTTCGCCTGGCTGCAGGCGGGTGACAGCAGGCTTGACATTACCGCCCCGGGGCTCGTCCCAGCTGCGGTAGCCGATATGGGTCTGGTCCATCATGTGATCCCATTTCCCGCCGGCTATATTGAGATTGTAGTCCCTGGAATAGGCTGCATCGCGGGTAAAACAGCTGTCGGCATAATCCGCCCAATAATTCGCCCGCATGTCCTTTTCCCTGGCGAGTTTTTTGTTCATCGCAACGGCATAATACATGTCGTACAGATTCGCCATGGCTCTCACGGGATGGAGTACGAGCTCTTTATAACCGTCCTTGTGTTCATCCGGCAAGGTGAGATATTGGTTTAAGGCTCGTGCCTCGAGTGCCAGGAAGGCGTCCCTTACCTGCTCAAACTCGCCGCTTTGCAGATTGTATGTTCTGTCGTTCAGCATCTCTCCCGTGACACGGCCGGAGTATTTGCAATAGGTGCTGAGGATATCGGCGGCCTCGGGTCCGGCGGCTTTGCCGAATTGTTCCTCGCAAAACTGCTGTGCATATGCGTCGAGATTGTGTTCGTTATAGGAGGTGGGATTCCAGGCCATATGGAGGAAGAAGTCAAGCGGGTATTCATTGGGTTTCAGGTCACCGACGTTTAGTATCCATATCTTGTCGACTCCATAGCTGTACGTAAGCTGTAACTGTTCCCACATATGCGGAATGGCGGTGTTGTTCAACCATTGGTACGATCTGGGCGCACCGTGGAGATCGACATGATAATACATTCCATAACCACCGGGGTGGCGCGGAGCGTTGAGCTCGGGAAGCCTGCGGACGTCGCCCCAGTTGTCATCGCAAAGCAGGATGGTCATATCGTCGGGAACATGCATCCCCTGATCGTAGTAATCCAGCACCTCGCTGTATAAGGCCCAGAGCTGGGGCGTTTGCGATGCCGGTTTGTGCGTCACCTCCGTGATGATCTTTCGCTGGTCGGTCATGATATTCTCCAGCACCCGGAAATTCGCCTGGGCGCTACCGGCGTCGGGCATGGCCATGTCGCCGTCGCCGCGCATGCCCATGGTGAGGATGCTTTCGTAGTCCTTATTCCGTTCGAGCCCCTGGCGCCAGAAATCCTGCAAGCCCTGTTTATTAGTAACATAGTTCCACTCGCCATTGCCAAATTCCATGTGGTGCTTTTTCCATTCTCTTTGAGCGCGGAGCATGGGTTCGTGGTGGGAAGTGCCCATTACGATCCCGTATTCGTCGGCGAGGCGGGGGTTTTCGGGGTCGTCCTCATTGAAGGCATTGCCCCACATCGCGGGCCAAAGGAAATTGGCGTGCAGACGAAGCAGCAGCTCGAACATATGCGTATACATCTTACTATTGAAACCACCGAACTTCTCCCTTGTCCAGCCGGAAAAGCAAGGCGCCTCGTCGTTGATGAAGATGCCCCGGTATTTCACTTTTGGTTCGCCGGAAGCATACCTTCCTTTGAGTATATAGGCCGCGGGGCGTTTGCGGGCAGGCACATCGGCCCACCAATACCAGGGAGAGACGCCCAGCTGTTCCGACAGTTCGTATATGCCGTAGATCGTCCCGCGCTTGTCGCTGCCGGCGATTACCAGCAGTGGGCGGTTGTGATCTTTGGGGTCGTTGGTTGTTGTGATCACAAAGCTTTCCCACCTTCCTTTGAGGTCTTTTGTGTCGAGGTTGTGGGATGCTGCGAGGCGGTCGATGGTTTTGTTTTTGCCGAGGGTGCCGATGACGATGGCATAACCCTGCGTTTTGCGGGGATCGGTGGCTTGCAAGGTTGGCTTTGTGCCGGTGACGCTGTCGATGTCGTTTTGCAGATCGCCGATGGCACGGATCACGCCGGGAAAATCGGCGGTATCGTAGTAGATGGGTGTGGCGGTACCGCTTGCTGCGACAGGAAAGTTAGTGTTGCTGTCGGAGCTTTCGCCGATGAGGCCGGTTGTGAGTACACCCCGGGACTGGGCAGTGGCGCAGAGGGCGGCGAGGATGCCGGTTAAGACAATAATAAAGTGCTTCATATAATTAATACGTTATGACCTGTTCGGTCCAGGTGGGACCGCAGATGTGAAAGAGTCCATTCCCGAAGTACACCGGTTCGATGCCTAGCTGTGGCGTTTTCTCCCAGTCCTCGAAGGTCTGGCTGTAAGGATACGGCCGTTTTGCATACATCAGATAATGACACGAGCTCCACAGTTTACCATCTGGTCCTTCGAATAAGGCATTGTGCCCGGTCTCGCAGTAGGGATCTTCGCTATCCTGAAATTGCAGATTGGCATAACCGCCGGCGGCTCCCAGTTCGGGGCGATAGCCTTTCTTTCGGGTTCCGAAGATGGGATCTTTCGACGCTAATTCCCAGGGGCCGAGGGGTGAGGGGGATCTTAGCAACCCCACTTCGTATCCCCGAGTCCAGGTAGAGAAGAACATGTAATAGACGCCTTCGTGCTTGATGACGAACGGCCCTTCGATGCCGCCAAACATCCATTCCGGGTTGCCCGGTGATCGCTTGTCGAGGAATTTTTGGATGGGTGTGATCAGCTTGCCGGTGGGGAGATCGATCTTCGCCTGAAATAGTCCGTTGCCACTGCAATAAAGATAGGTCTGGCCGTCATCATCCTCGAAGAGCGTCGCATCGTTGTTGTATTGCGGGGTGAGCGGGCCATTCACCAGCTTATACGGTCCCGTTACGCTGTCTGCGCAAAACAACCAAATGCTATGCGTCTTCATGCCTTTGGGGTCTTCCGGCGTGACCCTTCCGCTGTTGATCGTTAGCCAGTATTTATGTTTGATATAATGTATCTCCGTCGCCCAAAACCGACCGTTGTACGGACAGTCGGCTTGGAGTTTACTTGCATCTATGAGCCACCCCTGCTGTTTCCAGTGGATGAGGTCGGGAGATACCAGGAGGCGGACGCCGGGGTTGTAGCCCGTCCATACGGGGTTCGAGGTACCGACGCAATACCATTTGGGACCGACCCGGATAATGAAATGGTCGCGCATCGAGATGGCGGTGTCACGGGTGATGGGATTGGTATATTTGAATATATGCGATGGGTGGTCCTGGGCAGAGAGCCGGGTAGCATAGATTAACATCAAGAATAAAAACGTGGTAGGGAGCCTCATGGCAGGGCTGAATTTATTGTTTGAGCTCTAACTGTAGGACGGTATTGCGACTACGATAGCGGGAATGTTTTTGAGATCCATCGGGTATAATCTTTTGTTACTTTATGAATTGTAGTGACCGGATCATGACCTGGCCGGGATCACCGGTGGCGTATTTGATAAAAATGTCGTGATGGCCTTTGAATGGTTTGGTTGAGGCAGCAATGCTTTTCCACTGGCCACCGGTGGGTTGTACAGGCACGCTGGCGAGCAGTTTGCCTTGCTGCAAGTCATCCAGCCAGATCTCGAGATTACCGGCTGTTTTGGCGGAGAGTGTGAGTGTGATCGCCTTGGCTTGCCGGTCGCCTGTCTCGACGCCAGAGATCATGAACCAGCCGCCATTGGCCGATGTATTGGTTACGATCTTTTCGCCAGTCTCGCTTACGGTTGTGACGCCATAGTCATTGGCAAAGCCCCTTGCGGTGAGCGGTGAAAAAGCATCTTTGCAGATGAAGAAGTCGAAGTCGGCGGGGAGGCCTTCGGCGAAGAGGCCGAGACTGGTGCCAACCCAGGAGTTGAAATTGGGTTGCGTTTTGTCGAGGTCGACGGAACTGATGGGTGCGCCGGTTGTGATCCAGTGATTGCCATCGCGGCTATAGTAGCCGGTGAGGGCATGGCCGTTCCGTTGAAGTTTTAGCCAGACATTTTTTCCTGCGTTGTTGGGGATGGTGCGGGTGGCCGTGTCGAGCTGAAAGACGATCTGCGAAACATTGGCGAAGAGCCGTGCGGTGACGTGCTGGTTGCCGTTTGTGAGATAGATGCCGGCTTTGGCCGAAGTATCGTTGGCGCCGGCCGCGAGTTCGAGCCGGGTTACGGCTGTGTAATAGTGATCGGTCTCTTTTTGTACGACGTGGGTGCGGTTACTGTCCGGTGTAAGGCGCAGCCAGCCTTTGCGGTCCGTTAAGGAATAATTGCGGGTGGCTTTCCGGTTGAGGAAATGCCATTGGAGACCTATTGTGGGTTTGTTGAAATCGTCGCCTTGTGCGCTTGTCCAGGGAATGCCGCTTTGCGGAAGATGCGGTTTTAAGATGGGCTGGGTGGTTGGCGCGAGACCCCAGGGGCGGTCCGCTTCCCAGATCACGGGGTAGAGAGATGTCTGGCGGCCCGCGCCGGACCAATCGTCGTCGGGGTATTTCTCGTAGCTCTGGCCGAGTGTCCACCAGGTGCCGTCGGCGAGTTCTATGGGAGCGGAGATATGATTGGGGCGGCGAAAGCCTTCGTTGGGATCGGTGATGGGTTGGAAAAAATCGCCCAGGCGTTCCCAATAGGTTGAATCGCTGGTGAGTTTTTTTGTGCGGAGGACATATTGGCCGCCGGATACGTCGCCCGCCGGGAAATAGTAGTAGTAACCATGGCGTTTGCACATTACCGGGCCCTCGGCCCAACTGTATTGCAGGTGGGCGTTGATCCAGTCCAGGTTGATAACGGTGTCTGTGAGCTGGCCGTCACGACCCAGGGCCTGGATGCGATTGATCTTTTGACCGTTCTTGATCAACATATAGGGTTTGCCGTCATCGTCGACGAAGATGGAGTTGTCGTAACCGAGGTTGCCTGTTTGCGGGTTCGTGTTGACGCGGATGGGTGGCGACCAGGGGCCGGATGGCGTGGCTGCTTTTGAGAACCATTGGCCGTTTGCAGAGAAATAGATCCAGTAGGAGCCATAGAAGTACGTGATGGCGCCCTGCCAGATGCCGCCGGAGGGACGGTCGGAGACGAATGCGTTTGCGTCGGTGGGGGCTACTACCCTACTGATGACTTCCCAGTGCACGAGGTCTTTCGAATGATAAACTGGCAGATAGGGTGTGAAATGAAAGGATGAGCCGCAGTGGTAGAAATCGTCGCCAACTTTTAGGAGCGTGGGATCGGGATGGTCGCCGGGCAGCACGGGGTTGGTGTAGGTCTCTACGGTGTTGTAATATTCGGGGGCGTCCGCGGTGGCGATGACGCTGTAGAATGCTTTTTTCGGCGCATAGTTGCGGTCGAACAGCAGAGGATAGTTGGTTCGTCCGCGCATGGGCCAGTCGTTGAGCCAGCTGGCGCCGTCGTCCACGCCCCAGAAGGTGATGCGGCCAATTTGTTGCCGGTGTTGCAGAAAGAGCTTGAACAGGGCGGCGTAGTCGGCTGCGAGTTGGGTCTGGATCGAGTCGGGGAGGCCGTCGGGCCAGGGGTTGGCATTTGCGGTTGGGGCATCGCCTGCGTTTCGGATGCCGGTGGGTGGGCCACTCCGGGGCAGGGCCGCGTTTACATCAGCCGTGTTGCTGCGAAGGGGATTCGGGAGCACGGAAATGTCGAGCTCTGTAATATTGACCTTGATGCCTAACTGTGCGAAGGCATCGATGCTTTCGGCCAGGTCTTTAAAGGGTACTTTACCGAGATGCCAGTGCCCCTGGATGCCGATGGCATCGATCCTGACGCCGGCAGCCTGGATCGCTTTGATGATAGCGATGGCGCCGGCTCGCTTTCTGGGGCTCTCGATGTTATAGTCGTTGTAATACAACTGGGTGTGAGGGGCTGCTTTTTGTGCCAGACGGAAGGCTTCAACGATATAGCCGGGGCCCAGTTTCTGCAGGAAGATCGAATTGCGAAGCGTCCCATCTTCGTTGAGTGCTTCATTGACGACATCCCAGGAATATACTTTCCCGTCATATCTGCCAGCGACCGTGGTGATCTGGTTTTCGAAATACTCTTTTACGCTGTCCGCGTCGTGCATGCGTCTTACGAAGCCTGGCAACTGACTGTGCCAGATCAGGGTATGGGCATTGATGCGGATATTGTTCTTTTGCGCGAGAGCCACTAGTTTATCAGCGGGTTCGAACCGGTAAGTATTCCAGGCCGGATGGATCCATGCAGCCTTCATAACGTTCTCCGGTGTAACCGCGCTGAACTGTTCCTCGATGAGCGAGTCGCCGCGGGTGTCCGCGCCTTCGATCTGCGGTACGTTGATGGCGGTTCCTATTAGAAAATCGTTTTGGAAGGTTTCCTTGAGCGATGGTATGGGCGCAGGGCCGGGCTCACGGGCGTGCTCAGGCCTGAATCCGGCAAGTAAGATGACAAGGGTCAGCGCGCTAATCCATATGGAACCAGTCAAAATCGACGTAGCCCCCTGTTTCCTTTGTTGCATAGTTGAAAAGGCAGAATTTGTTGCCGGTAAATATTTTCAGGTTGAATCGCATGGACAGCTCGTTGCCTAGCGGAGTGAACGTTTTGTTGTCGAAGCTGTATTCGAAAACCGCTTTCTTGCTGGCGTTGGAAGCTTCCGCGCGTAAGTATACGGTGGACTGTTGGAGGGGAATGGAGTCGACCGTTGTGCCGTTGTTGACCATTACAAGGTATTTGGCACCGGCGTCTTGTCTTACGGCGATATAGGCGTAAGGATCTTGGAAGACGGCAAGTCCGGCCACGTCGCCTGCTTTCATGCGAGTGGCGTCGATGCAGGTGGTACCGATAGTGGGTATCGATTGGTCGTATTTCGCGATGGGTCGTTGGGTCAGGGTATTGCGGGCCCATAGGAGGTCGCTTACGGGCGCGACCGTGGACAGGCGCAGCCAGCCGGGCCGGGCCGACAGGGACCATTTCGTGGGGTCAGGATTATGGTTCCAGCTCCATTGCATGCCTAATGTATCGGCATCGAATTCGTCGGAGGTGGGTAAGTTGGATATTGGATAGGTGGCGCCGACATCGGGTTTTTTGTATTGAGTGACGGCTCTGTGGTCGATGCCGGCAACCGGCCAGCCGTCCTCCCAGCGCACGGTTTGGAGGGATGGAAAGCGGCCGAAGGGGCCCATATCGATAAACAGCATGGTCCACCACTCCCCTGCCTGCGTTTGGATGAGTGCGCCCTGGTGAATGCCGAAATTGACATTCGACCTGTCCGTCTCTTTTAGCACGATCTTTTCTTCATAGGGGCCCCAAATGTTTTTAGATCGCAAGGCGACCTGGAATCCGGCGCCCCCGCCATACGTGCAGTAGAGATAATAATAACCGTTGAGCTGGTAGACATGCGTTCCTTCGAGACCGGGACGAATGTCGGCTGTGAAGACGAGTGAGTCTTTGGTTATTGGATTAAAAGTGGGATCGAGTTCGGTCATGTAGATCTTGTTATACCCGGAGGCAACATAGATCTTGCCGTTGTCGTCGAAGAGCAGGCCACAATCATGGAAGCCGCGGCCGAGGCGTTTGATCTTCCATTCGCCGGTGGGGTCGGCTGCCGTGCATAAGAAGGCGCCTTCGTTGAGGGTGTTGAAGAGGACATAGAAGAGACCGTTATGGTATCTCAGGCTCCCGGCCCATTGGCCATGTCCATACCGGTTGCAGCTGTCGAGGTTATAACAGGGGCCGGCGTCCATGTGTTTGACTATGTTCGTGCAATAGCTCCAGTTCACGAGGTCATGAGATTGGAGGAGGGGTACGCCGGGGAATGTAAACATCGTCGTGGCGAGCATGTAGTAGGTGTCTTTCACGCGGATCACATCGACATCCGGAAAATCGGCCATGATCACGGGGTTGGTGAAGGTTCCATCGCCGTTGTCCGCGTGCACGGGCCAGGGTGTGGCGGGGGCAGACGTCGCAGCAGAGGCGGACGGCCTGCTACCCGGGCGATGGGGCATATCATTCCGGATCATCTCATCCAGATCGTGAACGGGCCGTTCGATGTCGGATGGAATGGGGAGCCGGCTGAACTGCTGAAAATAAAGGAGGCAGGCGTCTTTCCAGAGCTGTGCGTTTTGCATCTGACTACGCAGCTTGCTTTGCACGAGGTCGAAGCGATCGGAATCTACATACTGCTGGGCCTTGTCCCAGGTCATTTGAAAATCGCGGACCTGTTTCACCCCATCGTCGTAGTGATAGCAGAGTTCTTCCCATAAGGTGCGGCCGGTGCGCATTTTATAGCTCCAGGGCAGATGGTGGAACCACAGGAGGTAGATGTCCGGGCATGTTTCGAGATCGTTGAATTGCGTACGTAGTGGGTCGTGGTATTGGCTTACGGCGTCGGAGCCTTTTTCCGTGCGGTCGAAACCGATGCCTGCGGAGTCCGCTTTGTGATAGTAAGGCGGAGTCCAGTCCTGCCGGACGCGTTTTGGCGCCCACCAGGGGCCAGGGCCATAGTGTCCATTCGCGGAGAAAAGGTGGTGCAGCCCGAGCGGCATCATGTAGTTTACGGCGGCTTCCCGGCTTTGGAGCATCATGGCTTCGACGGGTCTGAGGAAGTTAGCCACCCAATCCGCGTCATTGACGTTTGTGGGGTCGGAGGCCGATGGCATACCCTTACCCGGCTCCTGGCTGGAATGCGGCCGCAACGGATAAAACGTCAAGCGCAGCCATTCTTCCGCGATCCGGCTGCTTGTCAGCTGGTCATTCCAGGCGAGGCGGCCGAAGGCATACCAATTCGCCTGGGCGAAGGGATGCCCGCACCAATTGTTATCGAGACCGATATTGGCCACTCCGGCCATGGCGGAATGCTGCTGCGGGTAGAGGCTGCCGTCCGTGCATCGGGCGACGGTGCTTCCGGCGCCTTCCTCGTAGGTGTCGCTTTGCAGACATTCTTCCCAGGTGGGTGCGAGAAAAACGAGATGAATGGCCTGCCCGAGGTATTCCTGGGTGATCTCGAATTCGGGCGCTATCGCTGTTTTCTTCATGGCGCCGAAAAGCGGGCTGAAGGGTTCGCGGGGTTGAAAGTCCACCGGGCCATTCTTTACCTGGATGATGACGTTGTCATGGAACTTCCCGTCGAGGGGTGTGAATTCCGTGTACGCTTGCGTTGCGCGGTCCTTGCCGGAAGCGTTGTAGACGAATGCCCGCCACATGATGATGCCGCCGTATGGTTTGACGATATCGGCCAGCATGTTAGCGCCATCGGCATGGGTGCGCCCGTAGTCCTGCGGTCCCGGCTGGCCTTCGCTATTCGCCTTTACGAGGAAGCCGCCGAAATCGGGGATCAGCCGGTAAATCTCTTTTACTTTATTCTGCCACCAGGCGATCACGGCGGGGTCCAATGGGTCGGCGGTTTTGAGCTTGTCGATTTGCACGGGTGACGAAAAGCGCACGGAGAGGTAGGTCCTTACGCCATAGGGGCGCAGCGCATCGGCGATGGCTTTTGCTCTTTGCAGATAGTCCGCGGAGAGCATGAGGACCGAGGCATTGACGTTGTTCAGCACCGCGCCGTTGATGCCGATCGAGGCGTCGGCGCGTGCATACTCCTGCCAGCGCATGCGATCGCTATCCGTGACGACGAAGGGATCGTTCTTCCGCCAGAAGATCGAAAGGCCCCCATAGCCGTGCTCGATGGACCCGTCGGGATTATCCCAGTGATCGAGGATTCGCCGCTCGTAGGACGGATTGGAAATGGCTTCGTGTACGGGTTCGCCGGTTTGCTGGCGGCGGAGCAGTTCATAAACGCCGTAGAGGATACCTGATGCCGTTCGGGCTTCGATATTGCCCGCTTCGAGTTTAAACCCGTCGTACTTGATGGCTTTGTCTTTTGACAGGGACAGGGTGATGACGCTATTGGGTTTCCCCTGCCAGCCTTGCTGAAGTTCCCGCAGGGCTATGTCAATAGTGGGTGAGTGGAGATTGCAGATGACTTTTACGGGCCGTGGCGCTCGTGGACGGAGCCAGAGCTGATGGCCGTTTTCGGCCTGCAGCCCTAGCATGGTACCTAATGCGATCAGCGTGCTAACAATCGTTTTCATGACACAGAGGTTTATTCAAAACGCAGCCAATCTATTTCGACAGCTTGGGTGGTTTTTGATCTTATGAACAAGTGGTGTATGCCCGGCAGAAAGTGCGCCAAAGGCGTTGTTATGATCCGCCAGCCTTCGCCCGCGGGGATGCGGATCTCCGCGAGTACCGGTCCGTATAGGGAATCGGCGTGAATTTCCAATGTGGCGTCGCTGGTTGACGAGATGCGTGCGAGGGTATGGTCTAGTGGATGGTTTCCGAAGTCGACGCTATTGTATTGCACCCATGCGTTGTCGCCGGCGAAGATGGTCTTCCAGCCGCGATATGGCCGGAGTGAATCGAGAAAGTCGATGGAAACGCCCGTGTTGCTGATCCGGCTGTATCTATCCGGCTCGATATAGCCGGTGGCTCGGGTGATGCCTACGCCGCGGAGGGTCGGCGTGACTTTTTGGATGCTGCCGTCGGCGTTGAAGAACAGGCTGTCGATCCGCACGGACCGGGCCTTATCGAAATGGGGCGAGAGGTCGTCGTGGTGGTAGAAGAGGTACCATTGATCGTTGTATTGGACGATGGATTGATGATTGGTCCAGCAGGTGGGGGATTCGTCCATGATGACGCCACGGATGGTAAAAGGCCCCAGGGGGTTTGTGCCCGTGGCGTATTCGAGACATTCTGTGCGGTTACGTACATGCGGGTAGGTGAGATAGTAGATGCCGTTCCGTTCGAACAAAAATGGTCCTTCTTTCAGTCCTTTGGCCGGCAGGTTCTGTACGATCGCGGGTTCGGACGCGAGCTCCAGCATGTTTGTTTTTAGTTTGGCTACATAGATGTTGCCCTCGGCATAGTAAAGATAGGCCTGGCCGTCTTTATCGATAAAAACATTCGGATCGATGCCGTGGACGCCTTTGATGGGTTCGTCTTGTGGGATGAAGGGTCCCGCCGGGTTGTCGGCTATGGCTACGCCTATGGTAAATCCTCTTCCGTGGCTGCTGTCGCGGGGTGTGGACGGGAAATAGAAATAGTATTTCCCGTTTCGGTCGACACACTCGGGCGCCCACATGCTATAGCTATCCGGTTTTACCCAGGGTGTTTTATCCTGGCTTACGATCACACCATGATCGGACCAGTGGACGAGGTCCGATGTAGAGAAGACGTGATAATCTTCCATGCAAAACCAGCCTGGCCGGCCATGGCCCGGTGTTGCCAGGATATCGTGAGAGGGATAGAGATAGATCTTTCCGTTAAATACCCGCGCCGTAGGGTCGGCGGTATATTGGCTCGTGATGATCGGATTTTGGGCAGCAAGGTGGGTGGCGATCTGGAGGAGTGTGATGAGGGCAATGCTTCTCATGGGTAGTTATTTAAAAATAAGGGTTGCGAATTGCCGGAGCGAGCGGCGCCAGGTGAGCCATTCGTGGGCCGTGCCGGGTGATTCGTAGTATATGTTGCGGATGCCGGCTTTATCGAGGGCTTCGTGCAGGCCTTTGATGCCGGTGTACATCCTTGCGGGTTCGGCGCTGCCGACGCTAAGGTATAATACCTTGACCTTTTCGTTGAAGGCTTTGGGATCGGCCCAGGCGCCGTCGTAGAGTTTGGCGATGTCGGCACCGGGTTGTAAGAAGGTCGCGCCGCTAAAGCCGCCAATGTAGGCGAATTTATCGAGGTTGGTCATCGTCGTTTGAAAGGTTTGGAACCCGCCCATGGAGAGGCCGGCCATGGCGCGGTGGTCGCCGTCGGGGACAGTGCGGAAGGCGCTGTCGGTCATAGGGATGATCTCTTTTACGAGGACTTCGGGGAAGATATTTTTATTTCCGGGGCCGGTGGCATAGCCGCGGTCCATCACGACGAGCATGGGCGTTGCCTTGTCTTCCGCAATGAGATTGTCGAGGATGAAGTCCATTTTGCCCTGGGTGCTCCAGCCGGTTTCGTCCTCGCCGGCGCCGTGTTGGAGGTAGAGTACGGGATAGCGCTTGCCGGGATCGTTGTCATATCCGGGGGGTGTATAGACATAGGCCTGGCGCCAGGCGCGCGTGAGGCGCGAATAATAGTTGATGCGCCGGACCTGTCCATGCGGAACGGGTCTGGCGGCATAAAATTCCTGGTCGGTTGCCGGAATGTCGATGCCGCTGGCCATCCGGCCCATGCCGTAGAAGGTCTGGCTGGAAGGATCTACGACGGGCACGCCATCGATCAGCAGCGAATAATAATGGAATCCTTCGACGACGGGTTCGGTAGTGACCACCCAGTAGCCGCCGGTATCGCGGATCATCTCGTATTTCTTCGCGAGATCGATCTGGAGTCGTTGGGCGTCGGGTGCTTTAACGCGGAAGGCCACCCGGTTATCGGGCAGGATCTGCGGGTATTGGGCACCGGGGATGTTCGTGGATGCGGGGATGCCGGTAGACGCCTGGAGGTAAGCTGCGAAGGTGGAGGTATCCACGGGTTTAAAGAGCAGTTGGGAGAACATGTAAAGGCCATTCTTCCAGACTTTGAAATCGTGAACACCGGGTTGAATGTAGTAGATGTGCGGTACGTGGTTTTGGTCGAGATAGTCATGGGTGCGGCGGCTGAACCCGATGAGACCGTCGTGGTCGCCGCAGGTAATGAATAAAAGCTTAAGGGCGTTTCGGGCTTTTTCGGGGTCGGGCAGCAGTTCTTCGGGTTTTTTCGTGTTGGGCGCTGCCGAGAAGGCGCCGATCCAGGCGAATTTGTCGAGGTTGCCGAGACCGAAGTTTAGCGATTGGCCGCCGCCCATAGATAGGCCGGCGATGGCGCGGTGATCGCGATCGGTATAGACCGGGTAATGTTTTTGGATGTAGGGGATGAGGTCGCCCAGCAGGTCTTTTTCGAAGGTGGCGAAGGCCTTGACTTTGTCGGGGGCCATGATATTGCCGGTGGCCCGATCATCCTTCATCGCCCGGCCGTTGGGCAGGACGACGATCATGGGTTGTAGTTTGTGTTCGGCGTAGAGGTTATCGAGGATGACTTGCGGGTGGCCGCCGTTGAGCCATTCCTTTTCATCACCGCCGATGCCGTGGAGGAGGTATAATACGGGGTATTTCTTTTTCCGCGAGTAACCGGGCGGGGTATAGATCAATGCGCGGCGGGTGGCGCCTACTGTCGTGGAGTGATAGCTGATGGTGTCGATGCGCCCGTGCGGGATGCCTGTCCGCGGCGAATCATAGCCGGTAGGCATGTCTTTTACGGGCGATAGCAGCGGGAGCATTTGGGCGGCATAGCGGCGGCCGAGTTCGCGGTAGCCGTCAGCGGTGAAATGCAGGTGATCGGGGCCGGCGAGGCAGCCTGCGGATGATGCCACATGCGCGGTGGGGATAGTCCGGGGTAGCTCGTCGATGATGGTGTTCATGCTGGCACATTTGCCCTGCTGATCGACGCCTACTACCTCACCGGCGATCAGGGGCACGGAATCGGCATTCAAATGGAGATCGGCAAGGAGGTTATCGTATACCAATTTCACTTTCGCGGGCCAGGTGGTGTCGCCGGTATTCGACTCGCCCTGATGCAGGAGGATGCCTTTGATGACGCCATCTTTTTGTGCCAGCTTTGCGATCTCAAGCAGGCGAGCGTAGGGGTTGTCGCCGTATTCCTTAATGATCCCTTTCATCCAGGATGGTGCGTCGGCTGCGTAGGTCTGAAAGTGATCTTTGTCGAAGAGTTCGATCTTGCAGCCGGCGACGGCGACGTTGATCACGCCGACTTTGACGTCGGAGGGCAAATGGGCCACGAGTGTGCGGCCGAAATAATCCACCGGCGTGAGGCCTGTATGGCAGCGGCATAACGGCGGGACGGCTGTATACCATGTGCCTTTGGTGCGTTGGAGGTCGGGGCAGTCGACGGCTTCCATGACTTCGAACCGAGGGTCGACGGTACTGTCCTCGGGTTGCGCCTTCGCGGCGCCTTCCATATTCGACTGACCGAAACATAGGAAGATATAGAATTTGGGGTCCTGTGCGACGGCTTCGTGGGCGATCGACAAGAGAGCTATGAGGAGCAGCAGGTGCGCAATTCTTTTCATTGTCGTCAATGTGTTTGTGGTGTTATGATCCGGTATTTTCCACTAAGGTGCATGAGTGCGAAGAGGTAAAGCAATCCATCGTAGTAGGGATCGAAATACCCGTCGGGATAAGGCTCCAGTTTTGCATTCCAGAGCGCGTGGACGAATTCAAAGGAGTGATCGCGGTTGTAGATGAGGGTGGTTGTCGCGGAGGTGGCGATGAGTCCGAGTGAATGTCGCAGTTTACGGTAGCCGCCCGCCTGCAAGATGTAGTCGGGTTTGGAGCCGTCGACATTGTATTGGTCTGCGAAGGAGTCGATCCCTTGTGACAAGAGGAAGGTCTGAAAGTGTTTGGCGTAGTCGCGTTGCCAGGCGGTATCCGCATGAAACCAGTTGAAATCCATGGCGATGTTCATGGGTACGCGCCAGGAATCGTATCTAAAAGCTGCGGGCATCCAGGGGGTGCTATGGGGAGCGCCGGAAAATTCGGTATAGTCGGTGGTGAGCCCGGTGGTGGGATCGCAGGCGCGGTGCAGGAAGGCGCGGGCCGAATCCGCGCAGTCTTTGTAGAATTGTTCGTGTCCATCGTGGGCATATAGGGCCCAGGTCTCGAGGAATGCGGGTAACTGGTAGGACGGGTCGGTCCAGTTGTAGTTATTTCCTTCGGGGGTAAAGGTGATGATCTTGTGTTGGGTATTGATCAGGTTGTAGATGCCGCCGGCGCCATCCTTTTTCCACATGGCGTCCAGGATGCGGCGGGCTTCCGCGTGATAGTCGATGCCGGTGTGGCTGCCCCAGCGGTTGGCGGCGAAGAGGAGGTCCGTGATGAAATAGAGCTCGCCGTCGGAGGCAGTGCCTTCGGAATTCTTTTTCATCGTCGCGGGGTTGATGCTCCACGCGAAATAGCCCGCGCGGTCGCCGTCCTGGTGTTGGAGATATTTTTTAGACCAGCGCCAGATGCGGTCGAAGACGTCTTTTTTATTTAGCTGCACGGCGATCATCATTCCGTATGACAGTCCTTCCGTGCGGGCGTCGTGGTTTTTAAGATCGGAGACATAGGCCATGGAGTCGCCCACTTCGAAATAGATCTTGTGGGGGCCTTCGAAGAGGTCATGGTAGGCATTGTTTACTTTGGCCTCGATGGCGGCATTGGTATAGCCTGCTTCGGAAAAAACATTCCGGTATTGGGCGGCGGCCGGCAGGCTGAAGAGGATGAGGAGGAGGGATGCAACCGATTTCATTTGACCAATTTACTCAAAAATTGGGGGATGAATAGTCATCCCCCGTTGTGACTGCTTGATTTGCGGTATAAAAAAAAACTTAGTAAGGCTTTGGGCAGGCGCGCCGGAGGCGCGCTAGTAACCGGGGTTTTGGTAGGCGGCTTTTGCCGCCGGTGAAATATCCATCGCGTCGATCTGTCCTTGTGGAATCGGCTGCAGGTAAAGCTGCGGCGTAATGGTACGCGTGTTGACTATCGGCGTATGATTACCATAGGCTATGCCGCCGATGGTATAGGTGCCGTAATTGTAGCCTTCCTGGTTATCCATGCCGAATCGCTGGGTGCGTACGAGATCAAAGAACCGGTAGCCTTCGCCATAGTATTCGCGGGAGCGTTCGGCGAGGACATAGCCCACGGTGATCGTAGCCGGCGTTGCCGCGACCATTTGGGCGCTGAAGTCGGCGACATAGGGCTGGTTCTCTGCGTTGCTGAATTTCCATTTGCCGGCGCGGGCGCGGATCACGTTGATCAGCCCTGCGGCCGTCCCGTCGTTGGCATAGGCGCCCGTCACGGCCGTGGTCGTCGCTCCTTTCACGGCTGCCTCGGCTGCTATGAAGAACAGCTCGGAGAATTTGGCGCCGGTATAGGGCCGGGTGCTGCCTGCGTTGGGATTGCCGAGGCCACCGTTGTTATCGGTGCGGTAGGGGCCCAGTTTCCAAATACCCGGATAGACGATGCGGTTGATAGCGCTGGGTTCGATGACATAATCGGCCCGGCCCGAAAGGACGCCGGCGCCGACGCCGCTTTTATAGACGGAGTTCGAGTAATCGACGCCCGTGGTGTCGTTGTTCAGGAAGGTGAGCACGGCGCTGCCTTCGCCGATGGGCATGTCGTTGGCGTTGTACAGCTGTGCATATTTCAAACCGGCCTCTTTCATATTACAACGGTAAACCGTGGTAAACGTGCCATCGTAGCGTGAATCGTCGGTTTTATCCGCAAAGGTTTTGGTGAATACTTCGATGGGCGGTGCATTACGTACCCAGGGCCGGCCGCCCCATTGCGCAGATTCGCGCTGAACGGAGTTGACGCCGCTCCAGGAACTTGCGGAGCTGGAACTGGCGATCGTAGGATAGGACCAGGTCTGGAACCAGCTGGACCAGTTATCCGGCGTTCCGCCTGCGCCATAGGTGAAGCTGCTGACATTGTATTGTGCGCTTTGTTGCGTATGATCCGAGTACAACATACACTCGTTGTTATAGTCGTTGGTAGCGACGTTCACATCGTAATAAGTGGGTTGTAACCCAAACGGGCCGGGATTCTCGATGGCGTTGGTGGCGATATTGTATGCCTGCTGGAAATAGTAAGCGGCATCGTGGCCGTCGGGGTCTGTGCGCGGGCTCCCCGACTCTACCGGATAGGATGGGATATTATTGGGATTTTGCAGCCACCACGCATAGGTAAGGTAGGCTTTCGCAAGGAACAGCTGGGCGGTTTGTTTGGTAATCGCGCCTGTGACCCGTTGGGTAGAAGGTAGATTAGCAACGGCCGTGTCGAGGTCGGGAAAGATGCATTTCGTATAGACGATGGATACCGAATCCCGGACCGAACCACGGGCGGTCGAGGTGTTGAATTTGAGGCGACCCGAGCCCAGGTCCAGGGGAACGCCGCCGAAGGTTTGGACGAGCAGGAAGTAGTCGTGTGCGCGGAAAAAATGCGCCTCTGCGAGCAGCGCAGATGAAACACCTGCTGCGAGCCCATATTGAATAACGCCGCTGGCGGTGTTGATATAGGGAAAGGTATTGCCCCAAAGCTGACCGGCATCGCTCAAGGTCGGGATGGGATGGACACCAGGTACTGAATAATCCTGTGCCTGGAAGTTGCTGCCGCTGCCACCGCTTTGTCCCCAGGTGGTCTCGTCAGTCCCGCATTGACAAAAATCCCAATAATAAGCATTTCCATAGATGTTACGCAGGTGTGCGTACAGGGCCGTGAGGCCGCCGACGACGCCGTTTTGGGTCTGAAAGTATTCGGGGGTAAAAGTAGCCCGGGGCGTCTCTTTAAGAACTTTCGTGCATCCGCTCATGAGCAGTAAGCCAAGGGACCCCGCGCCCATGCATATATTGATCAGTATTCGCTTCATTTGTTTTCTTTTTAGAATGTTACGTTTAAGCCAAGAACATAATTTCGCGTAGAAGGCGTATTTGTGCCGATGGTAAGGATACGGTGCAGGGCAGCCGGCAGCGTTACCGCAGCGTTTTGGTCACCATAGGAGTTCGTTTCGGGATCCATATGTGAGAATTTCTCGTAAGGGGAGAAGAATACGAATGGATTCTCCAGCGTGCAGTAGATGCGCATGCCGCCGATACCGCTGCGTTTGAGCCATTTTTGATCGAAGTTGTAACCCAACGTCACTGTACGGATCTTGAGATAGGAGGCGCTGAAATAGCCCAGGGTACTCCCATAGGCCGGGTTGTCGCCACCGACACCACCTGGTCTTGGACCGAAGGTGTTGAAATCGCTGGCGTGGTTATTTGTAGGAGTCCAATAAGGAATATTTACGTTGTTGCCCGACCTGGTATTGAGGTTGTCGAGATAGCCGCCAGAGCCATAGATGGTGCTCACCAGCGTACCGCCGCTCGTGAAAATGCCCGTGATCGTCAGATCCAATGATTTATAGCCCACACGGGTGTTGAAGCCGCCTTCGAAATTCGGCTGCATATCGTAGATCTGGCGATCGTCATTATCCAATGTTGTTCCGGCCTGGTTCTTCCGATTAGGCACGCCGTTGGTAAAATGAAGCGAGGTGTCGTTCTTGTTGTAGGCGACCTTGATCATTCCCACGTTGCCGCCGGGATATGCCGCCTTCAAATAGCCGCTGGCGCTATCGGCGTAGCTCATCAGACCGACGCGTTTGTAATCGTACATGTTGTTGATGGGATGGCCCGGGAACCACTGGTTGTATTTGTCATAAGGGTCGCCGGAGTAAAGGCGGACGAGCTTATTGCGGTTAGCGTAGATATTCACGCCGACGTCCCAGCTCCATCCATTGTGATTGTCCAGGATGGTGCCGTTGAGGGAGAATTCGACGCCTTTGTTTTGCGTGGCGCCGATATTAGCCGTATAGCTGCTCACGCCCGAGGTCGTTGGCAGGCCAACGCTGAGCAATACGTTGCTGGTGTTCACCGTGTAATATTCGGCCGAACCGCTGAGGCGGTTGTTGAAGAGCGCGAAGTCGAGGCCATAGTTCCAGGTCTTGGAGAACTCCCAACCAAGGGCCGGGTTGGGGAGTTGGGTAACATAATAGCCCATGGCATAGCCGGTGGGGCCAAAGTTGTCGGGACTCGTGGTCAGCGCACCCAGTGTTTGATAAGGGCTGATGGCCTGGTTCGACGTTTCGCCGTAACCGACCCGCAGTTTGAGTTCGTTCACGAATGACGCATTCGTCATAAAGTTTTCGTTCTTGATGTTCCAACCTACCGAGAGGGCCGGATAGGAGTGCCATTGGTGCCCGGTCGCCAGCACGGAGGAGGCGTCGTCGCGCCAGGCGGCGCTTAGGATATAGCGATCGTTGTAGGTATAGATCAGGCGGCCCATATAGGACAACAAGCCGTATTGTGCGTAGGTACCATTGCTCACAGCCGAAGCTCCGCCCTGGTCCGCCAGTACATAGGCTAAATTGTAGAACTGGAAGGCGTCGGACGGTAAATGGGTCGCGGATTCGCCGGAGCTCCATTTCGTGTTCTGTTCGACCGAATACAGGCCAACAAAGCTGATCTTGTGTTTGCTTGCAAATGTACGGTCGTAGGTCACCAGGTTCTCGAGTGTATAGTCGATTTGCTTCGTATTGGAAATGTTTGCACTCGAAGGTGAGCTCGTGGTTCCGCTGAAGACACCCGTACCCGTATAGCTGCCATAATCGTCCTGGTGGAAATATAAGCCCAGATTCGCGCGGTATTTCAAGCCCTGCACACCCGGAATGTTGATCTCGCCGAACACGGAGTTATTGGTGGTGAAGCCGCGGTCGAGGTCGATATAGGAATCACCTAGCCCCTTCAAGGCATGCGCGGTATACGCCCAGTTAGGCCCGGAAGTATTCAGGTTTACTGTCGTCTTCCAGGTACCGTCGGAGTTACGCGGGTTGATGATCGGCGAAAGATTGAGGGTTGCGTAGGGCCCGAGGTTCATGTCATGGGCGTTCGTATAGAAGTTATTGGTGGTAAGCCCGATCCGGAACAGGTTGCCGAGGCGCTGCTCAAGCGCAGTGCGGAGGCTGTAGCGTTCGTAATACTGGAGCGGGATGACGCCCTGGTCTTTGAAGTAATTGAAGCCGATGCTGTAGTTGCCGTGCTCCGTACCGCCGGAGACGCCGAGGTCCTGGTTCGTGACGTAGCCATTTTGGAACAGCAGTTTTTGCCAGTCCGTATTTACACTGTCGTTCTCGTCGAGCGTATTGGTGTGGATGGAGGCTCCGGGAGTCGCGTTGTTGGCCTTACGGAGGGCGACGAATTCCGGACCGTTCATCATGGGATATTCACCCCAGATCTTTTTCAGACCGGCATAGCCGTTGTACGTTAGGCGGGGTTTTTGGCCGGCGGTGCCCTTATTAGTGGTAATCAGGATGACGCCGTTTGCGCCGCGGGAGCCATAGATGGCTGTCGAGGAGGCGTCTTTGAGGATATCCACGCTTTTGATCTCGGCGGGGCTGATATCGCTAAGGCTGCCGATATAGGGGATGCCGTCGAGCACGATGAGCGGGTCGTTTGTCGCGTTGAGGGAGCGGGTTCCGCGGATGCGGATCTGCAGGCCGGCGCCGGGTTTGGAAGAAGTTTGCTGCATTTCGACGCCGGGGAGACGGCCCTGTAAGGCGCGGGAGATATCCACGGCCGGTACCTGGTTCATTGCCTCTCCGCTGATGGAGACCACCGAACCTGTGACATCTTTTTTGCGCTGTGTACCGTAGCCGATCACCACCACCTCATCGAGTTTATTTTCGCCCGGCTTGAGCGTAACATCGATAAAGCCCGCGTGGGCCTTGATCTCGGTGGTTGCGTAACCAACGGAAGATATGATCAGGGTGGCTTTAGCGGGCACCGAAATGGAAAAGTTGCCGCTTGAATCGGTGGTCACGCCTCCTTTGAGGTCTTTTGCTACGACGGTAGCTCCCGGTACCGGGGCATTTTTTTCGTTGGAGACG
>JAICXX010000151.1 GCA_025934485.1 Chitinophagaceae bacterium
AACAACGGACGGATCTTGTTCTCGTCCCCTATCAACCACAGGGTTATCGGACCCTTTACTTCCCGGAGAAAAAGCTGGACGCCTTTGACCGCCTCGAGCGGTGCGAAGTCGCCGCCCATCATGTCAAGACCAATATTCATGGTCTACAAACTTACTTGATGGGAGCGGTTTCAGCAACAACTTTTCCTTTGTAGTACAATTTCCCTTCGCTTACGTGTGCGCGATGGCGTACGTGCATTTCACCGGTGGTGCTGTCTTTGCTCAACGTCACTTTCTCAGCTTTATAGTGTGTCCTTCTCTTGGCACCGCGCTGCTGGGAATGTCTTCTTTTCGGATTTGGCATATCTCTACAATTTAAACTTTCAAATTTTGGTCCCGCCGGTGAGGGCGGGGTTGTGTCGGCTTTATTCCGCCGGCGGAAGATCCTTGAATTTCTCGAGGCCTTTCCACAACGGGTTTCCGGGCTGGCTCTTCTCCCGGTCGAGCTTTTTCAGCATCTCGAGCACCTCTTTATTGCAATGCGGTCCGCCCATCTCTTCGGGCTTACACATCCTTTGCATGGGGATGCTCAGGTTGATGAACTCATAGATCCAGTCACTCAGGTAGAGGTGGCTTTCGCCTTTGGATATATAATATACATCCGGATCCTCCTCCTGCAGGTTCATGATGTCGGGGTCTTCCACCAGCTTCACCAGGATGTTGAATTCATCCCAGAGATTCAGCGGAAGCTGGTTCCCGCAGCGATCGCAAGCGATCTCGATCTTTCCGTCGACCTCGAATTTCAGGAGCATGAAGCTGTTCTTTTTATCCAGCGTCAGCTTTACCTGGGCTTCGCAGCGGCGGAAGTCCTGCTGCGAGTAAGCCTCAAAGAACTTGTCTGTGATCTTATAGCTAAACTCGTGAATTCCAGCCTTTAGGCCCACAAACGCTATTTCAAATTCCCGGCGGCTGCTCATGAGTGCTTTTTAAAGAGCTTGCAAAGGTAGGGATAAAATGATTAATTTACAAACAAATGCGACTTTTTACCAAATACTCCCGGGTAAGCATTATGGCCAGTGTACTGGCGTTGCTCCTGGGAGGCGTAGGTTATTTCTTCGCGGTCCGGTTTGTTCTCGTGCATGAACTGGACGATGCGATCCGGATCGAAGAAGAAGAGATATTGGACAATGTGGCGCGTCATGGCCGTCTGCCAAAGCCGGCCAACTACCGGGACCAGCAGATCGCTTATGTTCCGGCCCGCCAACCCGAACAACCGCGGTTAATCAATACCACCTGGGCTTATCTGGAATCGCAGCTCACCAATGCCATCAGGGTGAGCGACACCACGGACGAGCCGGAAGCGGGTTCGCGGCCCCGTGGCAGACATGCGCGAAAACGGGATCCCGATGATCCCTGCCGGGCCCTCATCTTCTCTGTAAAGGTAGGCAATCAATATTATACGGCGTATGTTTCCAAGTCCGAAGAGGAGACGGAGGACCTGCTGGTCGTCATCATGTGTCTCACCGCGGGCATGATCCTGCTGATGCTGGGCATCCTGTTCCTCGCCAACCGGCTGCTGTTACGCCGCATCTGGCAGCCTTTTTATCATACGCTGGAAGGCATCCGGGCCTTCAACCTGTCCAGCAGACAGCTTTTGCCGGCGGAGTCCACGGACATCGATGAGTTCCGTAGATTGGATGAGGCGGCCCGGCAGATGACAGGCCAGATCAGCAGGGACTACGAAATGCTGAAGAACTTTACCGAGAACGCTTCGCACGAAATGCAGACCCCGCTGGCCATTATCAATTCCAAACTGGACCTGCTGATCCAGGACACGCGGATGCGCGAGGAGCATCATCAGCCGGTACAGGCCATGTATGATGCGATCGGCCGGCTGCGACAGCTTAACTCGTCCCTGCTGTTACTGACGAAGATCGAGAACAACCAGTTTGCCCAAACCGAATCCCTGGACCTTGCGCCACTCATCGAGCAGAAGCTGGCGCAGCTGGAAGACCCGTTAAAGGCCCGACAGCTGGAGGTACGTAGAGAACTCAGCGGGGCGCGTGTAGCAATCAACAGTTATTTAGCAGATATCCTTCTCAATAATTTGTTAATCAACGCTATAAGACACAACAAACTCGCCGGACAAGTGGACATCCGGCTGGAGGAACACCGTCTCCGGATCAGCAATTCCGGGCCGGCGCCGAGCTTTGATCCCGAGACCATCTTCGACCGTTTCGTCAAGGGCTCGAATTCGGGGGGCACCGGGTTGGGATTGGCCATCGTGCGGCAGATCTGTGACAATTATAATTTCTCGGTGGGCTATTCGTATAGCGGTGAAATGCATACCATTGAAGTGGTTTTCCCCTCCTAGGCTCCAGAATTCCTTCAGGATGCGGGATTAGATTTGCTGGGCTTTTGTAAGAGCCTGAAATGTAACATGTTAAGATTTTTTTGGGGATTCCTATCCATATTGATCGGTTTGGCAGTGCAGGCGCAGCAGGGTTCGTCGCTCGATTTTTATCTGGGCCAGGCCTTACAGAACAGCCCATTATTAAAGGACTATCGGAACCAGGTCCTATCCGGGCAGGTCGACAGTGCGCTCATCAAGGCCAGCTATCTGCCGCAGGTGGTGGGCAACAGCACCAATATTTATGCACCGGCAATAAAGGGGTATGGCTATGATCAGGCGATCTCGAACGGGGGAAACTTCACCACTGTGGTCGCCGTCACCAAGACCCTGGTAGGGCAGTCGCATTTAGATGCGCAATATGAGACGATCCGGCTGCAAAACCTGGGCATCACAAATACCTCGAAGGTCTCCGAGCAGGATCTCAAGAAAAGCGTCACCGCGCAATACATCACCGCCTATGGCGATCTGCAGCAGCTCAAGTTCAACCGCGAGCTCTACGCCTTATTGCAACGGGAAGAGCAGGTCCTGAAGGATCTGACGGAGAAGAACATCTACCGGCAAACGGATTATCTCACCTTTGTGGTCACGCTGAAACAGGAGGGCTTGCTGCTTCAGCAGTTGGATATCCAATACCGCAATGACCATGGAACGCTGAACTATCTGTGTGGGATCAATGATACCAGCGCCACGCTGCTGGACGATCCGGATATCCGGCTGCAGTCGTTGCCGGATATCGGCAATTCCGTGTTCTTCCGGCAATTCGGGCTGGATAGCCTAAAGCTGCGGAACGACAGGAGCCTGATCAATTTCAACTACCGGCCGAAGGCGAGTCTGTATGCCGACGGTGGCTGGTCTTCTTCGCTGCAATATGAGCCGTATAAGAACTTCGGGGTGAGCTTTGGGTTTATGGTCACCATGCCGATCTACGACGGGCACCAGCGCAAGATGCAATACAGTAAACTCGACATCGCGGAACGCACCCGGACGGGGTATAAGGATTTCTTCACCCGCCAGTACAACCAGCAGATCGCGCAGCTCACGCAGCAGCTAAAGGAGACCGAGGCGCTCATCGGCCAGATCGATGAGCAGGTGAAATATTCACAGACGCTGATCGAAGTCAACGAAAAGCTGCTGGGCACGGGGGATGCGAAGATCGCGGACTATGTGATCGCGCTGACGAATTATCTCAATGCCAAGAACCTGCTGACGCAGAATAATATAACACGGTTGCAGATCATCAATCAAATCAACTACTGGAACAGATGAATAGATATTTATATGTTTTCTTTCTTTTTGTTCTTGGTGCCTGCGGCACCAAGGCGAAACCCGCGGATGATGCTGCAACTGGAACCGATAGTGTCGACGCGCGTACGCCCGTAACGGTAGCCACCGTGGAGAAAGGCGGTCTCGACGATTATATCGAACTCAACGCCGTGAGCGCTTTCCTGCAGAAAAGCTATGTGAAGGCGATCACCAATGGTTACCTGGAGTCTGCGGATGTGTATCCTGGGAAATTTGTAGACAAGGGGCAGCCGCTTTTTACGCTACAGACAAAGGAATCGAGAGGCATCGGGAATGCGATCGAGAAGCTCGACACCTCGCTTCATTTCTCGGGCGTGACGACCATCAGGGCGGGTCAGCGCGGGTATATCACCCAGCTCAATCATCAGCCCGGTGACTATGTACAGGATGGGGAGCAGCTGGCGGTGATCAGCGACCGGAGCAGTTTCGTGTTCCTGCTCGACCTGCCCTATGAGCTGCGGCCTTCTGTGCTGAATAAAAAAACGGTGGAGCTGGATCTGCCGGATGGAACGAAGCTCACGGGCGAGATCGGGCCCACGATGCCTACGGTGGATAGCGCCTCGCAGACACAGAATGTGGTGATCCGGGTGCCTAATGCGGGGGCTATCCCTGAGAACCTGATCGCAAAGGTGAAGATCCTCAAGAGCCAGAAAGGCGGGGACGTGCAGAGTGTGCCGAAATCAGCCGTGCTGACGGATGAGACGGAGAGTAATTTTTGGGTGATGAGGCTAATCGATTCTGTCACCGCCGTCAAGATCCCGGTAAAAAAAGGGATAGAGACGACGGATCGGGTGGAGATCCTGCAACCGGTGTTTGCGCCCGGCGACAAGATCCTGGTTACGGGAAATTATGGATTACCAGATACAGCAAAAGTGAAAGTAGAAAACTGATGAAGAACTTCTTTGTCTCCTATAAGAATCCCCTGACCGTCACCCTGGTCCTCGTGATCCTGGGTGGGTTATTTGCCTATAGCCGTTTACAGACCTCGCTTTTCCCAGAGATCACGTTCCCGAAGATCAAGGTCATCGCGGATGCGGGATTGCAACCCGTGGATAAGATGATGGTCTCCGTCACCAAGCCGCTCGAAAATGCCATCAAGCGGGTGCCGGAGCTGCAGTATGTCCGGAGCACCACGAGCCGCGGAAGCTGCGAGATCTCGGCGTTCATGGACTGGAAGGCGGATATCGATCTCAGTCAGCAAAGGATCGAATCGCGGATCAACGAGATCAAGAATGATCTGCCGGCCGAGACGCAGATCACGGTGGAGAAGATGAACCCTTCGATCCTGCCGGTGATGGCTTATGCCCTGGAGAGTCATGATATGTCAGCGATACAGCTTAAGATGCTGGCGACTTATACGGTGAAGCCGTTCCTGAGCCAGGTGGCCGGTGTCTCCGAGGTGCGAATCATCGGGGGGAAAACCAAGGAATACTGGGTTATTCTGGATGCGCAAAAGATGAGCACGTTGTCCATTACCCCGGATATGCTGAATACCGCGATCGGTCAGACGGGTTTCATAAAGTCCAACGGCTATCTCTCCGACTATCATTTCCTCTATCTCACGGTCACTGACGCCACTGTTCACTCCCGCGAGGATATCGGCAATATCGTGGTCCGTAATACTGGAAAACGCGTCATCCTGTTACAGGATATCGCAGCGGTGCAGATCAAAGAAGCTGTGGAATATGTCAAGATCAACGCCAATGGGAGCGATGCCGTACTGGTGGCCGTGATCAAACAGCCCAATGCCAACCTCATCGATATGTCAAAGGCCTCCGAGGACAAGACCGCGGAACTTCAAAAGACACTGCCCAAAGGGGTGACGATCAAACCCATTTATATCCAGGCGGATTTTGTCAATACTTCAGTGAAAAGCGTCACAGACAGTCTGTGGATCGGCCTCTTACTGGCCATCATCGTCGCCATTATCTTTTTGAGATCCCTGAAGGCCAGCACGACGATCCTGATCACGATCCCACTAACCATCTGCCTGACCCTGATCATACTTTATGCCATCGGGTATACCTTCAATATCATGACCCTGGGCGCTATTGCCGCGGCGATCGGGTTGATCATCGACGATGCCATCGTGGTCGTGGAGCAGATCCACCGGACCCATGAGGAGCATCCGGAGGAGTCGTCGACCACGTTAGTGCAAAAAGCGATTCATTACCTGTTCCCGGCGATGCTGGGGTCGTCGATCAGCACTATTGTGATCTTCGTACCGTTCGTGCTCATGAGCGGGGTGGCAGGGGCCTATTTCAAAGTGCTGACGAATACCATGATCATCACGCTGGTATGTTCGTTCTTTGTGACCTGGATCGGGTTGCCGGTGGTGTATCTGTTGCTGACGCGGGAGCGCAAGACCAAGCGCGTGGTGAAGCCACATAATGTAAAGAACCAAAGGTGGGTAGCGTTCTTTATCCGGCGGCCCTGGCTGAGCCTCATCGTCATGGGGGCGCTGGCCTTTTCCATCTGGTATATCCCGCCGCAGCTCGAGACGGGCTTCTTGCCGGAGATGGACGAGGGGACTATCGTTATGGATTATACTTCACCGCCCGGCACCAGCCTTCAGGAGACGGATAGGATGCTGCGGGAAGTCGAGAAGCTCATCGTAGCCACGCCGGAGGTGCAGGCCTATTCCCGGCGTACAGGGACCCAGATGGGTTTTTTTATCACGGAACCCAATACGGGGGATTACCAGATCGCGTTGAAGACCGACCGCAGCAAAACCACAGATGAGGTCATCGAAGATCTGCGGAAAAAGATCGAGGCAACGCAGCCGGCTTTGCGGATCGATTTTGGTCAGGTCATCGGGGATATGCTCGGGGATCTGATGACGTCGGTCCAGCCCATCGAGGTGAAGATCTTTGGGGATGATCAGACGAAGCTGCAGGAGCTTTCGCGGCAGGTGGCAGGGGTGATCGGGAAGATCGACGGAACGGCGGATGTCTTCGATGGCATCGTGATCGCGGGTCCCTCGGTGAGCATCGAACCAAATTATGTCAAGCTGGCGCAATTCGGGCTGACGCCGGCGAATCTTCGATTCCAGCTGCAAACGGCGCTCGAGGGTAATCTCGTCGGCACCGTGCCGGAGAAGGAGCAGCTTACGAATATCCGGATGGTCTATCCCGGCAGCCGGACGCTGAGCGTTGCGGATATCGGACGGATGCAGATCTTTTTGCCGGACGGGCAGCGGAGACCCATCACCGATCTGGCCACGGTCACCATAAAGGCAGGGGATGCGGAGATCCAGCGCGAGAACCTGCAATCGATGGGCGTCGTTACCGGCAGGTTGGAAGGCCGCGATCTCGGCAGTGTGATGAAAGACATCCGGCAGCTAGTCAGCTCGAAGATCACGTTGCCGCCAGGGTATCATATCGCTTATGGCGGCGCCTATGCCGATCAGCAGCAGTCGTTCGCCGAGCTGTTGACGATCCTCATTACGGCATCGCTGCTGGTCTTTGGGGTTATTTTATTTTTATACCGCCGGTTCTCTGTGGCCTTGCTGATCCTGGTGGTCGCGGTGCTGGGTATCTCGGGGAGCTATCTGGCCTTGTATCTTACCCATACGCCGTTGAATGTGGGCAGCTATACGGGGCTGATCATGATCGTGGGGATCATAGGGGAAAATGCCATCTTTACCTTTTTGCAGTTTCGCGACAGCGTGGGGGCGCTGGGGGTCGACGACGCGGTGATCTATGCCATCTCTACCCGGCTGAGGCCCAAGCTGATGACGGCACTGGGCGCGATCATCGCCTTGCTGCCCCTGGCGTTGGGTATCGGGGCGGGGGCGCAGCTGCATCAGCCGCTGGCGATTGCCGTGATCGGCGGGTTTGTGATCGCGTTGCCGCTGCTTTTGATCGTGTTGCCGAGTATGCTGCGGTTGCTTTATAAGCGGAAAGCATAAATTTGCGGCCATGGAAAACACGAGTCTGAAGATGCAGTTTGGGCACGTGCGGCTGCGCATCGCGGGCGCCGAAGACGCGGCGTTGGTGGCCGACTTGAGCCGGAGGACCTTTTACGACAGTTTTGCTCCATTCAACACGCCGGAGAATATGCGCCTGTATATGGATCAGCAATTCACGCGGGAGATGCAAATGGCAGAAGTGGGAGCGCCGGGCAGGACATTTATCCTCGCTTATGTAGAAGACGAGCCGGCGGGGTATGTATCGATGCGTATTTCTCCCGAGAAACCGGCGGGATTAGGCGGCGAGAATGCCATTGAGATCGTTCAGCTCTATTCCGAGCAGCGAATGATCGGCAAGGGTGTCGGCCCGGCCTTGATGCAGGCCTCTCTGCATCTCGCGCGCGAACAAGGATACGAATGGGTTTGGCTGGGGGTATGGGAACACAATCACCGGGCGAAGGCGTTCTATACGAAATGGGGGTTCGAGCGGTTTGGCGAGCACGTGTTTATCGTGGGTTTGGATGCGCAGACGGACTGGTGGATGCGTAAGAAGCTATGAGGTTCTGCAGTGCGGCTTTTCTTTCGGGCCATTCGTCGTCGATGATGCTAAAGACCACGGTGTCTTTGCGCTGGCCGTCGTTGCGGAAACCATGTTTACGGAGTACGCCTTCTTTCGTGCCGCCGATCTTTGCTACGGCCTTTTGCGACCGGATATTCTGATGGGCTACCCGGAACTGTACCCGGCAGAGGCCCACTTTTTCAAATAGATATTGCAATAGCAACAGCTTACATTCTTTGTTGTGGACCTGGCCCCACACTTCGGGGAGATACCAGGTGTGGCCGATCTCGGCCCATTTGTCTTTAGGGGTATAGCTATGGATACGGGTCATGCCGAGGATATCGTCGGTTGTCGCCCTGTGGATCACAAAGGCCTGGCCCTGGCTCACGGTGGCGAGAGCCGCATCGAAATAGTCATCGAATTGCGCATCGTAGGTATTGGTTACCATCAGGGTCTTGGTGAATTCCCAGATACGGTCGTCTTTTGCGAGCGGCCGGAGTGCTTCGCGGTGGGCTTCGGTGGCGAAGTCAAGATAGACGTGTTGGCCGCGGAGCAAGGGAAGTTGGAGGGCGGTGATAACGCGTGGAGTCATGCGGTTTTTTTCCAAAGATAGGGTTTATTGCAGCTGGATCTTGCCGGTGACGTCAGCGTTTCAGCAGCTTGGAATTCACGATCTTTTCCATGATCTCTTCCTTTTGGTATTTGCTGATGGGAACAGTGTACTGGGCGGTATGGAGCATATTCCCCTCGATGGAATCGATCTTATCGACGGCGATGAGATAGGACTTATGCGGCTGAACGAAGGACTGGGCGGGCAGCTTCTCCTGCAGCATCTTCAGCGTGAGATGGGTGATGATCTTTTTTTCGCGGGTGTAGATGGCGACATAGTTCTCGAGCGCTTCGGCAAACAGGATATCGGCGAAGGCGATCTTTTCGAGCTTGCTGTCGGCCTTTACGAAGATATAGTCGCCGGGGGCAGCCGGGGTGTGTTGTTGGTGGAAGTAATCGAAGGCCTTGTTCGCCGCGCGAAGAAAACGGTCGAAGGAGATGGGTTTCATGAGATAGTCCAGGACTTCGAGCTCGAAGCCCTGGACGGCGTATTTTTCGTAGGCTGTCGTAAAGATCACGCGGGGTGGCGCAGGCAGTTGGCGCAGGAATTCGATGCCGGTGAGATAGGGCATCTCGATGTCGAGGAAAAGCAGGTCGACGGGTTCTTTTTTCAGCAGGGAATTCAGCTCGAGTGCGTTCTCGCAAACGCCCCTGAGTTCGAAGAAGTCGATCTGGGCGATATAGCCCTGGAGGCCTTTACGGGCGAAGGGTTCGTCGTCGGTGATGATGCATTTGATGGTGGCGGACATGCTAGCGATATTGAAGGGTTAGTGCGGCGGTGAACGATTCCGGTGTTTTTGCCGTCGTAAAGGTATGTTTGCCGGGGTATAGGAGTTCGAGCCGGCGCTTGAGATTTTCGAGGCCGATGCCTTTGCGGGCTTCGCCCGTGACGTTTACGGCCGGGATATCAGTTGGAATACTGTTGTCCACTTGCACTTCGATGCGATTGTCTTGCACGGCGACCGAGATCTCGAGATGATAGTCGCCGCCGACATATTTGAAGGCATTCTCGACGAGTGGCAGGAAAAGCAAGGGATAGACCTGCTGGCCATCGAGGTGGTCGTCGAAGTGGGTCTGCAGCTGCAGTTTCTCCGACGAGCGGGTCTGTGCCAGCTGGATGAAGTTCTTCAGATAATGGATCTCCTGGCTCACCGGGACGGTCGCGTTCTGGTCGTAGAGCTGGTAGCGGAGCAGCTCGCTGAATTTCTCGACGCTTTTCTTGGCCGCGGCGGTGTCTTCGTCCATTTGGAAATAGATCGTGTTGAGGGCGTTGAACAGAAAATGCGGGTGGTATTGCGCTTTGAGGAATTTGAGCTCGGTCTGTAGCTGGTCGTTGGTGATCTTCTCGAGCTGGATCCTGGAGGCGATGTGGGCCTTGAGAAAGGTGTTGCTGCGGACGATGCCATAGAGGATCAGCGAGTAGAGCAGGGGAACGGTATTGATGTCGGCGACGTCCCACAACTGCAGGCCGTCGTCGGTGTTCGCCGCATAGGGGATCAACACCGCATTCTGAAAAATGAGGTCCAGCAGGATCAGGAAGAGCAGCTCCCGGCGGATACGTTTGGAGCTGAAATCGGTTGCCGGCCATTTTTTATCGAGCCAGCGGAGCATGCGGCGAAAAACATACAGGAACGCATAGCTGAAGAGGATAGTGGTTACAATGTCCAGGGTATTGATCTGCCAGTTCCGGTGCCACCAGCGCATGCCGGTGACGGTGTCGAGCAGCACGCGGATGGTGAGGTAGACGAGGAGGCCGTAGATCGGCGGGAAGCCATATTTCCAGAAGGATCTCATACGCTACGAATTTACAATATGTTTTTCACGAGTGGCAGACGACGGAACACAAAGGCGCACAGGACATAAGTGGCGATGATGCACAGCACGGTTGCCAGCCCGAATTTCAGCAGCGGTAGCCAGTGAAGGTTGGTGAGCAAGCGGGTGATCGTGATGAGGATGGGGGTGTGAAAGACATATACGGCGAAGGCCGATGCCGAAAAGAACACGGCCCAGCGACCCTGGCGGTTGAATTTCTCCCGGAAAAGACCCAGGAGGCCGATGGAGATACCGGTGCCGGCGAGGGCATCGATGGCGCACATGCCGAAGCTTTGCCAGTGCCAGCCACCCTCGAAGGGGTGGAAGGATTTTGCGGAGATGTTCATGGCGATAAGGGTGCACCAGATGGCGAGGCCGCCGAAGAGGCCGATGAAACCCCAGCGTTTGCTCGTTTTTTTGGTGAGGGTCGACAGCCAGCTATGGCGGTAGGCCAGTGTGCCGGCGATAAAGAAGGCGATGTATTGGGAGAAGTAGCAGAACTGCATGTTGTAGAACGAGGTGCCCATAGGCCAGGGGATGCGTACGAGGAAGGTGGAGAGCGTGATCAGTCCGATGAGGCCGGCGATGATGATGCCCCGGGGGAATGGCGTGGGACGGATGGGGCTGGCGGAGGTCCGAAGGTCGCCCGGGACAGCGGCCCGGGAGCCGAGCAATGCAGAGAGCCGCGGACGGTCCGATGCAAAGACGCGCCAGCCGGCGTAGACGAGACAGAAGAACAGCAGGGCCACGCAGAACCACAGCGGGCCGGAGCCGGAGAGGACGCGGCCGTGGAGGATATAGCCTTTATAGGCGCTGAGGAAGCTTTGGTCCTTGTCGTAGAGGTCGGCGACATAATAGACGGTCAGGGGTTGGATGACCAGCATGAACAGCAGGGACGGGAGGCCGAGGCGATACGCGCGGTCGCGGAGGAAACGAGCAGCGCCTTTTTTGTCATAGGCGGCGGGTACGAAATAGCCGGCGATAAAAAAGAGGAAACCCATGAAGAACGATTGCAGGAAGAGTTGGTAGGTTAGAATGGTAAGGTCTTGTGCGAGGCCGAGGTGAGCGGGTTCTTTGACATACCAGGAGCCGTGGCCGCCATAAGTGACGGCTGCGTGCATGCTGAGGACGAGCATGATCATCACCCAGCGGATATTGTCGATGAAGAGGAGGCGGGTGCCGGACGGGCGGATGTCGGGCGGCGCCACAAAGGCAGAGTGGAAGCCGGACTCGCGCCCAAGGCAGAGGGGCGCGGATGGTCCGGCGGGAGAGTGGTCCGACGGAAGGGGCGTGGACAGGGCGGCTGATTTGGGGGTGGAGAGGATTTGTTCCATGGTTGGTTTGATTTTGTTCCATAAAACTAGTCCGGGGCGTCCGCGGTGGCAATTTTCTTTGACGTATGGACGGGAAATGGTGCCAAAAAGGCGTTTATACGTCCCACGGATGGAACGAAATCCTGGCAAAAGGAAATAAGGGGAAATCCCCATGGAAGTGGGAGAAATTCGAGGGAAAAGTGTGGAATTGCTTCCACACTTTTTGAAGATTATGCTAATTTTTTTCGGTAGGGTCCTGTGGCTGCGGTTGGTATTCGTGAAGCCATAACTTTACAATGGATTCGGTGATATCCACCAGCTCGCTGAACGAGTCGGGTTTCCGTAAAAAACAGCTGGCGCCCAGTTCGTAAGAGGCTCTGCGGTCCTGATGAAGGGTAGAGGTGGTCAGGACGATGATCGGGATCTGGCTGAATAGTTTATTCCCCCGGATCTCTTTGAGCGCCTGGAGGCCCAACATACCCGGCATGTTCAAATCGAGCAAAATCAAGGCTGGTAGCTCTATGTCCGATGAATAGAGACTGTCCAGCAAGGCTTCGGCATTTTCGATAAAGACATAGTCAATTTGTGGGTTTCTTTCAACGAAAGCATCCAAAATGATCTGTCGGTCATCCGGGTCATCGTCAACAATGTAGATAAGTCGCGCGTTACTTTTCATATAAACATAGTTAATCTAGCAGGTAGTAAAGGCCTGGGAGATTATCTTAAGGGCATGTGAAATTAATACTTTAATTTCCGTTATAAACCCCTCTACCAGAACCCTGCCAAATATATGGCGCAAGTCTTGTGATAAGAATTCCTTCAATACTCACATAAAGCAAAAATTCAATATGGTACCTTCTGCCAAGGAGACTAAAAAGAAAGCCAAACCAACTTCTGCTGCCAATGGATCATCCCACTCAACCAACGGACATGGTGCTGCCCGAAATGCCAATGGGTCGTCCCGGTCTTCCAAAGAAAAGATCTACGAAAACGATAGCCTTTTGGATGACAAGGATTTGCTCAGAATACTCTTACAGGTTCGTAATGGTAATTTCTCCGTCAGGGTGCCCATCGGCGAGGTAGGGGTAAAAGGCCGTATTTATGATACGCTGAACGAGATCATCTCGCTCAACGAGGAGATGATGCGGGAATTTACGAAGGCCGGGAATACGATCGGTAAACAGGGGAAGCTGATGCAGCGCATCGAGGTTCCCAATGCCAAGGGGTCATGGGCCACGGGCGTCGATTCGCTGAATGCCCTGATCTCCGATCTTGTGCATCCGACCATCGAGATCGCGCATGTGATCTCCTCGGTCGCCAAGGGTAATCTTTCGCAGAACATGCCGCTGGAGATCGGCGGTCATACCTTGCAGGGGGAGTTCAGCCGGATCGCCCGGGAGGTGAATGACATGGTGAAGCAGCTGAACCTGTTCAGCATGGAAGTCACGCGTGTAGCCCGTGAAGTGGGTTCCGAGGGCAAATTGGGTGGCCAGGCCAAGGTAAAAGGGGTGGCAGGGGTTTGGAAAGACCTCACGGATTCGGTGAACCTTATGGCGGGTAACCTCACGGCGCAGGTGCGGAATATCGCCGATGTGACCACGGCCATCGCCAAGGGTGACCTATCCAAGAAGATTACGGTGGACGTAAAAGGGGAAATTCTCGAATTGAAGAATACGATCAACACCCTCGTGGACCAGCTCAACTCGTTCAGTTCCGAGGTCACGAGGGTTGCACTGGAAGTAGGTACCGAAGGAAAGCTCGGCGGGCAAGCGCATGTACGGGGGGTTGGGGGTACCTGGAAAGACCTTACCGACTCCGTGAATGCCATGGCGAGTAACCTTACCGGCCAGGTGCGAAATATTGCGGAGGTGACCACTGCCGTGGCGAAGGGTGACCTCAGTCGCAAGATCACGGTGGACGTGAAGGGGGAGATCCTCGAGCTGAAGAATACCATCAATACGATGGTGGACCAGCTAAACTCGTTTAGCTCCGAGGTGACGCGTGTGGCCCGTGAGGTAGGATCGGAAGGGAAGCTGGGTGGCCAGGCGGACGTGCCGGGTGTCGGTGGTACGTGGAAGGATCTCACCGACTCGGTGAACATCATGGCGGGTAACCTTACGGCGCAGGTGCGGAACATTGCCGAGGTGACCACGGCGGTGGCGACGGGTGATCTAAGCCGGAAGATCACGGTGGATGTAAAAGGAGAGATCCTCTAGCTGAAAAATACGATCAATACGTTGGTTGACCAGCTGAACTCCTTCGCCTTCGAGGTGACGCGTGTGGCGCGTGAGGTGGGTACGGAAGGTAAGCTGGGTGGCCAGGCCGCGGTAGAAGGTGTAGGGGGAACCTGGAAGGATCTCACCGACTCGGTGAACGGGATGGCGGGTAACCTTACGGCGCAGGTGCGGAACATCGCCGAGGTGACCACCGCGGTGGCGAAGGGTGACCTTAGTCGCAAGATCACGGTGGACGTAAAAGGAGAGATCCTGGAGTTGAAGAATACGATCAATACGATGGTGGACCAGTTGAACTCGTTTGGTTCCGAAGTAACGCGTGTGGCCCGTGAGGTGGGATCGGAAGGTAAGCTGGGTGGCCAGGCCGACGTACCTGGGGTAGGCGGAACCTGGAAGGACCTCACCGATTCCGTGAATAAGATGGCGGGTAACCTGACCGCGCAGGTGC
>JAICXX010000314.1 GCA_025934485.1 Chitinophagaceae bacterium
GGTTGCCGTTATGGAAATGTTTTCTTTTAGTGTCTTTATAGAAAACATTTAACATGGAAACGAACAAGATTCTCGATGCCGATATTCTCGATCTTCTGTTCGACGGGAGGAACAAGGAATACGGCGCTTATGATTTGCGCAGGCATTACAATGGCCGGCTGGGCCGTGCGATTGCGGTGACTTCGGGCTTGGTGGTGGTGCTTTGTAGTTTTACGTTGGTGAAGGGCCATGGGAAGGCTGCGTCGACGGCGCCGGCCGTGACGGATGTGGTGATGGAGGCTTTGCCGGAAAAGACGCCGCCGCCCGTGGTGCCGAAGCCGGTGGTGCCGAGGGTGCAGCCTGTGGCGACGATACGCTTCGTTACACCGCGTGTTGTGCCGAACGACCAGGTGAAGCCGGATGAGGTACCGCCGGAGAACAAGGATGTCGAGGCTTTGAAGATCTCGACGGCGACGAAGGATGGTACTCCTGATGACGGCTTGGCGCCGGGACCGGAGTCGGATGGGGTCGACAAAGGGATTGTTTCGAAGCCGAAGCAGGAGGATGATGATAACTCGATGCACTTGACCGTAGAGATCGAGTCGCAGTATCCGGGGGGCCTGCCGGCCTGGGCGCGTTTTTTACACAAGAATCTGAATTATCCTGAGGCGGCTCAACAAAACGAAATTCAGGGGACTGTGCTGGTGCAGTTCATCGTGGACAAGGACGGGAATGTGAGTGACGTCGAAGCAGTCTCGGGACCGACTTCCGGCGGACTGCGTGAAGAGGCTATTCGGGTGATCAAGAAGAGCGGGAAGTGGATCCCTGCTGTTCAGAATGGGCGGATGGTAAAGAGCTATAAGCGTCAGCCAGTGGTGTTTCAGATTGCGGATCAGCAGTAATGCGGGGTCTTTCGGGGCGGACGTTAGCCCGAGGTGACCGGGTAATCCGCGGGTGGGCGTTGCCAGTACGGGCGGGATTCATTATTTTACATGCAGATAGCCCTTACATGCCGCAACGCCCATTACATTCTATCCTACTGTGGAACTTCTTTTTCCGGTGGCTGCCGGGGCTGTTCCTTGTTTTTGGGGTTATGCCGGCGGTCTATGCGCAGCTGCCGCTGGTTTTGGAGACCAATGTCGTGGCGGGTACCTGTGGGAACACAAACGACACCCTGACGATCATCGACAGCGGCGGCATTTCTCCGTATCAGGTCGTGGTGACCGGAGGGCCGACGCCTATAGCTCCTTTTACGCTTACCTTACCGGCGAATGGTACCCATGCGAGCAAGCAATTTACGGGACTCGGTCTTGGCACCTACACGGTGACGGTAACGGATTTCGCCGGTACTACCGTGGTCAAGCAGCCTTCCCTTAATAGTATTCCGGGGCCGCAGCAGGTGAACTATTCCGCGTCGAAGCAGGCGACCTGTCTAAATAACGACGGCGAGGTGTCGGCGACGGTGGTGGGAGGGACACCACCTTTTTCCTTTTTGTACAATGGGGCGACGATGGGGACCATTCCTTCGCCGAGCTTCTCCGGCCAGGCGGCCACGGGTTTGCCTTCCGGAGATTTGACGCTTACCGTCAGCGACGGCAATGGCTGCACGCTCCCGGGGCAGGTGGCCGTAGGGCTTAATAACAATCTTACCGCGACGGTGGCTGGTGCTACCATTTGTGAAGGTACGTCAACGCAGCTGACCGTCACTTCCAATGCCAGCTCTTTTAGCTGGAGCCCGGCGACGGGGCTGAGCAGCACTTCCATTGAAAATCCTGTGGCTTCGCCCGACGTGACTACCGTCTACACGCTAACGACGACGCTGGGGGTCTGCCCACCCCTCCAGACGCCGCTAACCATCGACGTCCTCCCGGCGCCGGCACCGGTTGCTGTTTCGCCGGACACCACCTGTTATGGCAAGGATATCACGCTGCAGGGCAGCGGCGGCACGACCTATACCTGGACGCCCAGGACTTATTTGAGTAATCCTTCGATTGCCGATCCGCTGGTGGTCGCCCCTACTTCGAGTGTTGTTTATAATCTTTCGGTTACCGACGCTAATGGTTGTAAGAGTCTTAAGCCGGCTGTCGTCGACCTGGTCGTCCGGCCGCCGTATGTCGTGTCTGCGGGGCCCGATACTAGCGTGATGGTAGGGCAGGCGGTCGATCTTCAGGCCGTCGATGAGCAGGGGATAGGGTTCAGCTCGTACGCCTGGACACCCGGGACTTTTTTGAGTAATCCTTCGATTGCCGATCCCGTGGCTACCTTTAGCGAGACGGGCATCTATACCTATGTGGTTAATGCGACGGGGCCGAATGGATGTACGGCTGCCGACAGTATTACCGTCAGGGTCTATTCGGTTTCGGACATCTTCGTGCCCAATGCCTTTACGCCTAATGGGGATGGGCATAACGACGTGCTGCGGGCTATTCCCGTTTCGATGCGGTCGTTCAAGTATCTTACCGTCTTTAACCGGTGGGGGCAGCAGGTTTTCACCACCACCAATGCTGGTGTCGGGTGGGATGGGAATTTTGGTGGCGAGCCGGCGCCGCAGGGGACCTATGTTTGGATAGTGGGGGGGATAGATTATACGGGAAGGGTAGTGGAGAAGCGGGGGACGGTCGTCTTGATACGGTAGACATTTTGCGGTTTCGGCCGCTGATCATCATATGGCAGAACAAGAAGTCATCAAACACGTTAAACATGCGGTGGACGTCGCCCGCTCCAAACGTCCGTGGACGCATAAGCTGCAGGAGATCCTACTGGAGATCGTGATCATCGTTTTCGCTGTAAGCCTGAGCATCTGGCTGCACAACTGGTCGGAGAGCCGGAAGGACCGGGACGAAGAGCGGGATTTCCTGGTGGGTTTGAAGCAGGATCTGCAGGCGGATCATAAAGACCTGGAATCTGCCAGCGCTGATTTCGATCGTATTCTCGCCGGTACGAGATATTTCGTGGCCGTTGGACGCGGGGCGGCGTTGAATGCCGACAGTGCGAAGTTTTATATGCCCTTCCTTTTTTCTTATGAGGCGATCTTCCCGCGGTCCAGCAGGTTCGAGGCGTTGCGTGGAAGTGGTCGTCTGGGTATCGTACGCGATAAGCAATTGCTGGTCGATATTACCGAGCTCTATACCGTGGATTTTCCGCATCTCGACCGCGTCAATGACTACATTAACGGGTTGCGGCGGGATCGTATCCTGCCGTTGTTTGCCGCGCATGCGAATTTGAATGATTCGGCTTCGAATATCACCAATTGGGAATCGTTGTTGCGGATGCCGGAGATGCGGATTATGGTGGTCACGTTGAACAGTGCGGCGAATAATCTCGGAGCCTGTGGGGATGCAATTTCGCAGATTGATTTGATTTTTAAGAAGATAGATGAGGATTTGAAATAGTCATGGTGCTAAATTTCTGCTATAAGTTATCTTTGTAGCATGTTAGGCAAGTTAGCTGGTTGGGAAGATACGATAGTAGCACTCGCGACGCCGCCGGGGATTGGCGCCATCGGGGTTATCCGGGTTAGCGGTAATCGCGCTATTCCCATCATCAATCAACTGTTTCCTTCCAAAGATCTGCTTCGTTCTGATTCGCATACGCTGCATGTGGGGTTGCTGGTCGACGGCGACCGGCAGCTCGATGAGGTTGTCGTCTCTCTTTTTCGCAATCCTCGCAGCTATACGGGGGAAGACGTGGTGGAAATCTCCTGTCATGGTAGCCCTTATGTCCAGGAACAGGTGATCCAGGCGCTTTTGCGGTCTGGCGCCCGGCTTGCCAAGGCCGGTGAATTCACCCAACGGGCTTTTTTGAATGGGAAGCTCGATCTCGCACAGGCCGAAGCGGTGGCCGATCTCATCGCCAGTCATACGGCCGCTTCTGCGCGCACCGCTCTTCATACGATACGTGGTGGGTTCTCGCGGGAGCTTCGTGAGCTCCGCGAGCAGCTGATCAGCTTTTCGGCGCTTATCGAACTGGAGCTTGACTTTTCGCAGGAGGACGTGGAGTTTGCGGACCGGACGCAACTGTATCATTTGATCACGGAGGCTTCTTTGGCTACATCTTCGCTACTGGCATCTTTTCGGCTGGGCAACGTGATCCGCAATGGCGTGTCTGTTGCTATCGTGGGCCGGCCTAATGCGGGGAAGTCGACGCTGCTGAATTCTTTGTTGAACGAGAACCGGGCTATCGTGTCGGAGATCGCCGGGACGACGCGGGATACGATAGAGGAGGTGCTGAATATTGACGGAATCCTCTTTAGGTTGATCGACACCGCGGGTATTCGGGAACATACTTCCGACATCATCGAGCAGATCGGTGTGGGGCGGAGCCTGGAGAAGATGGAGCAGGCGGATATTGTCGTGTATCTGTTTGATGTTTCCGATGACCCTTCGGATGTGGCGGCTGTGCGGGCGGAGCTTTTTGCTAAGGGAAAGCCTTTTCTTCTAGTGGGGAATAAGGTGGATGGCGTTTCTTTTGATGCGGCTGCGGCGCTTTTTCCGCAGGAGCTACTGATATCTGCGCGGGAGGGGCGTCATATGGATGTCTTTCGGCAGCGGTTGGTTGATTTGGTGTTGGGTGGTTCCGCGCTGGTTGGGGATTCGGCGGTGGTGACGAATGCGCGGCATTATCATGCGCTGCAGCTTGTCGCTTCTTCTCTCGAGACTATACGGGTGGGGTTGGATGATTTGCTGCCGGGGGATCTGCTGGCGCTGGATATACGGCATTGCCTTCATTATCTCGGGGAGATTACTGGCGAAATCACGACGGAGGATAGACTCGATTATATTTTTTCGAAGTTTTGTATTGGGAA
>JAICXX010000096.1 GCA_025934485.1 Chitinophagaceae bacterium
GATTCCCCTGGAAGAAGCCATCCATCGCCTCAGCGGCCTGCCCGCCACGGAACTGCACCTGAAGAAACGCGGCCTCCTCGCGGTAGGCAACTATGCCGATCTCGTGCTCTTCGACGCCGGCTCCATCCGCGATAACGCCACCTATGATCATCCGCATCAACTGGCCACCGGCGTGATCGATGTCTTCGTCAACGGCGTGCAAGTCGTCAAAGGCGGCAAACACACCGGCGCCAAACCGGGCCGCGCCGTATTCGGACCAGGGTATCGACCCTAACCCCCGGCGACCCGCGACCGCCATTGCCCCCGAAGCCCTATCTTTGCCCGCCAACGCATCATCATGAAGATCCTCCGCACCGACATCTACAAGTTCTCGATCCCCATGCATCCGTTCACCATCGCCACCGGAACGATGCACTATGCGCAGAACATCCTCATCCGGGTACATACCGACGCCGGCTATTACGGCGTGGGCGAATGCTCGGCCTTCCCCATGATCGTCGGCGAGACCCAGGCCACCTGCTTCGAAATGGCCAAAGACTTTGCAGCGCTATGGAAAGGCCGCGACGCACTCGACATCGAATCCCGGATGCAACAGCTCCACGATTTCACGGCCTTCAACGCCACCATCAAAAGCGCCTTCGATATCGCGCTCTATGACCTGGCCGCAAAACATGCCGGCCAGCCACTCTTTCAGTTCCTCGGCGGAAAATGGAAAGCCGTCGAGACCGATCTCACGATCGGCATCGACACCCCCGACGAGATGGCCCAAAAGGCGATAAAATTCAAAGCGGATGGCGTCCGCATGATCAAGATCAAGCTGGGCAAGAACGCTAAAGAAGATGTAGAACGCGTACAAAAGATCCGCGCCGCCGTCGGAGAAGACATCATCCTCCGCATCGACGCTAACCAGGGCTGGAGCTTCCCGGATGCGCAATATGCCCTGGAACAAATGGGGCCCTTTCAAATACAGTTCTGCGAGCAGCCCATGCGGCGCCACGACGACTACCTGCTGCCCGAACTGCGTAGCTTGTCGCCCGTAAAACTCATGGCCGATGAAAGCGTCTTCGATCATCACGATGCCCAACGCCTCCTCGCCGCAGATGCCTGCGATTACGTGAATATCAAATTCGCCAAATCCGGCGGCTTCCTGGAAGCCACGAAGATCAATGCTGTCTGCGAAGCACAGGGCATCCCCTGCATGATGGGCGGAATGGTAGAAAGCCGCGTAGCACTTACCGCCTTTGCGCATTTCGCACTGGCACACGATAACATCATCTTTCACGACATGGATACCTGTATGCTGGGTCATACGGCCGACCCCGTAGCCGGCGGCGTACGCTACAACGGTTGGTTCGTGGAGACTCCCCGGACACCCGGTCTCGGCGCGGACGGGGATGATACATTCCTGCAAAACTGCGAACAAATAACCATCTAGTCACCCAGCAGCTTCAACGCTATGCTCACCCCCGGTAGGCCAGGCCCGGTGTCACCGACAAGACAATCAGATATCGAACCATAGGTATATATTTGCACTATGCAAAATAAAGCAAAGACGGCGAAAGAATCCCTGATAGTCATGACGGAACTCGTTCTCCCCAACGATACCAATGTGTTCGGCAACCTCATGGGCGGCCGCCTCATGTACTGGATGGATATCGCCGCCGCCCTCTCTGCCGGAAAGCATTGCAATGCCCCGGTGGTCACCGCCTCCGTGGACAATATCTCCTTTGAAAACCCGATAAAGCTGGGTAATGTCGTCCACATCGAAGCCAAGGTCAGCCGGGCCTTCAACACCTCCATCGAAGTACACATGAAGGTGTGGGGCGAAGACCATACCCAGCAATACAAATACAAAAGCAACGAGGCCTACTACACCTTCGTCGCCCTCGACCCCAACCGCCGCCCCCGCCCCGTCCCCGAGCTTGTCGCCGAAACCGAAGAAGAAAAAAGGCTCTACGATGGAGCCCTACGCCGTCGTCAGCTGCGGCTGATCCTCGGCGGAAAGATGAAACCGGAAGAAGCGGGTGAATTGAAGGCGTATTTCCTAAAAGGCTAATAAAAGTCGCTGCTCGGCTACGACTGCTTCGCAGTCTTAGCGGGGCCCATGTCTGCGTCGCTTTGCGCCGCCGAACTTCGGCCCGAGCCACTGGCTCGGCCCTCGTTCATTCCTTTCGCTGTCGCTCGGGAACCCTCCGGGCGGCCCTGTGATGCGCCCCCATCATCATAAATTTCTTGCTCTGCTCGATCGAGTCCATCACCTGGTCCAGGATGACTTCCGCCGGTGCATCATAATCGATCACCAGCGGCTCCTTGAAGACCACGGACAGCTCCACTCCTTTTTTCTTGAACTTCAACCCCTTTTTGTCAAAAGCGCGCCAGAACCCGCTGATGACTACCGGCACCACGATCGGGCGGTTCTGCTTGATGATATGCGCAGTCCCTTTTCTTCCCGGCGCAAAGGCCTTCGTTGTACCCTGCGGGAACGTGATCACCCAGCTGGTATCCAGCGCCCGAAAGATCTTGCGGGTATCGCTTGGGTCCAGCCCGCGCCGCACCTCGTGGCTGGCGCTGTTCCAGGTCCGTTTTACCGTAAGCGCCCCCGCCATAGTAAACAACCGGCTCACCCAGCTGGCCCGCATCGTTTCCTCCGCAGCTACATAATAGACGTTGGTAAAGGGGTTTAATAAATAATAAGGCAATCCTAATCGATCCCTTTTACCCCATTTCACGGCACAAAAAATATGAAGGAAGGTGATGACGTCGGCAAAATACGTCTGGTGATTGCTTACGAAGAGGACATTTTTTTGGGGTAACTGGCGAAGCTGCTCGGTCCCATTGATCTTGAGGCGATTTACGATTGTCAGGCCGGGATAAGAGACCATCCCCACTATAGCATACACTAGTTTCCGCACGAGACGGAAATTCCTCAATCGTTCTCTTAATGATCTCATATGTATATTCGGACTGCGGATCTCGGGTCCGCTACGCACGAAAGTACGGAATAGTCGACACATCTCAGTAACTTTGCCACCCTATGCGTTTGAATACTGTTATCTTCGATATGGATGGCTTGCTCATTGACTCCGAACCCTGCTGGCAGGAAGCCGGCATGGAGACGCTGTTGCAATTCAATGTTACCCTCTCTTCGGTTCAATACCATCACACTACCGGCCTTCGAACGCGCGAATGGCTCGATTATTGGTTTGGCCATTTCGGTATCGGCAAAGAACGCATCCCCGCAGCTGAAGCAGCCCTTCATCAGCATGTGATAGAAAAGATCAAATCCCAGGCCAGCCCCCTTCCCGGCGTCCACGAGATCATCGCCTTCTTCAAAGCAAGAGATTTCCGCGTCGGCCTCGCCACCTCCAGCCCCCTGTCCCTCGTCAATGTCGTAGTAGAAAAGTTAGGCATCGCCGGCGAGTTCGAAGCCGTTGCCTCCGCCGAACATCTGCCCTATGGCAAGCCACATCCCCAGGTCTATATGGATTGCGCCGCGTCCCTCGCCGTATCCCCCTTGCAATGCCTCGCCTTTGAGGATTCTTTCAATGGCGTCATAGCCGCAAAGGCCGCCCGCATGACCTGCGTAGCCATCCCCGTCAAAGACCAGGCGCACCTCCCCAAATGGGGCGCCGCCGACCTCAAGCTCGGCTCGCTTCTCGACTTCACCGACGAACATCTCGCCAGCCTGCAATAAAATAAAAAAGGCCCCGGCGTCAAACCGGGGCCTTGTATCTTAGGATAATCTAAGCTTAGTGCTTCTCTTCGCCGTCCGCATTACCCGCGCCATGCTGATCCTTTTCCTCCTGCTTCAGCTTTTCCTTGATAGAAGCTAATGCACCAAGATCACCAAGCGTGGGCTTTTCAACTTTCTGCTGGATGTTCTTGACAGCCTTGCGCGTCTTGTCGGCATCGGCTCTTGCTTCCTTCTTGAGAGCTTCCTTTTCTTCATGCTTGCTCTGTTCCCAAAGACGGGTATGGGACAATACGATCCGCTTTTCGTTACGATCGAACTCGATCACGAGGAACGGCGCCGTTTCATCCGCCTGTACCTGCTTGCCGTCTTCCTTGTTGAGATGACGGTTGGGAGCGAAGCCTTCCAGACCATAAGGCAACTGCACGATAGCGCCCTTCTCATCCTTGCGGATCACCAGGCCTTCATGCACGGAGCCTACGGAGAAAGTCTCTTCCAGCGCATTCCAGGGATCTTCTTCCAGCTGTTTGTGTCCAAGCTGCAGCTTGCGGTTGTCCTTGTCGATACCGAGGATCATCACGTCGATGTGCTGACCGACCTTCGTGTACTCGCTGGGGTGATTGAACCGTTTCAGCCAGCTCAGATCGCTGATGTGGATCATGCCGCCGATACCGGGAGCCAGCTCCACGAATACGCCATAAGGAGTGATATTCTTGACCAAACCGTTGTGACGGCTGCCCTGCGGGAATTTCTCCGCGATCGTATTCCAGGGATCTTCGCTGAGCTGCTTGATCGACAGGCTCATCTTGCGGGCATCCTTGTCCAGGGTCACGACCTTGGCCTGATGCTCGTCGCCCAGCTTGAAGAATTCCTTCGCGTTGATCGGCGTATTCGCCCAGGTGATCTCGCTCACGTGTACCAGTCCTTCTACACCCGGCATGATCTCGAGGAACGCACCGTAGTCTTCGATGTTGACTACGCGGCCCTTGACGATCTCGCCTTCCTTGATGGTCTCAGGCAGCACATCCCACGGATGCGGGGTCAGCTGCTTCAAACCAAGGCTGATACGTTTCTTGCCGTCGTCGAAATCGAGGACCACGACCTGCAGCTTCTGATCGAGCTTCAACACCTCGCTCGGATGGCTGATACGGCCCCAGCTGATATCGGTGATATACAGCAGACCATCCAGACCACCGAGGTCCATGAAGGCACCGAAATCGGTGATATTCTTGATCGTACCTTCCAACACCTGGCCTTTCTCGAGCTTGCTGATGATCTCGGCACGTTGTGCTTCGATATCGCTCTCGATAAGCGCCTTGTGGGATACTACGGCATTCTTGATCGCTTCGTTGATCTTCACGACCTTGAACTCCATCGTCTTGCCGACGAACTGATCGTAGTCGGTCACAGGTTTCACGTCGATCTGCGATCCGGGTAAGAACGTCTCCATACCGAATACGTCGACGATCAGACCGCCCTTGGTCTTGCTGGTAACCGTACCGGTAACCACTTCGCCGGTCTTGTGGACTTCGACGATCTTCTCCCAGGCACGGGTGATCCGGGCCTGCTTACGGCTAAGATGCAGATGGCCTTCGCGGTCTTCCTTCTCTACAACCATCACTTCCACTTCATCCCCCGTCCGCAGATTCTGCAGATCGCGGAATTCGTTCAGCGATACCAGACCGTCGCTCTTGAAACCGATGTTGACGACCACATCCGTTTTGGTCAAACCAACCACGAGACCCTTTACGAGCTCGCCGTCGGTGATGGCTACGAACGTGTTCTCATACACCTTGTCATACTTTTCTTTTTCTTCCTTGGTGTAGACGGCTACATTGCGTTTGTCAATGCTCCAGTCAAAATCATCATGTGCAGTCTGCACGGGTACAGGCGCTTTTGTTGTCGCTGTAGCCTCCGGTGCGGCTGTTGCCACTTCCGCAGTCTCCTGTGATTCAGCGTTTGAGTTAACAATATTATTTTCGGACATAATAAAACCCCGACGTTTTTAATTCGGGGTAGCAAAGGTACAAAAAAAAGGCCAAAATCCGGCCCCTGAAGGGCCCGTGGCCGACTATATTTTCTTCTGTATCATCCATTGATGCCCAAAGGGATCGGCCACAATTCCCTGCCGGAAACTATAGAAATAATCCTGCATCGCACTCACCTGGTTCCCTCCCGCCAGCAGGGCGCTGGCCATCATATGGTCCGGGTCATCCACGAATATTCCCAGCAGGACCGAGGTCCCGCCTAAAGTCCCCGGACTCCGCCGCTGCGGCGAGCTGGGCATCTCCTCATGTAAATGGAAAAGTGACCCGCCAATGGACATTTCCGCAACATGAATGCTCCCGTCATCATTGTTGAAAAGACGGACCACCACCGCTCCAAAGGCCTTTTGGTAATATTCCACGGCTGGGGATACGACGGACAGAACGAGTTCCGGGGCAAATTGCGCCCGTTCGGTTAAAGTGCTCATATTCAATGTTTTTTCGTAATAGTATCGGCCACTATCCATCCCCCCGTCCAGGCATGCTGGAAATTGAACCCACCGGTGATCCCATCCACATTGAGTATCTCCCCCGCAAAGAACAGCCCCGGCACCCTTCGGCTCTGAAATGTGGTCGGGTCCACCTCCGCCAGCCTCACTCCGCCCGCCGTGACAAACTCTTCTTTAAAGGTCGTCTTGCCTTCCACGGCAAAGGCTCCCGCACATAGCAGGCTCACCAGCCGATTCTGTTCCCGCGCCGGCAATTCCGCCCAACGGACATTCGCGCCGACACCCGCCGCAACGAGAAAATGCTCCCAGAGCCTGCCGGGCAGCCCAAAGGGGTTCCGTGCCATCACACCCTGCCCTGCCCGCTCCTGCCGTATCTCCTGCAACCGCTCCCGGGCCTGCTGTTCAGTGACCTCACCCAGCCAGTTCACCTGGATGCCAAACCGGTATCCCATCCCCGCCAGCTCTCTGGCGCCCCAGGCGGAAAGGCGGAGGACCACAGGCCCGCTCAGTCCCCAATGGGTGACCAGCAAAGGCCCCCGCTCCACCAGCTTGCTGCCCTGGATCTTCACCAGCGCCTGCGGCACCGAGATGCCCATCAGCTCCGTGAGGGGGTTCCCGCGCATATTGAATGTAAAGAGCGAAGGCACCGGCTCCTCGATGCTATGACCCAGCCGCCGGATCCAGTCGAACATCCCCAATTTAGGAAAACCTCCACAGGCAACGCACACAAAGTCGGCAAGCAGCCGCCTGTCGTCGGCCAGTTGCACTTCGAATCGGTCACCCGCGCCGGCGCCGCCAGCCCCCGCGCCAGCCCCAGTAGCCGCACCCCCAGCCCTCACCACGCCATCGCCCTCCGCCCGCACGACCACATCGCGTACCTCCGCGTGCATCCGGATCTCCACCCCATACGCATTCACCTCCCGCATCAGGCAATCGATGATCGTCTGCGAGGAATCCGTAATGGGAAACATCCTCCCGTCAGCTTCGGTCTTCAATTCGACCCCACGCGCGGAAAACCAGTCAATAGTGTCTGTGGTAAAAAACCGATGGAAGGCCTTGCGCACGAAGTGCTGCCCACGGGGATAGTTCGCCGCCATCGCGGCAATATCAAAACACGCATGGGTGACATTGCATCGTCCCCCGCCGCTGACTTTGACCTTGCTGAGCAGCTTACCCGTCTTCTCCAGCACGGTGACCCGCAACCCCGGGTCGCGCCGCGCCGCGTTGACCGCGCAAAAGATACCCGCCGCGCCACCGCCGATAACGATCAGCTGATTAGCCATGTGGCACAGTCGCCGTTACCTGCTCCGTAAATAAATTGGGATTGGCCTTCTCGGCCGCTTCAATAATAGAATAGTCACTAAGTACATCCGCCTTGCCCTTCTTCACACACACATCGTGCTCAAAATGCACGCTCGGCTGATGATCGATCGTCCTCACCGTCCACCCATCACTTTCAGTATACACCTCCCGCTTACCCAGGTTGATCATCGGCTCGATCGCCAGCACCAGTCCCTCACGCAATTTTGCACCCGTTCCACGCCGGCCATAATTGGGGACCTGCGGGTCCTCATGCAGATGTCTGCCCAGGCCATGTCCTACCAGTTCCCGGACCACGCCATAGCCATAGGTCTTCGCCGTGTGTTCTTCGATTGCGAACGAGATATCTCCCACCCGGCCACCGGCCACGGCCTTCTCGATGCCTTTGTACAGGGACTCCTTGGTCACCCGGATGAGCTGCATGATCGCAGGACCGGGATCGCCGATCGCAAACGTATAGGCATGATCCCCATGCCAGCCCTTCTTGATGACCCCGATATCGACGGAAATGATATCTCCTTCCTTCAATGCCTGGTCATTGGGAAACCCATGGACGACGACATCGTTCACGGAAATACAGGAGGCAAAAGGATACCCCCGATAGTTGAGAAAGCTGGGGATGGCGTCATTGGCACGAATAAAATCGGCGATGAGTTTGTCCAGCTGGCGGGTCGTCATGCCCGGCTTGAGGACCTTCGCCGCCTCCGCCAGGGTCTTGCTGACCAGCAGCGCGCTGTCCCGCATCAATTCGATCTCAGCCGGTGTTTTATAATGGATCATAAATATATGTGCTAATGTAAAAAAAACCTGTTAGTTACCTAACAGGTTTGGAGTTAAAAAGTTTATAGCTACCCGGTCCCGCCCGACCAATCCCCGCGAACGCGGACATTAGATCATATCACAGCATTGGATACCGCGCCTTGGCGTCCGGAGATGCGACCGCTCTTCATGAGGCCATCGTATTGGCGCATGAGCAATTGGGTCTCGACCTGTTGAAGCGTATCCAGGATAACCTGAACCATGATCAGCAGCGAAGTACCACCAAAGAAGGAGGCAAAACCCTGCGTGATGCCAAGACGCTGTGCAAACCCGGGGAAGATACCCACCAGAGCCAGCAGGAACGCGCCGGGAAGGGTGATCCGGTCCATCACTGTACCGATATAATCGGCCGTAGGCTGACCCGGCTTGACCCCGGGAATGAACCCGTTGTTGCGCTTGAGGTCATCTGCTATCTGCTTCGGGTTAAAGATAAGCGCTGTATACAGGAAAGTAAACCCTACCACGATCACACCGTACACGATCATGTGTACATAGTCGCGCGGATCGGAGAACAGTTTCGCAATCCCCTTGGTAGAATCGAAGTTGGCAAAGATCGTCGGCAGGAACATGATCGCCTGGGCAAAGATGATGGGCATCACACCGGATGCATTCACCTTCAACGGCAGGAACTGACGGGCGCCACCGAACTGGCGGTTACCCACGATCTGTTTCGCATAGTTCACAGGAACTTTACGCGTACCCTGGATCAGCAGTACCAGACCCAAATTGATCGCCACGAACACGGCTACCTCGATCACGAAGATGAGGATACCACCCGAACCTTGAGCGAGCTTGGCGTTCCATTCATCCCGGATCGAACGCGGGAGACGGGCAAGGATACCGAGCATGATGATCAGGGAGGTACCGTTACCCAGGCCCTTGTCGGTGATCTTTTCACCGAGCCACATGACGAAAAGGGTACCGGCCGTAAGGATGATGGGCGTGGTCAGCCAGAAATAACCGGAAAACGAATCGATGATCGCATCCTTACCCATGCCCCGAAGATAGGTCACATAGGCATAAGCCTGCACGAAGGTTACGAGCACGGTGATGTAACGCGTCCATTGATTGATCTTTTTCTGCCCGCTGGCGCCTTCCTTCTGAACCTTCTGAAACTGCGGAACCAGAATGGTAGCGAGCTGCATAAAGATGGAAGCAGAAATATAAGGCATGATACCGAGAGCGAGGATAGAAGCCTGCGAGAATGCACCACCCGAAAAGGCGTCGATGAGTCCGAGCGCCCCCCCTTGTGCATTGCCGCTTAGCGCACTCAGCTTATTGGGATCTATGCCCGGCAATACGATAAATGTTCCAACGCGATAGACAAGGGTCAACCCCACAGTCACGATGATCTTGCTTCTCAGATCTTCGATGCTCCAGATATTTCTAAGTGTCTGTACTAATTTCTTCACGGAACAATATTTTACGTTTGACCTGTCGGTCGGCGGCCCCGGGGCCGCCCGGGTTGAAAAAGGTTTGGACGCACCGATCCGATGCGTCCCCTGCAAGTTACAAATTATTTACTTTAAAATTTCAATTGTCCCGCCGGCGCCTTCTATCGCGCTTTTAGCTTTACCGCTAACAGCGTGTACCTTGAAACCGAGCTTGGATTTCAATTCTCCGACGCCCAGGATCTTTACCCGGTCCGTCTGGCTGATCAATCCGTTAACGTACAGATTTTCAGGAGTAAACTCGGTGATACCATACTTTTCAGCCAGCGAGTCGAGCTGGCCGAGGTTGAAGACTTTGTATTCGACCCGGTGGATGTTGTTGAAACCACGCTTGGGGACGCGGCGCTGGATCGGCATCTGGCCACCTTCGTGCGCATTTTTGCGTTGGTAACCGGCGCGGCTCTGTCCACCCTTGTTACCCTTGGTAGAAGTGCCCCCTTTACCGGAAGCTTCACCGCGGCCGAGCCGCTTTTGTTTATGCGTTGCGCCTTCTGCAGGCTTGATCGTGTGTAATTGCATTGTTGTTGATTTTAGACTTACGGGGAATCGCCCCTCGCGTGCGTTTAAGATAGGCCTTCGGCCAGCGAACCCGTGGTTCGCTTTGTTGTTACTTTACTTCCTCTACCTTCACCAGGTGCTCCACTTTGCGGACCATACCCAGGATCTGCGGAGTAGCTTCGACTTCTTTGGAAGCATGCATCTTCTTGAGGCCAAGGGCCTTGAGAGTCAGCTTCTGACGCTCGGGACGGTCGATGCCACTCTTGACTTGCGTGATTCTGATCTTTGCCATGAGAATTTGTTTGAACCGCTTCGCTCACCGGTCACCCGGCTGGCTGCTGCGGAAGTTGTACACCGGGTATGGTTTCTTCCGAAATTTACCCATCCCCGGTGTACCGTTTATGATGGGCCTTCGGCCTGCGAACCTGTGGTCCGCCTATCCGTTGAAAACTTTCTTTAAGGAGATATGCCGTGTACGGGAAACGTGGATCGGCTCACGCAGCATCGCCAGCGCCTTGAACGTAGCCTTGACCACGTTGTGCGGATTGGCGGAACCCAGCGACTTGGCCAGTACGTCCGTCACACCGGCGCTTTCCAGCACCGCGCGCATCGAACCTCCGGCGATCACACCGGTACCATGAGCAGCCGGTTTGATCAACACCTTCGCAGCGCCTTCCTTGGCCAGCTGGTCATGAGGGATCGTCCCATGCATCACCGGAACCTTGATCAGGTTCTTCTTGGCATCTTCGATACCCTTCGTGATGGCTTCCTGTACTTCCTTAGCCTTACCCAGACCATGACCGACTACACCATTCTCGTTGCCGACTACCACCAGAGCAGAAAAGCTGAACGCCCGTCCGCCTTTTGTCGTTTTAACCACCCGATTGATGGCAACGACTTTCTCTTTCAGCTCCAGATCACCGGCTTTAACTCTGTTTAAGATGACTTTTGACATTGTAATTATTTACGAAGCTTATTACTAATAAGTTTAAAAATTCAGACCGCCTTCCCTTGCGCCATCCGCAACGGCCTTGACCCGGCCATGATACAGATAACCACCACGATCGAAGATAACATCCTTCAACCCAAGTTCAGTAGCCTTGCGGGCGATTGCCGCACCTACCAGCTTGCCCTTCTCCGACTTCGTCACCTTCTGAGCAGCGATATCCTTGTCTTTAGAAGAAGCAGACGCCAGCGTTTTGGAGCCGTCGTCATCGATCAGCTGCACATAGATGTCCGTGTTGCTCCGGAAAACCGACAGCCTCGGCCGGGCAGCCGTTCCGCTGATCTTCTTGCGAACGCGGAACTTGATCTTTTCTCTTCTTTTCGCTTTCGTAACCATGATATTCTATTTTATCGTCTTGATTCCAGCCAAGACTTGTATGTTAAAATGAGACGCGATTCTTAAAATTATTTACCAGCAGCCTTACCAGCCTTCTTCCGTACCACTTCACCCACATAACGCACACCTTTGCCCTTGTACGGCTCGGGTTTGCGCAGGCTGCGGATCTTGGCGGCAACCTGACCCAGCAGTTGCTTGTCGGTGCCCTCCAGCGTGATCTTGGGATTCTCGCCCTTATTCTGCTCGGTACCCAATTTCAACTCCTTGGGGATCTCGAAAATAATATTGTGGGAGTAGCCCAGCGCCAAATCCAATATATTACCCTGGTTGGAAGCCTTGAAACCCACACCGATCAACTCCAGCTGACGCTTGTAACCATCCGTTACACCTTTAACCATGTTGGAAACAAGCGCACGATACAAACCGTGCAGGGCACGGTGACGGATCTGGTCGGTAGGCCGCGTGAATTCGACATGCCCATCCTTTACTTCCACCACGATATCGCGATCGATAGCCTGTTTCAATTCGCCCTTGGGCCCTTTCACGGTCAGGAGGTTATCGGCTCCTACTGTCACGGTTACCCCTTTGGGCAGTACTACCGGTTGTTTACCTATACGAGACATACTAATTTAGTTTTACTGTTGATTTATATAATCCGTCACCGGCCGGTCAGCCTGATCTTTTTGCCGGGCCGCGTTTTTCGGAAAAGTAACGCGTCCCGTCAAAGTGTCTCATGATTGGCCTTCGGCCGATCCGCCCGTGGCGGATCTTGGGGCCCGGGCTTAATGTGCCGGCAACTGTTCTCTTCTAATATATGTAGCAAAGCACCTCGCCGCCTACATTCTGCAGCTTTGCTTCCTTATCCGTCATCACCCCTTTCGAAGTGCTGATGATCGAGACACCCAGGCCATTCTTAACCCGGCTGAACTCGGCAGGACTGGCATATTGACGCAGACCCGGACGGCTGACCCGCTCCAGGGACTTGATAGCGGGTTCCTTGGTGGTCGGATCATATTTCAACGCGATCTTGATCACACCTTGCTTGCTGTCATCCTCGAATTTGTATTTCAGGATGTAGCCTTTATCGTAAAGGATCTCCGTCATACGCTTCTTCAGGTTGGAAGCCGGGATCTCCACGATCCGGTGGTTCGCCATCTGGGCGTTCCGGATTCTTGTCAAAAAGTCTGCTATTGGATCAGTAACCATTGTCAGTATTCAGTTTTCGCGGACCAGGTCCGCCATGTTATCAATTTTTTTACAATGCGATATCCAATGATATCTTACCCACTAAAGAGGGAACGTGGTTTACCACGAAGCCTTCTTCACACCGGGGATCTTGCCCGCCAGCGCCATATCCCGGAACATATTCCTGGAGATACCGAAATAACGGATATAACCACGGGGGCGGCCTGTCAATTGGCAACGGTTATGCAGCCTTACAGGAGATGCATTCCGGGGCAACAGATCCAGTGCCTTGTAATCGCCGGCGGCTTTCAAAGCGGCACGTTTCTCAGCATATTTCGCCGATAACGCTTCCCTTTTTCTTTGTCTAGCCTTTACGGACTCTTTAGCCATGTTTAAAAGTTTATTTGTGCACCGGGTCGGGTTTCGTTCCGAAAATAACCCATCCCCGGTGCACGGTCTTATGATGGGCCTTCGGCCAGCGGACCCGTGGTCCGCTTTAAGTTTAATTAACTATCTTTTCTCATGTTACGGAAAGGCATGCCCAGCTCTTTCAGCAGTTCATAGGCCTCTTCGTTGGTATTCGCGGTCGTCACGAACGTGATATCCATCCCGGTGATCTTGTTCACCTTGTCGATATCGATCTCGGGGAAGATGATCTGCTCGGTGATACCCAGGGTATAGTTCCCACGGCCATCGAACGATTTCTCATTGATCCCTTTGAAGTCACGAACCCGGGGGAGCGCCGTGGATACCAGGCGATCCAGGAATTCGAACATGCGTTCGCCACGCAGCGTTACCCGTGCACCGATCGGCATGTTCTTCCGCAGCTTGAAGTTGGAGATATCCTTCTTCGACTGGGTAGTCACGGCCTTCTGACCCGTGATATTCGACAGCTCGTCTACGGCAACTTCAACCAGCTTCTTATCGGTCACCGCGCCGTTAACGCCACGGTTGATACAGATCTTCTCGAGTTTCGGCGCCTGCATGATGGTGCTGTAACCGAACTTCTTCATAAGGGCAGGTACAACTTCTTTCTTGTACTTTTCTGCCAGACGCGGAGTATATTTTACGGTACTCATTTGATTACCTCCCCAGATTTTTTAGCGATTCGAACTAATTTCCCATTCTCCCTGGAACGCCTGACCTTCGTCGCGCCGCCGGTCTTCGCATCATACAACTGGATGTTGCTGATGTGAATGGGAGCTTCCTTCTTCACGATACCACCCTTGGTGTTCTGTGCCGAAGGCTTTGTATGCTTGGTAATGATGTTCACACCCTCGACCAAAACCTTGGCCTCGTCGGGATAAACTTCCAGGACTTTCCGGGCCTTCTTGGGGTCCTTGTCGTCTCCGGTGATCACTACCACGCTGTCACCTTTTTTAATATTGAACTTGGGCTTGAATCTGTTGCTCATTTTTTTATGTTTTTACAGCACTTCGGGTGCAAGGGAGATAATCTTCATGTATCCTTTATCACGCAGTTCCCTGGCCACAGGCCCGAAAATACGCGTGCCACGAGGCTCGTCGGATGCATTCAGCAAGACCACTGCATTGTCGTCAAAGCTGATATAGCTGCCATCCTTCCGGCGTAACTTGTTCTTGGTGCGGACAATTACCGCCTTGGCGACAGTGCCCTTCTTGATGCCACCCGAAGGCAACGCATCCTTAACGGTCACTACGATCTTGTCGCCGATGCCAGCGTAGTCCTGACCGCTGTTCCCCAATACCCGGATGCACAACACTTCCTTGGCCCCGCTGTTATCAGCCACATTTAATCTGCTTTCTTGCTGAATCATTTTATTTAGCTTTTAAAAACCATTAATATATTATTTGGCCTTCTCCACGACCTCGACCAGACGCCAGCGCTTCGTCTTGCTCAGCGGACGGCTCTCCATGATCTTCACGATATCCCCTACGGTGCACTCGTTCTTCTCGTCGTGAGCGTGGAAGCTGGTAGTCTTCTTTACGAACTTACCATAGATGGGGTGCTTCACCTTCCGTTCAACAGTCACAGTGATGGTCTTATCCATCTTGTTGCTCTTTACAACCCCGATCCTTGTTTTGCGCAAATTTCTTTCAACCATTGTGTTAACTTTAAAATGATTTATGCTTTGACAGCCACAGCTTGTTTTTGAACGAGCGCCGTCTTCAAACGGGCGATATCCTTTCTCAACGAGCGAACGCTCATCGGATTTTCCAGCGGAGAGATCGCATGCGCAAACTCCAGCTTCTTCAGACGCTGCTCATCCTCCTGGATACGAGCCTTAAGGTCATTCTCGTTGAGGTCCTTCAGGCTGTTGATAAAATCGATCTTCTTTGACATCGTATATTTATTTTTATCTCTTTATCTGGTCGCGTGCCTTCGGCACGCTCATCCCGCTAATGTCTGTCCTTCTGAGAGCTTCGTCGGAGCTGCTTCGCCACGCTCCTCCTCGCTCGTACCCTTCGCTTTCGCTCGGGTACCCTCCGGGTCATTAGGCCTGAACGTCCCGGCGGATAATGAACTTCGTCTTGATCGGCAGCTTCTGTGCAGCCAGCTCCAACGCTTCCTTGGCTACGGCCAGGGATACACCGTCGGCTTCGAACAGGATACGACCCGGCTCGACTACAGCAGCCCAGTACTCAGGGTTACCTTTACCCTTACCCATACGCACTTCCAGGGGCTTCTTGGTGATGGGCTTGTCGGGGAAAACGCGGATCCATACATTCCCTTCACGCTTCATAGCACGGGTCAGGGCCTGACGGGCAGCTTCCAGTTGGCGATTGGTCAGCCAGATCGCTTCCAACGATTTCAAAGCAAACGAACCAAAAGCAATAGTGTCTCCTCTTTTTGCCACCTCGCGAATGCGACCTTTCTGTGCTTTCCTATGTTTGGTTCTCTTCGGTTGTAACATCTTAGAATTATTTTCTGGTTATGTCTTTCTTTTAATAAAATTAGCGCCTTCCGCCGCCGCCGCCGCCACGGTTACGGTCTCCACCGCCACCTGCCGGCCGGCGATCTCCGCCACCACGATGATCTCCACCACCACGATGCTCACCACCGCCACGACGCTCGCCGCCACCATGACCACCACGACGTTCGCCGCCATGACCACCACGATGACCATGATCGCCATGATCCCCATCCCTACGGTCCCGACGATCGCTCAGGCCACCTTCCTTACCACCGACGAAATTCGGGTTCAGATCTCTCTTCGCCAGTACTTCACCTTTACAGATCCACACCTTGATACCGATCTTCCCATATACCGTCAACGCAAATACATTCGCATAATCGATATCCATCCGCAGCGTATGCAGCGGAGTACGGCCCTGCTTGATCTCCTCCGTACGGGCGATCTCGGCGCCACCCAAACGGCCGCTCACCTTGATCTTGATCCCTTCTGCTCCCATACGAAGAGCAGACGCGATCGCCATCTTGATAGCCCGCTTGTAGTTGATACGGTTCTCGATCTGACGAGCAATCGTATCACCGACTATATTAGCATCCAACTCCGGTCTACGAATTTCAAGGATGTTGATCTGGACATCGTCTTTACCCGTGAGCTTCTTCAACTCTTCCTTGATCCTGTCGACCTCGCCACCACCTTTACCGATGATGATACCGGGCTTGGAAGTATGGATCGTCACGATCAGCTTGTTCAACGTGCGCTCGATAACGATCTTGGCGATCCCTCCTTTATTGATACGGGCGTTCAGGTAGGTTCTGATCTTGTTGTCCTCGATCAACTTGGTAGCATAGTCTTTCTTGCTGCCATACCAGTTGGATTCCCAACCGCGGATGATCCCTAACCTGGCGCCTATAGGATTCGTTTTCTGACCCATATTTATAATTAAATAAGTTTTATCAATTAATTTACCGATACTTCCGTTTGGTCCACGATAATGGTTACGTGATTGCTCCGCTTGCGGACACGGTAACCTCTACCCTGCGGCGCAGGACGCATACGCTTCAAAGTCCTTCCACCATCCACAAACACCGTCTTTACCACCAACGCCGCGTCAGCCGCACTCTGACCTTCATTCTTCTGCTCCCAGTTCTTAACAGCAGACCACAACAGCTTATGCAGCGGAGTGGAAGAATGCTGCGGATGATGCTCCAGCAAAGCCAGGGCTTTCTCAACCTGCATACCACGGATCTCATCAGCCAGTAAACGCATTTTACGGGGTGACGTCGGATAATTTCTCAATTTAGCTACTGCTTCCATGTTTTTATTTTTATTCGGTCCTGAGCCCGTCCGGTGTCGGCGCCTTTGGCGCCTCAGCCATCTCATGTCTGGCCTTCGGCCGACTGGCTCATGGCCCGTCTAGGCGATCTTCTTGCTCGAATGTCCTTTAAAGTTGCGGGTGGGTGCAAACTCACCCAACTTGTGGCCTACCATGAACTCCGTTACATACACGGGAATGAACTTGTTGCCATTATGTACCGCCAGCGTATGCCCCACGAAATCGGGGGTAATGGTTGAACGGCGGCTCCAGGTTTTGATCACCCCTTTCTTTGCTGTCCCCTCGTTGATAGAAAGGATCTTCTCTTCTAAATTGGAGTCTACGTAAGGACCTTTTTTAATTGAACGACCCATATAAGATGTTTTGAGCGACGGGGACGTGTTTATCCCGAAAATAACCCATCCCCGTCGCATGTCTGATGATGGGCCTTCGGCCGGCGGACCCGTGGTCCGCCCTCTATTTCGACAATTTTTTACCGTTCTTCCGTTGGATGATCAGCTTGTCGCTACCCTTGCCCTTCTGACGGGTCTTCAAGCCGCGGCTGTACTGAGCATTCCTGCTGCGAGGCTGACCACCGGAGGCCTTACCTTCACCACCACCCATCGGGTGATCCACAGGGTTCATCGCAACACCACGGTTACGGGGACGGATACCACGCCAACGGTTACGACCGGCCTTACCCATGCTCTGCAACGAATGATCGCTGTTCGAAACCACACCCACCGTAGCATAACAGTTGATCAGCACTTTCCGCAATTCGCCGGAAGGCATCTTCAACACGGCATATTTTTCTTCCTTGTTGGTCAACTGAGCCGAAGTGCCGGCGCTACGCACCAGCTTCCCGCCCTGACCAGGCTGCATCTCAATATTGTGAACGTTGGTACCTAAAGGCATGTTCTTCATCTGAAGCGCATTTCCCAGCTCAGGCACCACATTGTCACCGGACACCACGGAAGCACCCACCTGCAAACCCTGGGGAGCCAGGATATAACGCTTCTCACCGTCTACATAGTTAAGCAGCGCGATAAAAGCCGTGCGATAAGGATCATATTCAATGGAAGCTACCACCGCATCGATGTTCTTCTTGTTCCGCTTGAAATCGATGACCCGGTACATCTTCTTGTGCCCGCCACCCATATAGCGCATCGCCCTCCGGCCCTGTACGTTACGGCCGGCGGTGGACTTTACTTTCTCCAGTAGACTCTTTTCCGGCGTATCCGTAGTGATCTCAGCATAGGCGTTCCCGATCCTCCAACGCGTCCCGGCAGTAATCGGTTTGTATTTTTTCAGTGCCATGTCGTATTTTCTTTTATTGCGAACTTATCAGCTTCGCGAGCTATTATTCGGTTAATGTTTTAAATCGCAGCGTACAGATCGATCGTCTCCCCTTCCGCTACCGTGACCAGCGCCTTCTTGTACGCAGGCTTCCGGCCCTGTACATATCCAGCCTTCGTAAATCGGGTCTTGTTCTTACCCGGTACTACCACCGTATTCACGTCGACCACCTTCACCCCGTAAAAATCTTCCACGGCTTTCTTGATCTCCAACTTGTTGGCCTTACGATTCACCCGGAAGGCATACCGGCGCAGCTTGTCCTGCTGGGCATTGGCCTTTTCTGTGAGTATCGGTTTTACTAGAACTTCAGAGAGTTTCATCTCTTATTAATTTTAAGAATTTATTAGATTACGCATTTACTTCTTCCCCGGCAGCAAAATCATCGGTGCCGAAAACCTTCGCAGCCGTCTCGGACAACACCAGCACCTCGGCATTCACGATGTCGTAAGTGTTGATATCGGCCAGCAACGTACCCTCGACCTTCGGCAGGTTACGCATGCTCAGATAAAGATTGTCGTTCTCTTCCGGCAACACGAACAACACCTTCTTGTTACCGACATTCAACTTCTTCAGCGCATCGGTGAACGATTTGGTCTTGGGCGCATCCAGCTTGATATCTTCTACAACCACGATGGCATTACCCTTGGCCTTGTGAGCGAGAGCGGACATCTTGGCGAGATCCTTCACCTTACGGTTCAGCTTGAAATCATAATCGCGGGGTTTCGGCCCAAAGATGGTACCACCACCTTTGTACAACGGGTTCCGCAGGTTACCCTTACGGCTGCCGCCCGTACCCTTCTGACGATGCAACTTCTTGCTGGAGCCATGTACCTCCAAACGGGTCTTTACCTTGTGCGTACCCTGACGCTGTGCGGCGAGATACTGCTTAACAGCCAGATAGATCACGTGATCGTTCGGCTCGATACCGAAGATCTCTTCCGGCAATTCCACCGTACGGCCTGTCTTCTTTCCTTCTATATTTAAAACGTCTGCTTGCATGGTAGTCTCTTTATGTGCTCCGGGGTATGGTGTCCGCCGAATTTGCCCATCCCCCGTAGCACGTCTGATGATGGGCCTTCGGCCGCGGGCCTCCAGCCCGCTTGGTTTACTTCTGAATATAAACAATGGAGCCGATGTGGCCGGGTACCGACCCGCTGACCAGGATGTAGTTCTTCTCAGGGAAGATCTTCACGACCTTCAGGCTCTTCATCTTTACCCGGTCACCACCCATCCGGCCTGCCATGCGAACGCCTTTCATAACGCGACTGGCATCGGAGGAGTTACCGAGCGAACCCGGAGCACGCTGACGATCGTGCTGACCGTGCGAAGCCTCACCGACACCGCTAAAGCCATGACGTTTAACGACACCCTGGAAGCCCTTGCCCTTTGAGGTGCCGACGACTTCGACCTTGTCACCTTCGGAGAAGATGTCAACGGTGATGGACTCACCTAAAGCCTTTTCTATGGAAAAATTGCGGAATTCTTTTACGAACTGTTTGGGAGAAGTGTTCGACTTGGCGAAGTGATTTTTTTCAGCTGCAGTAGTGTGCTTTTCTTTCTTGTCGCCAAATGCTAACTGGAGGGAAGTGTAACCGTCCGATTCTTTGGTCTTGACCTGCGTAACTACACAGGGACCCGCTTCGATAATCGTGACGGCTGTTTGTTTGCCGTCAGGACTGAAGACGCTTGTCATCCCGATCTTTTTACCAATGATACCTTTCATTTTTTTGAAATTTTATGCCATCGGGTATGAGATAAGCTATAGACATACTGTTGGTAACACAGCATCGATCTATTTCTTCAATCCCTCGTTTGCAGCCGACCTTTTCTTTGCGTCCCCCTTCGCCCGTCTTGTACGAGTCCCGAGATCCAGAAGTACCGGCAGTAAACAAACCCTGAATGGCTTGTTCATATGTTTCGCTTTCCGCCCTCTCGGGCCGCGAAGCGGATTTCTAACGAATTTTTGCGTTGCGCCTCCGGAGGTCTACTCCTTCGGCCAAAATCTGTCCAGCGCTATTTTGTCCCTTTCGGAAGTTTATAGATGGAACTTAAAAGAACTATTGCCCCACCGGGCCACAAGCCAGCCCTTATCAGGCTTTGATCTCCACATCCACCCCAGACGGCAGATCCAGTTTGGACAAAGCGTCAACCGTGCGGGAAGACGACGTGTAGATGTCCAGGAGACGCTTGTGCGTATGCAGTTGGAACTGCTCACGGGCCTTCTTATTGACGTGCGGCGAACGCAGAACCGTAAAGATCTTCTTACGCGTGGGCAGAGGAATAGGACCTGTTACCACGGCACCGGTGCTACGAACGGTCTTGACGATCTTCTCGGCGGATTTGTCCACCAGATTGTGATCGTATGATTGTAATTTGATTCTGATTCGTTGAGACATAAGCCGATTGCCATTTTTTCGAATGGGATGCAAAGGTATGTAATTGTTCAATTACTCCCCAAAGATTTGACTACTATTTAAAAAAAATAATATCCCCAACCCCACATCCTCATTGCCAATCATCCCCCACAACTGTTTATCATTCAGTGAGTTTTAATCAAATTTTCATCCAATGGCCATTTAGTTTCCTGCCGGCCCTCCCTCCAAAACGCTAAACAAAAAGCCATGACACGAGCGAAGCGACTGCATGGCACCATTAAAAAATCAATTAACTCGCCATGACTAAGACCCTTTTCGTCGCGCAGACCCTCCTCGTGACCGCGTCAGCCTTTGCCCAAACACCCGCTACCCCCCGACCGACCTCCAGCGCAGATTCATTTCTCCTCCGATCCTCTACAACGGCGTCAATGGAGCCCCAGCCCGACCCTTACCTACCTCCGCCAGGACAGAACCGGTGGAGGTAATCCGTATAAAGTAAGGAAAGATGCTGCCGGGTTCCCTCGCCTTCATAGATGCCATGACTCCTGTTAGGATACTCCATGAACTGAAAGAGTTTTCCATACCGGACGAGCGCGTTCAGCAGTTCCTCGGCATTCTTGTAGTGTACATTGTCATCGCCGGACCCATGGATATACAGCAGGTTACCCTGAAGATTCCCCGCATAAGTAATGGGCGACCCGGCCAGGAAGTCCTCGCGGTTCTCCTCCGGCAACCCCATGTAGCGCTCCTGGTAAAGGTTGTCGTAGGTCAGCTGGTCATCTACCGCGGCGATCGCAATACCGGTCTTGTAGATCTCAGGATACTGAAAAAGCAGGTTCAAGGTGCTCGACCCGCCCCCGCTCCATCCCCATACCGCCACCCGGCTGCTGTCCACGAACGGCCATTTGAGGATCTCCCGGGCCGCCATCGCCTGGTCCCGGATATTCAACCGGCCTATCTGCCGGTAGATCGATTTACGCCATTCCCGCCCCTTGGGCGCGGGCGTCCCCCGGTTCTCCACGCTCATGTAGATATAGCCATCCCGGGCCATATCGCCGTTGTAAAGCGGATTTTCGCCCGTTCCATATTCGTCGGTGACCGTCTGCGCCGCCGGCTCTCCATAGACATAAAAGACCACGGGATACCTCTTCGTGCTGTCGAATGGCACCGGCTTGACCATCCAGCCGTCCATTTCCACGCCATCCACCGTCTTCACCTTGAAGAACTCCACCTTTCGTGAAGCAGAAGAAGCCTCTTCAGGGTCTGTTTTGGCATTGACCAGCGTGGTATGCGCCGGCAACGCGATCAGGTCCTGTTTTTCGGGCGTATTGGCATTGCTGTAAGTATGCAGGGCATATTGCGCAGTCGGCGAAATATCGTATTGATTTACGCCCGACTCCGAGGCAGGCGTCAGCCGCTCCAGCCCACCCTTGCCATCCAGCCGCGTACGGTACAGATATTTTTGGGTCGCATTCGTCGGCGAGGCTATGAAATAGAGGAACCCACCCTTCTCATCCACCAGGCTCAGCTGGATCATGTCATAGTTACCCCGGGTTACCAGCGTTTCTTTTTTCCCATCCCGGCTTACCCGGTAGACATGGCGCCAGCCATCCTTCTCCGTCACCCAAAGGAACTCTTTGCCCCCGTTGATCCAATCCCAGCCGGCAATGACGCCATCCTGCCACATGCCCTTGCATTCGATATAGGCGCTATCCCGTTCGTCATAGATCTGTCTGGTCTTGCCCGTGGCGATGGCACTCAAAAAGAGTTTGCTATCATTTTGCTTGCGATTCAGCTGCTGGAGGACCAACTCGTTTGAATTATCCGCCCATTCCATCCGCGGTAGATA
>JAICXX010000217.1 GCA_025934485.1 Chitinophagaceae bacterium
CGGAACCCTCGCCGCCCCGGCCGCAAGCCCCAGCTCGCCAAAGCCCCCCAGCGCCCCGCCATCGCACAAAGGCTTCCGCGCCGCCCGCAAAACGGTCGGCAAAACCGCCCGCAAGACCGGCTGGCTATTCCCCGGCATCCTCCTCGTGCTGATGCCCAAATGCCCGGTCTGCCTCGCCGCGTATATCGCCCTCGTAACAGGCATCTCCATCCCCATCACGGCAGCCACCTGGCTCCGGGGATCGTTGCTCGCCGGCTGCATCGGCGCCCTGGTCTGGCTGGCAGTCCGCTGGTCCTTATATTTGTATAGACGCTATGTCCATTAAAGCAAAATTCATGGAAAAATTCCTCTTCATCATCCGCGAAGACCTCAACATGCTCAAAGACTTTACCGAAGAAGCCCGCCAACGGGGCATGGTGGAAATGACCCGGTGGGTGGAAACCCTCGCCGAATCCTGGAGCTATATCGGCGGCGAGCCCCTGGCCATCACCGGTAGATACGTCAATAAAGAAAGTGTCGTCTCGGATGGCCCCTTCATCGAAGCCAAAGAAGGCGTCAGCGGCTACATCGTGATCGAGGCCGAAAACCTCGACGCAGCCGCCTCGTTTGCCCAAACCTGCCCACTGGTGCTACGCGGCGCTATGGCCATCGAAGTGCGGCCCATGCTCGGCCCATGTCAAGCATAAACCCATGGACACCATACAGCAGGAAGTAGATCTCTTATACAAAAGCCATTTTGGAAAAATGGTCTCCACCCTGCTATACTTCTCCCGCGACATCGACCTCGACAGCGCGGAAGACCTCGTTCAGGACGCCTTCTCGGCAGCCCTCACCGCCTGGCGCAAAGACGGACTCCCATCCAACCCCGCCGGCTGGATCTTCACGGTCTGCAAGAACAAAGCCCTGAATAAGATCAAAGAAGGGAAAAGATTCAGAAACCTCTTCCAGGAAGAAACCACGCCAGCGCGTGACCCGGCCTCGGCACCCCGCGATCCCACCATCCTACCGAGCGCCTTCGACGACTACCAGCTGCGGCTCTTGTTCGCCTGCGCCCATCCACATCTCTCACCAAAAGTACAGGTGGTCATCACCCTCAAATATGTCGTCAACCTCAAGGTCGAGGCGATAGCCAAGATCCTGGCGATGACGGTCGACGGCATCGACAAACTGCTGATCCGTGCCCGCCAAAAGATCAAAGAAGAAAAGATCCTGTTCGAGGAGGCAAATACCGAGGCACTAAGACCGCGGCTGACCGTCGTCCACAAGATCATCTATCTCATCTTCAACGAAGGCTATAAAACCTCCTGGGGCAAAGAACTCATCCGCGAAGAACTTTGCGAGGAAGCGCTGCTGTTGGACCGCGCACTCCTCAACAGCCAGATCGGAAACCAGGAGACGGCCGCCCTCTATGCGCTGATGCTCTTCAACGCAGCCCGCTTCAAAGCCCGGTTCGGCCCCTCCGGCGACCTGCTCGATCTCGAGGAACAGGACCGGTCATTATGGGACCCCGAACTCATCCGCCTCGCGTGTCATTATTTAGAGCAGTCACGCGGCGGCCCCGCCTCCTCCTATCACTTCGAAGCCGCTATCGCCTATCTGCACTGTACCGCGGGAAGTTTCGCACAAACGGATTGGTCCGCCATCAGCCGCCTCTACCGCCAGCTTCTCCAGTTGCACCCCAATCCTTTCGTCGAGCTCAACTACGCCATAGCCCTCTACTATGCCGGCCACAAGGCACCCGCCTTCGAGACCCTCGACAGCCTGCTGAAACACCCCTTTCTAAGCCAGTACTATCTGCTCAATGCCGCCCTCGGCAAACTCCATTTCCTGGAAGGCGACCTCGCCGCTGCAAAAAAGTATTGGGGAATGGCTCTCCGCCAGACAAATTCCGAGCTCGAAAAAGCCTTCATCCAGAAGAGCATGGCCAAATAATCGAAAAAAAAATCAAAAGTAGAATAGAATAGTACAGAATAGATTCTTACGTTTGGTTCCAAAGACCGACTAAATGCAGGATGTCTATCAACAGACCGCACACCGGCATGGCAGTGACCATCGACATCGGCAATCCCAATAATATCCATCCCACCGACAAACAGGATGTGGGCTACCGGCTCGCCGCATTGGCGCTCCATCAGACCTATGGGCTGCCCGGCATCGCCTCCGGCGCGGTATATCATTCCGTATCGATAGTAGGCGGAACGCCAAAACTGACCTTCGCCAACACCGGCGCCGATCGACATTTTTACCCTGCCGATGCGACGATCCAAGGGGATCAGGTCATCCTGTCTACCGACAAGGTACCGCAACCCATAGCAGTACGCTACGCCTGGGAAGACGATGCCTCCAATGCAAATCTGTTTAATAAGGAAGGCTATCCCACCGCCCCGTTCAGGACGGACGATTGGCCTGCCATCACGCCTGCCATCAAATACCACATTTCACTTGTTAACCCTCCCCAATAAAAACTCCGAGCACCCGCCTTGCACTCGCCACCATCTCCTCCACCGGCACAACGGCCCCATCCTCCAGCCATTTGAAAAGCATCCGCACAATGCCGCCGGCCGCCGCCTCCGCCCGATAGGTAAAAAGCTGTCGCTCCAGCTTCGACCGCGGCAATTTCCCTTTATGATGATCGAGGATCTTGCCCACACAGAGCTCCGTAAAATAGTTCAGCAATGCCGTCATGCCCGGCGTACCCGCAATCCCCCTGACAAGCGACAACTGTTCCTTCGGATGGCTGAATAAATAGAAAAGATTGATACCCATCGGATAGACGGCATCAGCGGGCGGCGGATCGACGAGTGATTGCTGGAAATTGATATTGCCCACCATGAGCTGCTCCTTATTTTCATAATGCGCATAAAAGGTGCTCCTGCCCACATTGGCCCGGTCGATGATGTCCTGAACGGTTACATTGTTATAGCCCTTCTCCAGGATAAGATCCTTCAGCGCATCGGCCAGAGACTTCTTCGTCTTTTGCGTTCGCCGGTCTTCCATTTCAGAACTATTTTAAGGTTTTGTCCCGTATCGCACATCCCGCCCATACTGGCCTTGTACGGCCGGAATGCGCGGCGTTACTTTGTAAAAGTAGACATTTGTTCGATTATGAACACTTGTTCAATAAAATGAAAAGATAATGACAACGTTACTGCCTCTCGGCCTCGTGCTGCACATTTCCGGCATCACTATCATGGCCGGCACTTTTTTCGCCGGTTTTTTGACGAACTATCAATTGTGGAAATACTTACCGTACAATAAAGACCAGGCACTGCCGATCGTCCGCGCGACAAGCCGGTTCCGCATCGCGCAAGCCTTCGGCGGCGTTCTCATTGTGGTGGGCGGAATAACGATGATGATGGCGGTGCACGGCGTATTCATGCATCAAACCTGGTTCAAGGTGAAACTTGGCATTCTCGGTTTGCTGATCCTCAACATGATCGTGTTGGAACGGCCGGCGGCCAAAAGGCTAAAGCAATTTCTTCGCAGCGAAAACGCGCAGCCAAATCCCGTGACCCTGGTGGCAACGCGGCGAAGACTCACTCTTTTCAATGCCCTCCAGCTAGGCCTCTTCCTCGTAATTTTTATCATCAGCTCCTATAAATTCAACTAGTATGAAAAGGGCAGCTCAAAAAGCCATAACCTATGGCCTATATCCGGCATTACTGGCCGCCGTCCTGGCAGTGATCGTGATAACGGTCGACAAGCACGGGAATTACTCGAAGATTTACGGTATAGTCACCCTCGCCCTCGTGGTGATACTCATGGCAACAGAAGCCATTTTTCCATTGTCCGCGGGCTGGAAAATGACGGGCCGCAGCTTTTGGCGCGACCTCCGCTATATCGCAATAGACATTCCCGCCGTGGCGCTGACGAATCTGGCCTTCGGTTGGCTGGCGATCTTCTACAGCGAGCGATTCCCGGGTTTTTTAAAAGGAGCGCCGGTGTGGCTGAGCGTATTCGCTTACCTCATAACATTCGAGTTTTTTCAGTACTGGTACCACCGGCTGAGTCACACGGGGAAGGGTCCCGTTGGCAGATTTTTCTGGCGGGTACATCTGGCGCATCATTTGCCGGATCGGGTATACGTGCTGATGCATGCGGTGTTCAATCCTATTAACGGGGCCATCGCGGCGATGATCATCCAGTTTCCGCTGATCGCCCTCGGCATCGATCCCGCAGCCGCATTTGCCGCGACGCTGATCATCGGCTTTCAGGGACTCGTATCGCATTTTAACGTCGACGTCCGGGCAGGCTGGCTGAATTATTTTCTCATTGGCACCGAGACCCATCGTTATCATCATAGCGCGGCAATAGAAGAGGCGCAAAACTATGGAGTGGCGCTTACGATCTGGGATCTCGTCTTCGGCACTTTTTATTACACGCCGGGCCGCGCTCCGGAAAAGTTGGGAGTAGATCAGCCCGCGGAATATCCCGCGTCTGAAAATATCCTGCGTGTCTTACAATTACCGTTTAAAAAGAAACATCCTCGCCGCATTTAATTCCGGCCTGCTTGACCCTTGATCCGCTATTGCCAGCAGCTGCCTATAGTATAAAGCGGCATTGGAGCGGTCGCCCAATATCTCGCAAGCCCGGCCGGCGCCAAACAAGCTATTGAAACGATTAGGGCATTTTTTCAGGACCACCTGATATTCTCGAAATGCGGCATCGGTCTGATGCAATTCAAATAAGAGGTCCGCATACAACTCCCTGGCCGGAAGAACCTCCCCGGGAGTCACCGGAGGCTTGGACGTGCTGTCTTCCATGTCGGCGGCTTTCCGCATCAAGGCTAAAGCATCGTTCCGCGCCCCATGGGCATGTGCAATCCAGGCCCGACCCGCCAATAGTTGTATCTCGACCTGTCTTGCCTTATAAGCATCCTTCTGTTGAACAAGACGGTCATGAAGCGTATCCAACGCCGACAATTCCGTTTCCGCGGCCTGCAGATGCCCGGTATGAACCGAGCCAAGCAGCCTCCCGAAGTGGATAATGGCCTGCTGCCAGGGGTACTGACTCCAGGGCATGGATACAGGTTCAAGCGCCAACCGGGCGGCTTCCGTCCAGTTCTTGTTTTCAAGCGCCCACCGGGTGGGCGACGCTGCGAAGGTATAAGCCACCCTGGAATCCATTGGGTATACCTCCCGGATAGTCGCCAGGTAGCTTAGCTGTTCTCCGGCTCTTTTGTTATCCCCCTTTTGCAAGTAGGTATAGATAAGATAGTCCAGGCCATGCAGTTCCTCGGCCCAATGTCCTTTTGTGCCCGCTTGCTGGGCATAGCACCGCGCAGCATCTATGCTCCGCTCGTTCAGTCGGATACTTTCGTCCCATAGCCCTAACCTCGTAAAAATATGCGTGGGCATATGCAATGCATGGGCAGACGAAGGAGCTACCTCGGCATATCTCCGCGCGGCAGGCAGTGCAAGATACGCCAGTCCGGGAAAATCGTAAGTATGAATGATATAATGAATGATGCCCGGATGATCGGGAAAGGCTGCGTATAAGCTGTCGAGTATCCCGCCCGCTTTTCTCTGGTGCGTATAGGTCGTATCCGTAGGATCCGCCGAAGCATCCAGCGCCAATGCGTAAAAGATGGCAGCCTCCTTGTCGTCGGGATACGCCCCATGCAACTGCTCCATCGCTTTCTCAAAATGCACACAGCGGTTATGGGGGGCGGTCTTCTCCCAGTCATTGTAATAGGCGCCGACGGCACCGATATACCCATCCTCGCGTGAATTCGGGCGGCTTAACGATTCAGCTATAGAGATCGCTTTGGAGCCTTTTTTAAGATCGGCTTCGGTTGGCGGTTCCCAAAGCGCGTGGAAGTTACACATGGCGACACCCCAGTAGGCCATCGCACATCCCGGAGCTTCGTCGATGATCTTTGCAAATGCTTTTTCGGCCTCGTCATATTCAAAGGAGTGCAGTAGCTCCACCGCCGTATTGAAGTCGTTTTTTACCTGGCGGCTGCCGTCGATATCGAAATTCACGATCCCAAACTCCTTATCCGGCGTGCCGCATACGATAATCGCACCCTTCTTCAACTGCAGTTGGTCGATTGCTGTTCGGGAGGGGAATGGATGATTTCCATTGCAGGCGACCAGCAACATTGCCGGTGCCGAAAGCCATAGACGCAGGCGCATACCTGAATATAAGAAAAAAACGCGAAATAGCCCAGGCGGCGCCCCCGGCTAATTAAACGTTTTTCTGAACTCCGAAGGCGAAAGATTCGTTTTCGTCTTGAACAGCTTGCTGAACGATTGCGAATGCTCGAACCCGAGTTCATACGCCACCTCACTCACTGTGAGATCGGTAGTGGACAGCTTCTCTTTGGCCTTTTCGATGAGCTTATCATGAATATACTGCTGCGCATTTTGACCGATCAGCGAGCGGAGCATATCGCTCAGATAGCTGGGCGATACATGCAGCTCCTCCGCCAGATACGCCACGGTCGGCAGACCTCGCATTAACGAGCTGCCAAAATAAGCCTCCAGCACATCCTCGAGTCTTTGCAGCATATCGCTGTTCACCGCCTTTCGGGTGATGAATTGCCGCTTGTAAAAACGATTCGCATAATTGAGCAACAGCTCGATCTGGGAAATAACGACATCCTGACTGAAATCGTCGATCCTGCTGTCCAGCTCGGCGCGGATCATCTCAAAAATAGCGATCACCGTCGCCTTCTCCTGCTCACTGAGATGCAGCGCCTCATTGGCGGAATAAGAAAAGAACCCATATTGCCTGATCTTCTTCGCAAGCGGATGGCCCAGCAGGAAATCCGGATGGATAAGAAGTGCATACTGCGAGCACCCCTCCAGCGGGCTTTCTTCCCCGCCGCCCCCAAGCAATTGATTCGGGGAGGCAAATAAAAGCCCCCCCTCATCAAAATCATAATAATGCTGACCGTATCTTAGTTTACCGCCGATCTTGGCCCGGTATGATATCTTGTAAAAGTTGAGCACATGGGCACCCCTCGAGCAGCCCGTACCCTCGGCCGGGGTATTCGCGCTTCCGATCAGGCTGATCAGTGGATGCTTGGGCTTGGGTAATCCAAACGCCCGGTGCGCATCCGAGATCGAATCGAATTTCTGATGTTTCATTGCTATACAATTTACGCCGTTTCGGTCAGCTTGCCTTGCGCCGCGCTGGAAACCGATTCCCACTCTTCCCAGACCTTCAGGCGCTCGTTATAAGCGGCTCGCACCCAGGGCAGATTATGACTGCCAAGAAAGAACCGCAACGGCGGCCGCGCAGCATCCACCACAGCGAACAGCGCATCAGGCGTGGCGCTGGGATCGCCTTTTTCCATAGTCCTCAGCCGATCAAAGAATTGATTTTTAAAATCGCCATAGACGTCCAGTCCGGCCGCAAATTTCAACGACTCCTGGCTTCCAAATTCAGTAGCATAGGCGCCGGGTTCCACGATAGTTACCTTGATGCCGAATGCCGCGACCTCGGCAGCCAGGCTCTCATGAATGGCCTCGAAAGCCCATTTCGATGAACAATAATACCCGATCACTGGCATCGAAACATGACCGAGACCGCTCGAAACGCCGACGATATGACCGCCGCCCTGTTTCCGCAACAGCGGTAAGGCTGCCTGGATAACAGCCAGCGGGCCAAAGATGTTCGTGTCATACAATTTCCGCACATCCTCCGGGCTGCCTTCCTCGATGGTGCCCACGAGCGAATAACCGGCATTATTCAAGATGATATCGAGCCTCCCGAAATGCTCATAAGCCTTCGTCACTGCCGTAGCCACCTGTTCCGGCCTCGTTACGTCAAGCTCGAGCGCCAGCACATGATCGCCATACGCAGCGGTAAGACCGGCAAGACTCGCCAAGCTGCGCGCCGTCGCCGCTACCTTGTCGCCCCGCCTCAGCGCGGCCTCTGTCCAGATCCGTCCAAATCCCCGGGAAGCCCCCGTAATAAACCAAACCTTTGCCATATGTATTCGTTTTAGAACACAAAGGTCCGCCCCGGCGAGCCGCCGGCTGTATCCTAATCGGGGTCTTTTGTAGCTGAATTGCGGGTCACGCCTAGAGTTTCATTGGTAGAGAAGAAACGGCGGCAAATTCTTTGGGATCAACCGGCCGCGGTTGTACCCGAACAGCCGTATATGTCACGACGAACTTGGGCGTTTCCCAAATCAATTTTAAATAGAGAGATTTCATCTTCGTGTAGATTACATCATAATAGTTCAATTTGGCAGCTTCGAACCAGGCGGGATCGATACGGAGATTCGGGTCAAAGTACATGGTCAGCTGCATGGCATGGGTTTTAAACACCAGCTTGTTACAGTCTCTGTTCAGGACATTGCCGGCATGTCGCGTAACTTGTACCGACACCAGAGAATCCTCGTCTCCGCCTCCTCGCTTTCCTGCCGGGAAATAGATAAGCGTATCATAGCCTCTGTATTTCCAACATTCCCGGTTGTGCTTGCGGTCAAAAAAACAGTACTCATAATCTTTTGCAGCGTCAAGGTATTGCAGCCAACTTCCATTTTTAAAGATCAATCGCATGCCTTTGGCAGGATAAGAAGGAATGTACGCAGCGGCGTCATTATTAACCTTCACTTGATAATCAATTTTGTATTCGATCTCCCCTTCAAAATAGCCCTGGGCAAATAAGGAAGTGAAAGTTGCGCTCAATAAGATAGTGACTACGAGGTGTTTAATCATGTTGCTGTCTATTGGGACGCCAATATAAATATTTTCATTCACTCCTCAAGCTGGAAACCGGATTGGCCAGCGCAGCACGAAATGCCTTCAACCCAATGGTAACCCGGGCGATCACCAGCGAAAGGAGAATAGCACACAGCGGGATCCACCAGCCGATCCGCACATGATAGGAAAACGATAAAAGCCACTGGCTCATGACCCAAATGCCTATAGGCGTAGCTATGAGGAACCCGCAATCCGCGCGTCGAACCATTCGGCATAATAAAAATTCTGCGGATATACCCGCCTGAAAATTCCCTCCAATGCCACGTAATATCCTTCGATCGCAACGGATCGACCTTCACAGCAAGCAGCTGGTACTGGTTAGCCATCGTTACCAGCATCAGTGGGCCTATTTTTTCTTTTAATGATCCATCAATGAAATCATGCACCACTCCGACTATCACGCAGCCGGGGCTATGGAGATCACCCCAACGGAACAGGTGCCCTACGATCTGTTCCGTTGACCGAAAGCCGAGCTGTTTGACCGAGTTTTCATTCAAAACAACCTCCTTTAGGGTATTACTTGAATAGGGGTAACGACCAGCCACCAGCGAAAGCCCGAAGGTCTTGATATAATCCCAATCCCCACATCTGAAGGTTGGCTCGAAATCCTCGGGATGAGAGTGATTGTCCAGGGTAAAATCGGAACCCCGGCTCCTGGTGTTCTGGTCACCGCTTTGATCACCGTATCTCGTAGGGGAAAGGTACAAAACAAAAATTGCCCTGGC
>JAICXX010000147.1 GCA_025934485.1 Chitinophagaceae bacterium
AGTTCGGGCTTATGCGTTGAGGGCGGCGGACTCTTCGCGGGTGGCGGGGTGGATCTTGAATACGGGGGGTGGGGGTGCTGCGTCCCGGGTTACAGCTTTGAGGGGTGCGGTGCTCGAGGTGCGGGGGATGCGGAATGGAAAATATGTGGTGGGCTGGTGGGACTGCCGGGAAGGGGTAGTCGACGGGACGGATACGGTTTGGGTGAGGGATGGGGTGTTGCGCGTGGCTTGTCCGGTGATCGATTGGGACAAGGCGGTGATAGCTGAACGGGTCAGCGGGGTGAACGCCGGCAAGGTCAGCGGAGTGAAGACCCGCAAGGTCAGCGGGCGTCCTTCCGGTATTTTGAGGGGCTCCGGCCATGGTGGCGAGTGAAGCTGCGGGAGAAATTGGCGGCGTCGGTGAAGCCGGTCTTGTAGGCCACCTCCGACACCGTGAGCTCGCCGGTGAGCAGCAATTGCGCTGCCTTGGTGAGCCGGCGGGTGGTGATATAATCATGCGGCGTTTCGCCGGTGAGTGCATTTAATTTACGGTAGAGCTGGCGGCGGCTGACTTTGAGCCTGGCTGCCAATACTTCGACGTCGAATAGCGGATCGGCGAGGTGCTGGTCGACGATTGCGGCGGCATTTTCGAGGAACTGCCTGTCGAGGAAGTTCAATTGCATGGAGTGTTGTTCCTCGCGGGGCAGCGTATGTTTTCGATAGAGTTCTCGCATCCTGCGGCGGGATTCGAGCAGACTGCTCACGCAGGCGGTGATCACTTCCATATTAAATGGTTTGGGTATGTACACATCCGCGCCGGCGGTGTAGCCTTCGACCTGGTGGGCGTCGGATTGCCGTGCGGTGAGGAGGATCACGGGGATATGGCTTGTACGCCGATCGGTTTTTACGGCGCGGCAGAGTTCGAGACCGCTGAGGTTGGGCATCATGACGTCGCTGATGATGAGGTCGGGGATGAGCTCCAGTGCTTTTTCGAGACCGGCGGCGCCGTCGCCGGCTACGGCGGTGCGGTAGATGGGCGGGAGCTCGCCGCGGATGTAGTCGCGGAGGTGGGCGTTGTCTTCGACGAGAAGGATGAGGGGCGTGTCATTTTCGAGATCTGCGTCGGGATCTTGGGTTGGCTCTGAAGCGGTAGGCATTGTCGCGATGGGGCCCGTTTGTGTTTGGACGGGTGCGGTCACCCGGGGTTCGGCGGGGTTTTGGGGGCTCGCAGTCAAAGGTTGAGGCGGGGCGGAGTGTTGTATCGGTTCGTTTAACGGAAGCGTCAGGATGAAGTCGGAGCCGGCGCCTTCTTCGCTGGTGACGGTGAGGGTGCCACCGTGCAATTCGGCGAGCTGGCGGGCGAGGGCGAGGCCGATGCCGGTCGAGGCGGACTCGTAGCGGCGGCTGCCCTGTACCTGGTAGAACAGATCGAAGACCTTGTCGCGGAGGTCCGGGGCGATACCGATGCCGGTGTCGCGGACGTGGAGTTCGGCGGCGGGTTGTGTGCCGGTGGTGCTATATCGGATGGTGATGGTGATCGAGCCGCCGTCGGGCGTATACTTGAACGCGTTAGAGATGAGGTTGAAGACGATCTTCTCGAACTTGTCCGTATCTACGAGCGCTTTTAGTTCCGTGTGGGGGGATGAGATGGTATAGTCGAGGTGGCGTTCGGTGGCGTGGAGGCTGAAGAGCCCGGCGATATCTTTTGTGAGGCCGACGAGGTCTGTGCTCCGCGGGTCGAGGCGGAGATGGCCGGTTTCGAGCTTGCGCCAATCGAGCATCTGGTCGATCAATCGTGTCAAACGCGTGGCGTTGTCGTACATGAGCTTGCCGTAGCGTCGGGTTTCGTCGGGGCTTATCTCTCCTTTGATGAGTTTTCGAAGCGGGTCGGTAATGAGGGACAACGGGGTTCGCAGTTCGTGCGAGACATTCGTGAAGAAATGCAGTTTCAATTCGTTGAGTTCACGGTTTTTCTCGGCCGTCATTTGTTCCAGCCGGATGCGGCCGCGTAGTCTTTCTCTTTCCGTGATGTCGCGATAGATGAGATAGAGGATGGCCAGGGCGATGATCACCAAGAGTGCATAGGCCCACCACGTTTTCCAGAACGGGGGTAGGACGGTGATGCCGATGATCGTGTCATTTGCGCTCCAGATGCCGTCGTTATTGGCGGCTTTGAGGTGGAAGGAGTAGTGCCCCGGGGACAGGTTGGTATAGGTCGCCCGCCGTTGGGGTCCGGCGAAGTTCCAGCTTTCGTCGAATCCTTGTAGCTTATAGGCAAATTTGTTGTCGGAGGGGATAGTGTATCCGGCGGCGCCGAAGCCGATGCTGAAATCGTACTGGTTGTGTGAGAGGATGATCTCCTGCTGCCGGTTGATATCTTCTTTAAGGGGGGAGCCGGGTTCGCCGGGTCTTACCGGTTTGTTGAAAAGGTATAGATCGGTGAGGCGCGGCTTCGGCGCGACTTTGTTTATGGTTTCCTGCGTGGGATCGAAGACGTTGAATCCGCTGATGCCGCCGAAGAAGATACGGCCTTTGTTGTCGCGGAATCCTGAGCCGTTGAGAAATTCGAGGCTTTGCAGGCCGTGGTGAATGCCGAAGTTGCGGAATTCGCCGGTTGCCGGGTTGAACCGGCTGATACCCTTGTTCGTGCTGAGCCAGAGAAAGCCCCGGGTGTCTTCGATGATGCTATTGACGATGTTGTTGCTGAGGCCGACGGCTTCGTTGTAGGTCCGGAATTGTTTTGTCGCCGGATCGAAGAGATCGAGTCCGCCGCCCATGGTGCCTGCCCAGATGCGGCCTTTGGTATCCTGACAAAGCGAGAATACGACCTGGTTACTGAGATGGTTTACCACATTGTCGTAGACGGTGAATCGTTTTGTAGCGGGGTCGTAGACGCTGATGCCGCCGGAGTAGGTGCCGATCCAGATGGAGCCGTCGCGGGCTTCGAGGAGGCAACGGATATAGTTGTTGCTGACGCTATCCCTGCGGCCGGTGAAGGAGTGTTTATCTATGGTGCCATCCGGATGGAGGACGTCTACGCCCCCGCCATTGGTCCCCATCCAGATGTTGCCCTGGCTATCTTCGAGGAGGGCGTAGATCGAAGGGTTGCTGAGGTTTTTGGGGCCCGGGCCGGATTTGAGGTGGGTGAAGCGGCCGGTGGTGAGGTCGAGGCGATCCAGCCCGTTGCCATAGGTGCCGATGCAGAGGGTGTGTTTATTCCTGAGCATAAGGAGTGCGAGGATCGCGGTGCCGGCTGGTGCGTTGGGTTTACCCGGGTAGTAATGGTCAAAGCGGCCTGTGGTGGTGTCCCAGCGGTCGAGGCCGGAGCCGTCCGTACCTATCCATATATTGTCTTTCGGATCCTGGGCGAAGCAGGTCACCTGGTCGCCGCTGAGGCTTGCCGCGTCGGCGGTGCTGCGGTAGATATCGAAATAGAAAAGATTCCGGTCGTATTTATTCACTCCTCCCTGGGCGGTGCCCACCCAGAGGATGCCGGTGCTGTCTTCGAGGAGCGAGGTGACGGTGTTGTTGGTAAGGCTGCCTTCGCCGATGAGCGTATGGCGATGGTGGGTAAAGATCTGTGTGGCCGGGTCGAAGCGGTCGAGGCCATTTTCGGTGCCCACCCAGATGGCGCCGTCGGGTGCGGGGCAGAGGGTGCGAAGGTTAGGGCTGCTGATGGCGCCGGGGTTTGGGGAGGGCTGGTGGGCTTTGAGGTCGCCGGTCGCCGGGTCAAGCACGTCGAGGCCGCCGCCGTCCGTTGCAAGGTAGAGGTTGCCATGGCGATCCTGAGTGATGGCCGTGAGGTGGTCGCTGGTGAGGGGGCTGTTGTTTTGTTGCCAGTGGGTGAAGCCCTGGTCTTTAGGCCGGTAGAGGTCAAGGCCGCCGTAGGTGCCGACCCAGATACGGCCGGAGTGGTCTTGGAAAAGCGCCTGGATGGTCGCGTTGCCGAGGCTTGCCGTGTCGGCTGGTTCGGGTAGGAATTCGCTGATGGTGGTGTGTTGTGCGTTTATGTGGAGGAGGCCGCGGAAGGTGCCTATCCAGATGGAGCCGTCGCGCGCCTTGAGGAGGCTGAGGATGGCGGGGTCGGTGTGGAAGGCCGGGTGGATGCCGATGTCTTCGAGCCGCAGGAAGGCGTCGTGGTCGCGGTCATAGATGCACAGGCCGCCTCCGAGAGTGCCGATCCACAGGCGGTGCTCGTCATCTTCGATGATGGATTTGATCTGGTTGTCTGCTATGGACCTTGGGTTTGCCGCGTCGTGGCGGTAGACGGTGAAAGAATAACCGTCGTAGCGGTTGAGCCCGTCCTGGGTGCCGAACCATAGAAAGCCATAGCTGTCGCGGAAGATGCAGTTGACGGTGCTTTGGGAGAGGCCGTCGCGGGATGTGAGGGCGGTGAAATGGACCGGGGGGTGCTGCTGGGCTACGGCCGCCGAGGCGAGGAGGACGGAAGCCGCCAGTAACGATAAGACCTTAAAAACCACTTTTCCGGGGGCGCTACTCATGTCAGACAGTGCAAAGTGTTGTCAAGATATGCCAAAAAAATCATTGTACGGCTGACGCGGCTATTTTTGGAGGACCAAGATTGTTGCCATGAAAACTAACCAATTAGCCAAGACTACGCTTGTAGATGATGGGGAGTGTGTTTCCTTCCATCATTTTTCTCCTGCACTCGATACTTCCTCTTTTGTTTATGACGGATATGAACTCCTGGTGTTGCCGGAGGGCAGTTATGAGTTTTGGGTTGCCGGGGAGACTTTTGCCTTGACCGGGGCACAGGCGATCATGCTGGGGCCGAAGTTGAAGCATGGGTGGAGGCGGGTGTCGGGCGGTCACTCCGCTGCCGGTTGCCGGACCTCTGTGGAGGATGGCCTTGCGATCCGCTGGCCGGCAGACTTGCTGGGAGAGGGTATGTTAGGCAAGAGGCAGACGCAGGCTATCGCGGAGTTGCTGGAGATGGCGGCCCGGGGTGTCCGTTTTGAAGCGGGCGTCCTTCCTTTAATATGCCGGCGGCTCGAGGTGTTGCGGGGCCGGACCGGCTTTGCGATCTACCTGGGCTTATTGGAACTGCTGCACGAGCTTTCGAATGCCGATAGGAGCCTTTTCGTGCGTGTCTTGTCTGCGGCGCCGGCCGCCGGTTCGGCTCCTTCCGCCGAAAAAAAAAGTGGGATCGAGGAGGTTATGGCCTTGATGCAGGCGAACTATTTCCGCCCCATGACGCTGGAGGAGATGGCGCGTAAGGCCTGTATGACCAAGGGGTCTTTCTGCCGGAGCTTCCGGGCGCGGACGGGGAAGACCTATTCGGAGAGTTTGAATGAGATCCGGCTGGGGCATATCTGCAGGCTGCTTTCCGAGACCAGGGATACCGTTTCCGAGATCGCGTACCGAAGCGGCTATCGAAGCATCCATCACTTTCACCGGCATTTTAAGCGCCAGAAAGGGTGTACGCCGCTGGAGTTCCGCGAGGGGCATAGATAGGGTGGCGGGAGATGGTTGTTTAGACGGTAGATGGCCGCTATGGTTCATAGCGGCCACAACGAATAGTTTTATTGAACGGGGAGGTTGCCCCTGGTACCTTTCGGCAAGGTAACGTGAGCTCCTATTTTTCTCTGAAGAGGTTATCTGCCAGCTGCTGATTATAATGCTTGACGGGATCGCCGTTGATGTTAAAGTAAATGGCGCTAATGAAGATGACCTTTGCGGCATTGAGGATGACGACCATGGCGAAAAAACCGAGGACGAACAGCGCGATTCCTACGAGGGGATGTATGAAATAGCCGAGGGCAAGGGAAGGAATGGCCAATGCCACAATGGTTACGAGATGGATTAAGCCAAAACTGAACGACGCGCCCAGGCCTTCGCCCCATTTCTGTCTTACCAATTCGGTTGAGCGTTTGAAGGCGGCTATGGGACCGAGGTTCTCGTTGGCGATCACCGGTACGACAAAGAAAGTGGCGATACTCCACACGATGCCGATGAGGCCGGTGATGATCTTCCCGATCCGGCCAAGGTTATCTTGCAAAATGCGGAGGATAGTGCCGACGGTGGCGGCGAATACGGCCCAGGACAGGATGGCGCCGATCCGGCTTAGCGCGAATTGCAGGCCTTTCCTGACAGTGGGTTCTTCGCCACTAAAGTATAAGTGGGTGCATTGAACCAGGGCGGTATTGAAGAAGACGATAACGAAATAGTTTATCAGATAGTAGACGAATACGATGGAGTAGTTGGCTACCTGGCTTTGGTCGTTGAAGGCTTGTATATCCCAACCGCTGGAGGCCAGCAAAACCGTTATGAAGGAGCCGATCACCAAGATCATCGAGATGCCCGAGAGGATCGGGAAAATGATCAGTTGTTTGTTTTCTTTCAGGACGGCAAAGCTATTGAGGGCGATGGTCCAACCGTTGGAGAGGCGAGTGAAGAGGTTCATTGGATGGTTAATTTATTCAGAAATATAGGGAAAAAAGGTCAACTATGCAAATGGAGGGACGTCGCAATCGCCCCGGGGGATTGTCGGTTTACCACCCTTCTCGCTCAGAGAGGACGGCTTACTTTTGAATAAACAATAGAGATGCGAAAATTAATCGTAAAGATGTCGATGTCATTCGACGGTTTTGTCTCCGGGCCCGATGGTAAGAACGACTGGATCTTTAAGACCGGCGATGAAAAATCCAAGGGCTGGGCGCTAGCGCAGACGGATCAGGCGGGGCTGATCATAATGGGCAGAAAGTCGTTCGAGGCCATGGCGCCTTACTGGGTTACATCCACCGATGCCTTTGCCCCGGCGATGAACTCGATACCTAAGGCGGTATTCACTCAGCGCGGATATAAGGGCTTCGATGCTGGTGGTTCGGCTTCGGCGGCTCATGCTTCCTGGGCGCAGGCGCGGGTCATTAATGGCGATCTTGCCGGCGAGATCCGGCTGCTTAAAGCCGAGGAGGGCAAGCCGATCGTGGCCATCGGCGGCGCCGGTTTTGTGCGGAGTCTGATAGCGACGGGGCTTGTGGACGAGTTCTGTTTGGCTGTTCACCCGGTGGTGTTGGGTGGCGGGATGCCGATCTTTAATGGCGTTGCGGCGCCGGTTTATTTGAAGTTGAGGGATGTGGTGGCTTTTCCGGGCGGAGTTGTGGCGCATATCTATGGAGTGTAGGGGTTCTCGCTCTTTTTTTTATGCCGCCCGAAGCGGATAATTTAAAGAACACGTGACGGGAAACTGGCTATATTTGCGGAAAAAACCAATAGATGATGAAAAGACTGTCCGCACTCCGGTTATTTTGTATCGCAACTTTTATTATCCTTTCCAACACCTCTTTTGGCCAGCACCCGCAGCCCCATGGGCCCGTTACGCCCGTTGGGCTTGGAAGTATAACTGTGAATGGCGGCATAGGCGCCGGCGGCTATTATGAAGGCGATGATTACAACGCACCTTTTGGTTTGAAGGCGGCCATCGAGGACGGTCTCTGGGAGGCCGGGCCCGGCGTGATCACGTTGGGGGGCGAGATCGGCGGATCGTGGTCCAGCGGTGGATATGCCCATTACGACAACTACCACTCCCATACGATCATTATCGCTGCCAGGGCCGCGTGGCATTATGGCTGGCAGGTCCGGGGTCTGGATACCTATGGCGGTGTATCGGCCGGTTTGGGTTTCCACCATTATCAATATTATAACGATCCGGGCACTTATACGCACAATAGCGTGATTCCCGTGCCGGGTATATTTGTCGGCGCCTCTTATTTTGTCACGCCGACGTTTGGCTTCAATGCGGAAGCGGGCCATGATATTACGGATATCCAGTTTGGAGTTGTTTTCAAGTTACAGTAGGGCATCAACCCCATTTGAAGGACGAGGTTAACGCGGTGTCCGGTCGCGACGGGCTTGTGTTATTTGTCGCCGATCGAGCCCGGGCATCAGTGAGCGTCATCTTTGCCTGACTTTGGCTTCCCGAAGTTGATGCAACGCTGCCTCGGTTTTGTTCCAGGACTTTTGCACTTTGCCGGAGCCCTCAGGTGCAACGCGATGGGAATAGAAATCGACGATGTTTTCCCTGAGCTCGGGATTTAGCAATTTGAAGTTGTTTTTCTCCAGGGCGACGACGAGCAGGTCATAATTTTTATCCGCGAGACCATATTCACCGGGCGTCGTAAAATTGCCGGTATCAAAATCAATGTTTGCCAGCTTGCTGGTCCCGGTTCGGCAGGCTCGCATGGCCGCGGTATAGTTCCTTACCGTCGTATCGAAGCTGCTATAATAAAGTTTCGCCACGCCGGGTCCGGGCGACTTGAATTTCAGCACGCTCAATGGGCCGACCTTGGGTAAGAACGCGACAAAAATGCTAAAGAAGGCGGTGTATGCGCGGGAGTAAATGCCGGAGCCGAATCTTTGCTTTCCGTACTTCTCATAGTAGGTCTCATACTTCGTACCCTCGGTATCGCTGTTTTCCGCAAGCCCGGAATGCGCTTTTTTTAGCTGTCTCTTTTTAAAGATCCATGCCGTACCCGTGAGCGCCGGGAACAGTCGTTTGAAGGACCACCTTAACATGGTAACAGAAAGGGAGAAATGGGCAAAAACCTGATGGATGTCGAGCCCGTAAACCTGGGCGAAGGCCCTTTCCAGCAAAGAGCTGGAAATCTGAAAGCCGATAAAATTATGATAAGCGACCCGCGCGTAGTCGCCTTCTACCGTTTGCAGGACGTCGAATCCAAATTCCGTTCGCCGGTGCGACAGATGGTCTTCTTCATAGGTGACGTAATTCCCGAATTTTTGGTGCTCCTTTACATATAAGATTGGAACGGATTTATTCGTGGCCAAAGAATGCCCATACTTATCGGCCATATAATGAGATAGAAATCCGAGTGCAAAGGCAAATTCATCGATATCCTGCGCATCGGATAATAATGCGTCTACATAGTCTCCGCTTCTCACGTAGTGGACGAGGTTTGTAAAAAATGGGTTGCCGAATGGGAAATAGCCGATATCGGGAGCTATGGCCCCACCATAGGCGTAGGCATGCGCTTTTTTTAACTGTTCCTTTGTCGCGCCGGGATATTTCCATAAAAGAAGCGGTTGGATGGATGTTGCCCAGCAGCTATCGATGAGGGCCTCATGGGCGAGGACGGAATAAGCATGGGCGGACCTGACGCAAAGAATGGCGAGCAGGACGATAATCGCGCGAAATCGTTTTCCCATGGGAGTCATACGGTGTGCGTATTAAAATGGTGGAGCGTGCGACGGAGGAGGTTATCAAATATAAGGTTTTTCATTTAGTTTATAGCCATGAACCGTTATACCCTTGCTTCTGTCCTATGTCTATTCGTACTCTTGCAAAGCTGCCATCATAGCTCCTCCAAGCCTTCCCGGTCGACCGGGTCCCGTGGTGACGGGCTGGCAATGTGCCGTCGATGGGAAAAATTATAGTGGTACCGTCGACACGACCTTTGTTCAATACCTCACGAGTTTAAGTGCCGGCCACCCGGATACTGCTTTTTACTGTACGGGCACGACGACCGACAAGGGCGCGAATCTTCATCTGCAATTCTTGCTGAATCGTTATCCGATCGGCGCTACGAATACGGTGAGCAGCGCCTATAACCAGCTTCAATTTGCTTTTGACACCTGCAGCGAGGATCTGCTCGAAGCCTTTTATAGTAGCCAGAGCGCGATGCAGTGCGTGATCGATTCGTTCGATGCCGATCATCTGTGGGCCCATTTTTCTGGAACGCTGAGCCTGATCAACCTGAAAGGCTTTACTTCGGGTCATACGGTGACGAATGGGAAACTTGTGGCGGCCTGGAATAGCGGTGACGGCGATGCCAATACTCTCTCCTATACCAGCGATGTGGCTGTTCAGGATGGGCCGGTGCCTTCGAACGACGTCACGGGGTATTTTCATAGTGCCCGGCTCGTCAGTAATACACTCGTGCTGGACGGTGTACCGATGGGCTGGAGTGGGCTCGATCGGTTTCGCCTTCTCGTGCGCACGGGGGGTACGATTCAGCCTGGCGTGTATCATAGTGAGAATGGGGATGTGGGATTGTGTCATTATGAATCGGCTTTCGATGACCTCTATGTGACCGACAGTGCCGGGTCGCTGACTATAAACATCACTAAAGTGACGGGTAATACGGTGTATGGGACCTTTTCGGGTTCCAATCCGGTGGCAAACTATCCCGGGGCTGGCGCCGGCATTCATAATGGTAGTTTTGCGGTGCGGGTGCGTGGCTATATGCCGGCGGTCGACAGCGCCACCAAGTGGGGGTTCGGGGCGTTTTTGAGTGATTGGCCTGCGACGGCTTATCATATTTATGGGGGCAACGTCACCGGGGTGGATCTGGCATATGATGGAACTCGTTATTACCTGAATGTCGACGGTTTGTCGGATCACGGGATGTCGCAGTTTGTCGTGCAGCTCAGCAGTCCCGTGCCGATTGCGGTCGGCAGCTATTTCTATCAGAATACGCGGTATCCTTCGGGAAATAGCCTGGATGCCATTTCCTTCGCCTCTTATGAGGTTTTACCATGGTATAACGGTCTTACTACCAATCTTGCGCCTGTGGCCTATCCAAATCCGACGGAGGTGGATATCGATAGTATCAGCGATCATTATGTTCGCGGCGAGATCAAGGGAAGGATGATGCAGTTTACGGGTGGCGATGAGGATGGTGGGTTTTTGGTGCAGGGGGGAAGGTGTGTGGGGAGGTGGTAGGGGGGCGGTTGGCCGGGGATCGAATTGCCTTTACATCCGCGGATCTTGAGAATTATTCTTTACGGCTGCGGATTGGTCATGGAACGAAACTGTACATATGGTGTTTGAGATAGCCTCTTAACGTGGGATGGCACGCATACACGAATACACCTTTTATGCCTCGATAAAGCATATTCTGATAGATATTCACAATGTATTGTTTGAGCACGTCCGTGCCTTTGATACCGGCCTTTGTTTTTTTGTCGTAAAAGTGCTCCGGATGGATAATTAATTCTTTAGTGTGGGGATTGTAACTTATCTCATTTCCAAAGATTACACCCACATAGTTGAGGTCGTAACCCTGGGTAGTATGGATGCAGCCAATTTCTTTTGCTGCGTTTTTGGAATTTATCCACTGGTTGTACTGCTGATTCCATTGAAAATGCAGTCCTTCGATCTCTATATCCATTGCTGTAGGTTCGGTTTTGGACTTCCATTCCCAAGAATACCCCGCAACCATGCGAGAGAGTTGGTGCTCCGTTTCCTTCTCGGCGATGGCTTGGGCCATGTCCGAAATATGATCGAAAAGGAGAAACTCGAAGCCTTCCTGTTCGAATAGCGGAGCGTTTTCAGGCAAGCGTACGTTTAAGAGATCCTCTATGTAGGTGATGTAATCGGATCCCCCCTTGACACGTAATTGGGATTCAAGCTTTAATAGCTTTGATGTCGCTTGTAATTCGATAAAGCGGCTTTCAGCTACATCAGATGGTTTAACGGACTGAGTCCGGTCATAAAAAAAGATTTGCTTTTTACTGCTTCCTAGTATCCAATCCAGTTCGGTGCCTTCGTTTCCGAGGCCGAAATGCCTGTTATTTTCATCGAACGACCTATAATTTGTGATATTTTGGCGCTGTCTTAGACGGTGGGCCTCATCGACAATCAATATGTCGTAGTCTTCACCGACTACTTCTGATGGACCTATCACCATTCCCGCATTAAGTCCTCTTACGCTTCTAAATACGGCCTTTAGGGTATTTCGCAGGGACGTCATCGGCACTACTAACGCTATCCTCGGTTTGGGATACGACTCTTTCAATTGGCGAACGAGTTTTCTTTCTGCAGAAGGCTCTTCCTCATTCCAATCTTCATTGTCGTCGAATAACTCCTCCAATGGCGTTACGAGAAGCTTCATGAGGAAAATTGCCAATACGGTCTTGCCTGTCCCGGCACCTCCTTCAACAAATCCGATGGCATCCGATCCAATGAGCATTTCAATTAACTCAAGAACTGACTGATACTGGTCGGGACTAAGCGCCTTGTAAGGCGAATATTTGAAAAGATCCGAGTTGTCGATAACCTGAAGGTCTTGGATCGCTATTTTTTGATCCTGGAGCTCTTTCCATATCTCACTAAAGAGGGCCTGGTATTCTTGCTTTTCGTAGTAATTTTGAAAGGTAAGTCCCAGGTTGCCATTAAGCAATTGATATTTCTCGGAAGAGCTGTCTCCATTGAAATATCGAATAAGGGAGGCTTCAATATCGAGCGTTGCGGATTTATGGAAATGGGGGCTGGTAATCAGATAAAGTTCGTCCAACTGTTGTTTTTCAGGATGGCCCAAGTGTGTTTGCAGCCGATTGTATGCGCTCGTTGACTCGCCTACATAAGCCCTTTTTTGTTGGTTACTGCTAAGGATATATACTACCGGCCAGAAATTTTTAAGCCATATGTCATCGGCTAGCATCTGTATCGTGCGGCGATCAAATGAATAGCGGTTTATGAAAAACGTTTTGTTCCCGCGCGTATTGCTCATAGCTCAGTGTACTTTTTTGCGTTTCCCCTGGCTTTGTCGGCGGGATATTTTTCAGCATTCTTGCTTATTTTATCCAAAACGATCTCTTCGACGTCGAAACCATACTTATCCGCTAAGAGAAGGGCAAAAGAAAACACATCAGCCAATTCCTCTTTGACTTTTTCGGGATTTGCATCGGCAGCATCTTTCCATAAGAATGCTTCCAACAGTTCTCCAGCCTCAATATTGAGAGCTACTGCCAGGTCTTTAGCGTTATGGAACTGGGACCAATCGCGTTCGTCGCGGAACGCTTTAAGCGCGGTTATAAGATTCTCCAATGTGGAACATTTTGTCTGTTCAAATATAGCATATCGCCCCAAGGTTGCAGGCAATTCCGGTAATTCAAGCTGTTGTTTTATAAAAAACTGATATTCAGTAGTATACGAGGTGAATCTTTGTAGCTCGAAGAACCACCATAATGTGCCTTAATTTTTCGTCGATAATTTGAGTTCTAGTTAGAATTTGTATATTGTCTGATGCGAAACCCTAATTGGCATAGGGACGCCAATTCGTTGCCTCTTTGGGCAAGTAAAACCCACATTTGGCGATGGCTATCTTTGCTTCGGATTGTTGCATCCGACGATTCCGTTGTGCTTTTAAAGCAGCCTCTATTTCCGGTTTTACACGGTTGTAACGAATAGAGGCAAACCGGAGAAAGATCAGTCCCAGAACCGGGGGTTGCATATTCACTGGATTTCAGGTTACTGTTAGCTCGTAATTGTCGGCTGCCTGCCAAAGCCGGTCTTCCGAGGTTTTTAATTGCTCTGCTGTCATTTCTAGTTCTTATTTCCGGGATATATAATTAGATTTTTTCCAATAGGTGTGACTTAATATATTGATAGGCTTTGTCCGCCTCATAGATAACATCTGGTCGCAGTAATCCCTTCATATCGCCTAGGAATTCCTTATCGGCCATTTTCTTTTCCATGTTTTCGATAAACTCCAATTGCGACACAGCATTTCCTTCTTCTTTCATGTAATGCTTCCATGCTTTTACTATTTTATCTGGCTCGGCATCCGTTTGTGTCAGTGCATAGTGTAGATCAAATAAATCTCTTCCTTTTCTACGTTGATACAACGCTCTCATTTTGGTGCCCAGTAATTCCGTGATATCGTAAGTGGAAAGAAGCGTCTGACCGCTGAACCATTCGGAATCCATAGTGAATATCGATTCCTGGATGCCATAGACTGTAAAATGCTCCCTGCAGTTTACTTCAATTTTTAGCTTGGAGGGTATGCCGGTTTCGGAAACAAAGCGGTAGATAAGGGTATTGTTATGCTGTTTTTGTTTGATCACTGGCTTTCCCAGGAAAGAGAGTTGCTCCCTTAATTTGTCTACTATTGGTCCGAAGGGTTCGGCCTTTTTCTGAACCAGGTCGATATCCTCGGAATATCTTACTGCGGGCGATAAATGCAGTTTATGTAAAGCTGTCCCGCCTCTAAAGGCCAATCTATCTTTCAAGAAGGGATTAATATAAATCTCAACCAGTGCGCGCTGGATAATTAAGTCCTGCTCCACCTGGTAGTCTTCTTGCCACGGTGCTTTCTTACGCCACGCCGTTACATATGCCTGTGGTATCATAAATCAGTGTCAATTTGAACATTCGCAATAACTTTCCATTCATTGCTTGTTGCCATACTTCTCGGCTTTTTGTTTTCCGGCCGTAGTTGCACGGGAAAATAATCTAGAGTTTTCATATATTCTGCCAAGGGTTCGCTTAAATCCCGGCGTTGGAGGACCTCACCTAGTAAGAATCCCAATCGCTGTATGGTAGTTGTTTGATAGAATCTTTTCGTTGTCACTACCAGCTTTTGAGCATCCATGGTCTCGCTTAGCTCTTCCAATACTGTAATAATACGGTTAAACCCGCCGACTTTGTCAAAGAAAAATACGATATCCAAAGCCGTGAGTTCCGGCGAAGAGACATTGATATATCCGGTTTCTACTTTCATTTGGATAATATCTTCTTTCGACCACTCCTTTTTTATGTAAAAGTCTATTGTAAGTTTCTTGGTATGTACACCTCGCAGCGAAGGCTTTGTTGTAACAACCGAAAATCCCTGGGGTTGGTGGTGAGCAGCGCCGTAGAAAGCCGCAGCGTTTAGTAGCCCCACATAATAATTCCGGCCTAAAAACTTCATCAAATCAGCGATAAACAGGGAAGGTGGCAACATACCTTTACTTCTATATTCCGGAGGAATTATTGCAAAAAACTCCTTTCGGATTACGGCGATTTCTTTTTTAGTTTTTAATCTTTGAAGCGCTTTCCTGATGGCTTCATGCGATTGGGAATATTTCGCATGTACGTCGTCCAAGGAAAAGGTATATCTACCTTCTGAGCGCAGTTCTTCGGTAAAATCGCTTAAATAGCCGTATTGTAGCACGATATTCGGTATTTGTCTGCAAAACCGGATGAAATCCGTCCTTTTTTGCAGACGTAAACTTAGTAAACTCTGTTGGATTACAAAAATTTGAATTGGCGACGGACGAGAAACTGGATAGTATTAAATAAGGACCTCGACGACGAAGCGCTTCGGGTGATCAGATTGATGCCCGATTGGGAGCCGGCCATCCTCGCCGGAGTCCCATATGATAGTAATCAACGC
>JAICXX010000335.1 GCA_025934485.1 Chitinophagaceae bacterium
CAATCCCGCGGACGGCCCGCTTGCCTTCTTCAACCGCATCTCGCTTGTAGATCCCACCACCAAACAACGGCTGCTGCCGGTGTTCTACAGCGACAACTATGTGTCGGTCCTCCCCGGTGAAAGCAAAACGATCACCCTGGACTACACCCCCAAACCCGGCGCCGCGAAGCCCCAGGTTTCGGTAAGCGGGTGGAATGTGGCGGAGAAAGAGGTGGAGGTGAGGTAGAAAGAAAATTTGGGCCGTTATAACAATGTTATAACTTTGTATAAAGATAATAGCATGACGGCGCGCGCAAAAAAACAAAAATCGAAGAAGGCTGCGGCTGCCCCAAAAAAAAGGCCTAAAACCACAACCTATAGGCACGAGCAGCCCGAGCCTGACAACAGCGTCAACGAACCAGTTGCCCAATACACTACCAAGATTCGTGCTATCGGTAACTCCAAAGGTGTGATCCTAACTAATCAGCTTTTGGATGCCGCCGGACTGCTCGCTGATCAGGATATCGTTGTGCAAGTTGTCAATGGCCGGCTTATTATCGAGCAGGTTAAAAAGCCGGTCGTCAATACGGATCTTTCGACCTGGGAAAAGCAGTTAAAAGACGCGATCAAAGCCGGAGATATACCGGAAGGAGATATGTGGGAAGGAATGGAGAATGAGTTCGACAAAACGGAATGGTAAGTATGAATCAGTTCGATGTCTATATGGTAGATCTGAACCCCGCAGTGGGCTCGGAAATGAAGAAGATCAGGCCGGCAGTGATCATTTCACCCAATGCGATGAATAATGACCTAAACACCGTCATCATTGCTCCGTTAACGCACACTATAAAAAACTATCCTTTCAGGGTTCTTAGTAATTTCGCCGGCCAATCAGGAGCGATAGCTTTGGACCAGATGAAATACGTTGATAAATCAAAGCTAAAGCAGAAACTAGGTCGGGTGGATGGCTCGACCGCTGCAAACATCAAAGCGATCCTTGCCACCATGTTCTCATAGACCTTTCAAATGCCTTTTCTTAAAGGCGCTGGGATTTTCGCCCGTCACCTGCCGGAACAGCTTATTGAAATAAGAAAGACTGCCGATCCCCACCGAGTAGCATACCTCGGACACGCTCCGGTCCTGCAACAGCAGGGTCTTAGCCTGGCCGATCCGGTATTGATTCACGAAATCCGTGAACGTCATCCTCGTCTGCCGCTTGAAATAACGGCAAAAAGCAGCAGTGCTCAGATGCACCTGTGCGGCAATCTCGTTGACATCCGGCGCTTGGTCGTAACGCCGATGGATATACTCGTATACCGAGGACATCCGGATCTTGTCATTGAGAAAGGTCTTTACGCTCGTGTCGATCTCATTCAGCCGCTCCGCCTCCGGTTCGCGCGCCAGCCGCCGGAAGATGCGCAGCAAGGCGATCAGCTGCTCGAAATGATCCAGCCCCTGCAGCGCCTTCAACTCTTCGCCCACCTCAGCCCGGCAGCGTTCGCCAAAAGCCAGCCCAAACGCCGCACGGGCAAACAGATCTTCGATCTCCCTGAACTCCGGCGTATGACGGAAGGCATCGCCGAGAAAATCCTCCTTGAGCTGAACCACTACCTGCCGGTAGGCTGTCTGTAACCCATAGTCGAAGTTGAGATGCGGAATATTGGGCCCGATCAATACCAGGTCACTGCCCGTATAGCCGGATACATGCTGCCCGACATGCCGGATACCCGCCGTCGCCTCCACATAGACCAGCTCGTATTCCGGATGATAATGCCAGTAGAAGAAATTCTTCAGACTGGGCGAGAACAGCTTAAAGGACTGTCCCTCCCCGGGTAATACTATTTCTCTCTGTATCTTCATATATCTACCCGAATCTACGAAAAATGGTCAATACAGAGCAAAAGTTAGCCCTCTCAGCGGTTGCCCTCCCCCCCGCCGCTGCCGAACTTTGGGTTAAATATTTGTCATATGCAAGCAACCATGGCCACCACCGGCGTTCCCAACAACGAACATCTCGATATTCCCGGCAACCCCTCCACTGCCACCAGCAGCCGTTCCCGGCTGCGGACCTCGCTCGACGGAACCCCTTTGAAAGTGCTCTCTGAGCAGGATTGGCAGTTCTGGCTTCACAACGGCTATGTCGTCATCAAGAACGCCGTCCCGAAAGAACAGGTAGCGCAAACGGCGGCGTTCCTCTGGGACTTCGAAGAAAAAGACCCTAACGACCCCGAGACCTGGTATACCCCGCCCCGCGCCGAGATGCAGATGAAGGAACTCACCAACACCGGCATGGTCGAAGTCTACAATCACCAGCGCCTCTGGGATAACCGGCAGATGCCCCGCGTCCACGCCGCCTTCGCCGATATCTGGGGAACCGAAAGGCTTTGGGTCACCATCGACCGCGCCAATCTCAACTTCCCGCTCCGCCCCGGCTTCGAATACAAAGGATTTATCCATTGGGACTACGATCCCGAGACCAAACCGCAAAATGTACAGGGTGTCCTGGCCCTTGCCGACCAAACCGACGAGAACATGGGCGGGTTCCAGTGTATTCCCGAACTCTTTCGCACCTATGACACCTGGAAATTGACACAGCCGGAGGACCGCAACCATTTCAAACCCGATACCACCGGTCTCCCGCTCGTCAAGGTGCCGATGGAAGCCGGCGACCTGCTCATCTTCAACAGCTCGGAGCCGCATGGCATCCGCCCCAATCTCAGCGGCTCCAAAGTGCGCATCGCCCAATACATCTCCATGATGCCCGCCGAAGAAGACAACGAGCCGCTCCGCCAGTGGCGCATCACTTCCTGGCATGACCGCGTCGCCCCTGAAGGTTACGCCTTCCCCGGAGACCCACGTCGCTGGGAGCAGACACGCTATTCCACCGCCGAACTCTCGCCGCTCGGCCGCAAGCTGTTGGGACTGGATCGGTGGTAAGTTCGTTGATGCTTCGAAAGAACGCCACGGGCGTTCTTTCCCAATCCGTTAACAATTACCGGGGTATCTTTGGGCACTGATGATCGTCCTTTCGGACGATCCGCCTACCGGCGGATTTATGCTAAAAAGGCCCATTATGAAGGTATCTTCGATTCTACCCATTGCCCTGGTGTTCTTCGCCGCCGGCTGCAGCTCTTCGCGCAAAAGCCAGGGGGATGAGCTCCCTACCTCTACCGCACCCCAACAACCCATCGTGATCGACGGGTCGGATAACGATTGGCCCAAGCCCTTACCGGGCTTCTCAAAAACGGAAAACTTCGGCTATGAGATCGCCAACGATGCAGACAACCTGTACGTCCTGATCTCGACAAAAGACCCGGTGGAGCAACAAAAGATGATCCAGGGCGGTATGACCATATGGGTGAATACGAAGGCCGATAAATCGCAGAGCGGCGCTGTAGGGATCGGCTACCCGCTGGACTCGCGCAACGATCCCGACCAGAATCTCCTAAACGAGGCACAGCCGGGGCGGGCACCCAAATCCGCCACCCTTCAGGATAAACAGGCCTATGCGCTTTATGGTTTCGGTTCTTCCTCGGAGGTAGGCAACTTCGCCTATGCCGACGACAGCAACCCGCAGGGCATCCGGATGCGCATGGACTTCAACAACAGCGGTGAGCTGATCTACGAGGCGGCGATCCCGCTTACTACCCTCTATCCCGGTCATAGCTCAACGGCCTCTTATGCCGCGAAAAGCGTAGCGATAGGCATCTTCGTCGACGGCCTGCCCCCGAATGCCCAAGTTCCCCGCGGCGCAGGCGGTGGCGGTGGTCCAGCCATCGGTGTTGACGGCGGAGTAGGCTTTGGTTCCTTCGGTAGCGGCGGCGGCCTGGGGCTGTCGATAGGCCTGCCCATTGGCGGCGGCGGCGGTGGCGGCAGAAATCATGCCTTTAAAGACGCTGAAGTCTGGCAGGTAGTCGAGCTCAACAACGTGAAGAAAGGATTCTAACGCTGCCCCACACACAGGAATGGCCCGAGGATTGTAATGGAAGAGGAGGTATCTCATTCTTCATTCAATCAATCACCATGAACAGAAGCCTTCATGCATTAACCGCCATATCGGTAATTTGCTTATTTTCAATA
>JAICXX010000374.1 GCA_025934485.1 Chitinophagaceae bacterium
GTGAGACACGCTTGTGCCGCTTCCGGCGCATACCCACGCCCCCAGGCTTCGCGCCGCAGCCGCCAGCCCATCTCCACGCAGGGGGCAAACCATAGGTCCAATGTGTCGGGACCGTCGAGACACTTGAGCCCCGTGAAGCCGATGAACTCGCCCGTCTCCAGCACGTCGAGGGCATAGAAGGTATAGCCGTGCCGGTCGAAATGAGCTTCCAGGCGCTTGATGCTTTCTGCCGTTTCTTCCCGCGTCATCAGGTTCGGGAAGAACTCCCGCACCGCCCGATCTGCATTCATCGCCGCAAAGGGGTCGAGGTCGGCGGGCTGCCAACGGCGCAGGCCGAGCCGCGGGGTGGTTATTAGATAGGGCATCTTTTTTATGTAAGATAAAAAAATTTATCGGGCCGGGTCGCACGGTAGGCGGCCTGGATTTTGCATCCACTACCCAAAATGAAAATCGTGCAACATGTCAAACTCTATTGCAATAGCTACCTATGATGTCGATCTTATCGAGGAGACGGAATACAATACCTGGATCGACTTTTGGCTTAATGAAGAGACCCATTCACCGGAGGGCAATAGATGGACCGTGCGAACGCAGAGAGGCGAGCTGGTAGAGGTCGAGCTGCCCTTTGAGGAACTTCTCCTCGAGAGCCTTGTGATGGAAGAGTTCACCATGGTCCTGGAGCATCTGGGCTGCGGCTCCTTCGAGGAATTCCAGCGGGTCATAAAGAACAGACCGGGAGCGGATCATGTCAAATCGGTCCAGCTCGTTGTGCGCGGGGTCGACGGCGGCGTGTACTTGCGCGAGTATATCTTTAATGTTGTTGCGTTGGAAAAGCTGGCGGGGCTGTGCGAAGAATTTGACGTATCGTGTGTGGAGCGAGCGGCCGAGGGGTTAGCGGGGCTCGTGGGACGGCTCAAGGCCGGCTGGGTGGCTCCAGGCCGGTAGACGCCATGCCGGTGGTGGGATCGAATGGAACCGAGCTATGGGAATGCATGATCTTCCATTCGCCGTGGTGCTTCCGCCAGCATAGGGTTTCGCGCCAGTACATGTCGAGTATCCTACCGGTTCGGAGTCTTGCGTTGACGTGATTGAAGGAGTGGGAAAAGGCCAGGTGTTCATCGGCGGTGACGGCGACATCGACCAGCTGGAAGTCTATGACCGCGTAGTCTGCAAAAGTCGACAACCATTGCGCCAGCCTCTCTTCCACGGAAGCGATCCCTTTGGGATGGGCCAGGGGGCCGACGACGTCGAAGATGAGGACATCATCCGCATAGATCTCGATGGCTGCCGAAACGTCTCTGTTACGGACGGCCCGGGTGTGGTCGGCGAGCAGCGCTTTGATCCGGACTGTTTCGTCCTTTGCGTCCATGGAGAGGCTTTTTCTTTCTTGGAGCAAAAGGTCTGCCAGTTGGCGGGTTTGGGGCGGATTGTTGCGGTGGTTCGGGGTGGCCGGGGCGATTTTTGAGCGCGCGGGGTGGTTTTTGTTCGTGTTGGGCGTTTTTTGTTCGTGTGGAGAATTTTTGGTTACTTCGGTGAACCTGAAAACGACCTCTATGACCAGAAGACGTCCTTCGCCTATCCGCCAGTTGATACGCCGCCAGGCTTCGCAGTTACGGTGTTTTTCTCATTTTTATCTTCCGAGTCACAGGGTGAGGCTTGTGTAACTCTTTCTACTCCGACCTGAGCGCTTCGACGGGGTTGACGATGGCGGCTTTTAGGGATTGGTAGAGCGTGGTCGCGATGGCGGCGAGGAGGATGATGCCGGCGGCTATGAGGAAGAGCCAGGGCGAGATGGTCGTCCGGTAGGCGAAGTTCCGGAGCCAGCCGTGCATGGCCAGCCATGAGACGGGGACGCCGATGCATAGGGCGATGGCGATCAGGCGGGCGAAATTCTTCGAGAGCAACACGACGATGCCGGAGACGTTGGCGCCAAGGATCTTGCGGATGCTGATCTCCTTACTGCGCTGTTCGGCGGCATAGGCGGCGAGGCCGAGCAGGCCCAAACAGGCGATGGCGATCGCGAGCGTCGTAAGCACTATCACGATGCGGCCCATACGCTGTTCTGCACTGTACACCGCGTCGAAATCCTGATCCATAAAGGAATAGTTGAAACTCCTGCCGGGTGCGGCTTTTGCCCACAGGGCTCTGACCTTCGCGACGACATCCGAAGCATGACCGGGGGCCACCCGAATGTTGAGCCCGTCGCCGTTGTCCTGCGGCCTGTCCACCATCACGAGCGGCGTCACACTATTGCGGATCGACGTAAAATTGAAGTCTTTTACAATGCCTATAACGGTGAAGTCTGCCAGCTTTCCCAGATACGAATGGTATTCGATGGTCTTACCGATGGGGTCTTTGCCAATGCCGAAGGCTTGCGCGGCCATTTCGTTCAGGATGATCGCAC
>JAICXX010000120.1 GCA_025934485.1 Chitinophagaceae bacterium
AGCAGATCCCCGCAGACTGCAAGATCCTCTGGGGAACGGCCGAAGTCGACGAGTCGATACTCACGGGTGAAAGCCTGCCGATAGTCAAAAAGGCCAAGGATGGGCTTATCGGCGGGAGTCTGCTGGTGTCGGGCAGCGTGAAGGCCCAAGTCACCGCCGCGGCGGCGGACAGCGTGCTGGCGGGTATCGTCCGCCTTGTAAAACAAGCGCAGGGTGAGAAACCACCGGTACAGCGGCTGGCAGACCGGATCAGCGCCGTTTTTGTGCCCGCTGTACTGGGTCTCGCCGCCCTCACCTTTTTTCTTAATTATTTTTATGTACATGAGCCTGGTGTGGCGTTGATGCGCAGCATCGCGGTACTCGTGATCGCATGCCCCTGTGCCATGGGGCTGGCTACGCCTGCAGCGATCGCAGTGGGTCTCGGCCGTGGCGCCCGTAATGGCATCCTCATCCGCAATGCCCGCCATCTGGAAGCGTTCCGGCATATTCGGCAGGTCGTTTTCGACAAGACGGGTACGCTCACTACGGGGGCATTTAACATCAGCGCTTCGGATCACGATCCGGCGCTGAAGACGGAACAATTCCGCGAGATAGCCTTTTCACTGGAAAAATATTCGGCTCATCCTATTGCGAAGAGCATCACACGCGAGTGGAAGTCCGGCACGACCACCCTCCGCTGGGCCAAAGTCGAAGAGATCAAGGGGCTGGGTATGCGCGGCGAGACAAAAGACGGTGACGTTTACTGGGCGGGGTCACACAAGGTGGCCGAAAAGCTCACCACCGACAAGAGCCATAATGTTTATATCGTCTGCAACGATCAGCTGCTGGGTACCATCGATGTTGCCGATACCATCCGGCCGGAGGCCGCTGGCGTCATCGGGTGGCTGCGGGCCCGCGGGATCCGAACGGTGTTGCTCAGCGGTGACAGGCAAGCGTCTTGCCAACAACTGGCCATGACGTTGGGTATCGACGAAGTGCTGGCGGAGCAATCGCCCGAACAAAAGCTCGGGCAGGTGACACGGCTGAACAAGGAGGGAGCGGTAGCCATGGTCGGAGACGGCATCAATGATGCCCCGGCCCTTGCCCGCGCCACCATCGGTATCTCGATGAGCGACGCCAGCAATCTGGCGCTGCAAACCGCCGATGTAGTGCTGATGAACCGGGGATTGCAACAATTGCCTGCGGCACTGAGCCTGGGCCGGCATACCTTTGCTACCATCCGCGGCAACCTGTTTTGGGCCTTCATCTACAACATCGTTGCCATGCCGGTGGCCGCCCTGGGTCTGCTGACACCCGCCCTGGCAGCGCTGGTCATGGGCTTTAGCGATGTGATCCTGGCGCTCAACTCGCTCCGGTTGTATATAAAAAAATTGGTCTGACAACATGGATATTCCCAACGTCCCGGCAGGAACCGACCTGCTGTCCCTTTTGCGTCAACATTGGCGTTATGAGGGTTTCCGGCCGCCGCAGGAAGAGATCATCCGCTCCATCCTGGCGGGCAGGGATACTATTGCCCTGCTGCCTACCGGCGGCGGCAAATCGCTCTGCTATCAACTCCCGGCATTGGCGTTGCCCGGCATATGTCTTGTGATCAGTCCACTCGTCGCCCTCATGAAAGATCAAACCGATGGTCTCCGGCGACGGAACATCACCTCCTTCGCCATTCATGCCGGCATGACCAGGAAGGAGGTCATCAATACCTTTCAGGTAGCCGCGAACAGCAACTGCAAGCTGCTATACGTATCGCCGGAGCGGCTCGAAACGTCGCTCTTCCTCGAACACCTCGCCGCGCTGAATGTCCGCCTGATCGCCGTCGATGAGGCGCACTGTGTCTCGCAATGGGGTTATGATTTTCGGCCTCCCTATCTCCGTATCGCCGCGTTGCGCAGCCACATCCCCGATGCCCCCATCGTCGCCCTCACGGCATCTGCTACTCCGGAGGTGCTGGATGATATCGGCAGCAAGTTGGAGTTGAAGGACCCGATGCTGTTCCGCATGCCCTTCACCCGGGCCAATCTCTCTTACAGTTTTTTTAAAGTCGACAATAAGATCAAAAAGATCACGGAGATCCTGGCAAGCGTGCCGGGCAGCAGCATCATTTATTGTAAGACGCGCCAGGCAACGCGCGAAATAGCGGATTGGCTTGTGCGGCAGGGCATATCGGCCGCAGCCTATCATGCGGGCCTCAGCCATGAGGAGCGGGTGCAGCGCCAGGAGAACTGGGTGCACGATCGGTTACGCGTCATAGTAGGTACGAACGCCTTTGGCATGGGTATCGACAAAGCGGCGGTGCGCACCGTGATCCATGCCGATCCCCCCGACGCGGTGGAGCATTACTACCAGGAGGCCGGCCGTGGCGGTAGGGACGGTCGTAAGGCGTATGCGATCCTGCTTGCCGGCGACCAGGACATCGTGAAGCTGGAGGGCCAGCCGGCCATTCGGTTTCCTCCTGTCGAGGAGATCCGTCCCGTTTATCAGCAGCTGATGAACTATCTGCAGCTGCCCGTGGGCGCCGGCGAGGGACAATATTTCGAGTTTGATCTCATCACGTTCACCAGCAGGTTCAACCTGTCGTCGCCGGTGGTCCTCAACGTACTGAAGGTGCTGGAACAAGAGGGCTTGCTGAGCTTTCAGCAGCAGGTATTCCTGCCGGCCAGATTACAGTTTGTGACGAAGCGGGAAACGCTTATGGAGTTCGGGCATGACCATCCGGCGCTGGGGCCCCTGATCCATACACTGCTTCGCACCTACGAAGGCATCATGGACCAGCCGGTCATCATCCGGGAGCGGCAGCTGGCCTATCTCACGCACCAGGAGCCGGCGCAGCTCACGGCTGCCCTGGCGCAATTACAGGCATTCCATGTCATCGATCATACCCCGACCAGGGATTCTCCACAGCTCTATTTTTTCCGGAACCGCCCGGCAGCGGAAGAACTGTATATCGATCCGGTGCAATATCGGGAGAGAAAGGAGCAGTATGCCACACGTATCCGGGCCATGCTTCGCTATATCAGGCTCGGAGATGGCTGCCGGAGCCGCTATCTGGCGCATTATTTCGGTGATAAAGATGCCGCAGATTGCGGAATTTGTGACAATTGCCTGCGGCGCCATGGCGGAGCGCGAACCGGCCCTCCGCCTGCTGGTACAGGCCGCCCGCGCCGTTAAAACCTACACCTTTTCCGCCAGCAGCTGCCTGACAAGCTCCTCCAGCTCCTTGATCCGCTTTTCGAGACCAGGGAGGCGGCGAATGACCGCCTGGCTCCGCAGAGCGCTGGTATAGTCGAAAGCGGGTGAACCGGTGACGGCTCCGCCCGGGGATTTGATCGATTTGGTCACACCGCTCTGGGCATTGATACGCGCGCCATCCGCGATCTGCAGATGACCAACGATACCGACCTGCCCTCCGATCATCACGCCGCTGCCGATCTTGGTGCTGCCGCTGATACCGGTCTGCGCGGCGATCACCGTATGATGGCCGATGTCCACATTGTGCGCGACCTGGATCAAATTGTCGAGCTTGGCCCCATTGCGGATCACGGTCGAGCCCATGGTCGCCCGGTCGATCGCCGAATTCGCCCCGATCTCCACGTAGTCTTCGATCTCCACGTTGCCAATCTGCGGCACCTTCTTGAAGCTGCCATCGCTCTGAGGTGCAAAACCGAAGCCATCCGCGCCGATCACCGAACCGGCGTGTATCGTCACATTCTTTCCTACGACACAGTTATGATAGATGCGGACACCCGGGTACAAAACGGTGTTGTCCCCCACACGGACATTGTCACCGATATAGACCTGCGGATGGATCTTGACATTGTTACCGATGATTACCCCTTCGCCCAAATACGCAAAAGCGCCTATAAAGACCTTGTCGCCGAGCTTTACCGTCGAAGCCCGGTACGAAGGCTCCTGGATGCCCGTGAGCTGTTGTGCCGCAATCTCCTGGTATTTCGTGAGCAGGCTCGCAAACGCGGTATAAGCATCCGGAACCCGGACGAGCGTTGCCTGAACCGGTTGTTTCAGCTCCAGCGTTTCGTTGATGATGATCACCGAAGCACCGGTGGTATAAAGAAACTCTTCGTATTTGGGATTAGCCAGAAAAGCAAGCTGGCCGGACACGGCTTCTTCGATTTTTCCAAAAGAACCTACGGAAGCCTGGGCATCTCCCTCGATCTTGCCGTTAATCAACATCGCGATCTGAGCTGCAGTGAATTTCATATTGAGGTATTCAAGTGGCAAATATAAAATTTTTTAACGGTGCTGGCCAGAGTTTGCTGGATCAGGGCATTGTCCACCTGCGAAATATCTTTTACCGATCCATCCCTGAAAAGGATATTGATCATCTCATCCCGGGGATTGTACGTGGTGTTGACCGCCTCGCCCGTGAATACGAAATAGCGGGCTTCGTCCGGCGAGACGCCCAGCTTCCGGCCTGCCTCCGATCGTATCTTCTCTACGTATGAGGGGTCGAATCCGGTTGCCTGGAAACGAACTTTTAACAGCTTGCGGTCGATCAGCATCCTGCTGAGCGCGGAAAGGATAATGTCATCATGGAACATCCAGTTCTTGACCGTCCCCATGACATCGTAATCATCTAAGAGGCAGAATTTGTTCAGATTAGCCGCTATCTCCACCTTTCGGTCGCAATGCGCGAGAAAGAAATCCAGTGCCGGCGAACCGGCAGGGGCCGCTACACTCAGTGTGATCAGCTCCCGCGCCCGCTCCAGAATGCGAACCAGCATCTTCTCCGCGCTAAGCACCGTCTTGTGCAAATAGACCTGCCAGTACATCAGCCGGCGGGATACCAGGAATTTTTCGATGGAATAAATGGCTTTTTCTTCTACCATCAGCTTGTCATTGTGTATGGTCAACATCTTGAGAATGCGGTCATAACCAATTACTCCTTCGGAAACGCCGGTAAAGAAACTATCCCTTGTGAGATAGTCCATTCGGTCCATATCGAGCTGTCCGCTCACTAACTGATGCAGAAAGGGCTTGGGATAGGTGTCGGTAAAAATGCGGATCGCGGTGTCCAGCTGACCATCGAAGTCCTCGTTGAGCTGCCGCATCAGCAAAAGCGATAAGTCTTCGTGACCCACGCCGGGAATTACGACACTCTCCAGTGCATGGGAAAAGGGACCATGACCGATGTCGTGAAGGAGGACAGCAACCTTGACGCCCAATGCCTCCTCATCCGTTATCGCAAAACCCTTGCGTCTTAGCTCGTCGATTGCGTTGCAGGTCAGGTGATAGGCGCCGAGGGAATGATGTAAACGCGTATGGACAGCGCCAGGATAGACTAGATGGGCAAAGGCCATCTGATGGATGCGGCGCAACCGCTGGTAAAAGGGATGGGCTACGATGCCGAGCAATAGCGGATGATCCAGGGTGATAAAGCCATACACGGGGTCATTGATGATCTTACGCGATAAGGGAGCCATTTGATGCAAGAATTTGTTAAAAAACGGTGGGATCAATTGTCAAATGTAGAAAAATTTGGCGGGGAAATTGTAGTTTGTGGGATATGGCACTAGCTAAAATACTTTGGGTCGATGACGAAATAGAAAGCTTGCATTCCCAGATCCTTTTCCTCGAGAACAAAGGGTATGAAGTAAAAGCGCTGACCAATGGCTTCGATGCTATCGATTTTGTGAGAGAAAACCCCATCGATGTGGTATTGCTCGACGAGACCATGCCCGGCATCACGGGTCTGGAGACACTGGCCAAGATCAAAGAGGTCAATCAGCAGACCCCCGTCGTCCTGATCACCAAGAACGAGACCGAGAATCTCATGGACGACGCCATCGGATCACAGATCACCGACTACCTCATCAAACCCGTGAACCCTAACCAGGTGCTGTTGAGCCTAAAAAAGATCATCGACAATAAACGGCTCGTGGCCGAAAAGACGACAACCGCCTACCAGCAGGAGTTTAGAAACCTTTTCATGGCCCTCAACAGCAGTCCGGACTACAACGAATGGATGGAAGTCTATAAAAAATTAGTCTATTGGGAATTGGAGATGGAAAAGTCGGACAGTCCCGAGATGCGGGAAGTGTTGCAGACACAAAAGCAGGAGGCGAATACCGAGTTCTTTAAATTCGTGTCGAAGAATTACGCTAACTGGGTGAGCCCCAAATCGACCGAGGGGCCTATCATGTCGCATACCCTTTTCCGGTTCAAGGTCCTGCCCCATGTTGAAAAAGGAACGTCCACCTTCTTTATCCTGCTCGACAATCTGCGCATCGATCAATGGAAAGCCATCCAGCCCATCTTCGCCGAGAGCTTTCGCATCCTTGAAGAAGATAGTTTCTACGCCATCCTGCCTACAGCAACCCAATATAGCCGCAATGCGATCTTTTCGGGGTTGATGCCGCTGGACATCGAGAAACAATTCCCTTCGCAATGGAAGAATGACGATGAAGAGGGCGGCAAGAACCTGTTCGAAGAAGAGTTCTTTCGCGCGCAGCTTAAACGGCTGAAAAAGGACAACTTTAAATTCTCTTACACCAAAGTGCTGAATTACCAGGCGGGCCAGGACCTGGTCAACAACATCCACAACCTGCTGAACAACGATCTCAACATCATCGTCTATAATTTCGTGGACATGCTGAGCCATGCCCGCACCGAAATGGAGGTCCTCAAGGAGCTGGCCAGCGACGAGATCAGCTACCGGAGCATCACCGCCAGCTGGTTCGAGCATTCCCCGCTACACCAGGCTCTGAAAAAGATCGCCGACAAAAAGATCAACCTGATCCTGGCAACCGATCACGGCAGCGTCCGCGTCAAGACACCCTATAAGGTCATCGGGGACAAACAAACGACGACCAACCTGCGGTATAAACATGGCCGGAATCTCAATTACGAGCCTAAAGAGGTCCTGGCGTTCCGCGACCCCAAAGAGGCAGGTCTGCCGGTGCCTACCGTGAATTCCTCCTTTATTTTCGCCCGTGGCGACGGATTCCTCTGTTACCCGAACAATTATAACTACTACGTGAACTATTATCGCAATACGTTTCAGCATGGCGGCATAAGCCTGGAAGAAATGATCATTCCGGTGGTGCGGATGACCAGCAAGAACGCCTAGCAAGGTTTTTCCACACTTGTGGGTAAAAACGACAGGCGCAATTCCCGCCCCCAGCCGTTATAACGTAACTTTGAGAAGCATGAAATTCACGCAAACCACATTAGATAAGATCGAGCGGGTCCTGGACGAGTCGGAATACATCGTACGTTATGAAAGAGGCAATTTTCAAAGCGGCTATTGTATCCTCGAACAGAGAAAGGTGGTAGTCCTCAACAAATTCCTGCAGCTGGAAGGCCGCATCAGCACCCTGATCGATATCATCCCCCAGCTTAGGATCCAGCCGGATGCGCTCGCCCCCGAGACCCGGAAGATCTATGACGAGGTGCTCGAAGCCTATCATGCCGCCGATGAGCAGGAGTAAAAATCACGTAACTTTACGTCGTGACCAAGCCGCCTTTAAAAATCACCTTTCTCGGTACGGGTACCAGCACGGGTGTTCCGATGATCGCGTGTCCCTGTGATGTCTGCGCTTCCACCGATACGCACGACAAACGGCTTCGTTCCAGCATTCTTGTCGAGTCTCCCACCACCACCGTCGTCGTCGACACCACGCCGGATTTTCGTTACCAGATGCTGCGTGCGCAGGTCCGCAAACTGGATGCTGTGATCTTTACACATCCGCATAAGGATCACCTTGCCGGTCTCGACGATGTCCGGGCATACAATTTTTTTCAGCGCAGGCCCATGGATCTCTACGCCAACGAAATGACCCAGGAGGCCATCGTACGCGAATTTCCCTATGCCTTTGCGGATACGCGTTATCCCGGCATACCGGAACTGCGCTTGAACCGGATCCACGAAGAGCCTTTCACCATCGGTGATATCGACATCACACCCATTCAGGTCTGGCATATGAAGATGCCCGTGCTGGGTTTCCGTTTTGGTGACTTTACCTATATCACCGACGCTAATCGGATCGAAGACCACCAGCGCGAAAAGATCCGCGGCAGCAGGCAGATCGTCCTCAATGCCCTGCGCCATGAAAAACATTTGAGCCATTTCTCGCTCAATGAGGCCATTGACGAAGTGCGTTATTTAGGGGTGCCCCAGGCCTGGTTTACCCATATCAGCCATCAGCTAGGCAAATATGCCGATATCAACCCCTCTCTGCCTCCCGGCATGCAGCTTGCTTACGACGGGCTGATGCTGGAAGCATAATGCGCGCAACACACTTCACATCTCGTTAACATTAGACGTAAAAGACCGTTAAACTTCGGTTGCCTTTTTGGGTCTATATACCCTGCATAAAATAGTTCAGTATGAGAAAAATATCATTGGCTCTTTTCGTACTCCTTTTACTTTCTACAGCGCGTTCTTTTGCGCAGACAGCTGTGGAATTCATCCCCCAGGCAGGCTATACTTTTCCGGCAAGAAATGATTTTTATGGTGATTACGGCCGCGTCGCCGGCGGGCTGAACCTGGGTGGCGCCGTGAATTTCAATGTCACCCGCAATTTTGGGTTTGAAGTGCTGTATAATCACCAGAGTACATCCTCAGGTGTTTACAATTATGGCTACGACGGCGGGACAAAGATCGTCGGCGGCGATCTCAACCAGGATTATATCATGGGCGGTTTCGTTTTTTCCGGCACGATCCCTTATTCGACCGTACGGCCTTTCCTCGGCCTCCTGCTCGGCGCCGACATCGTTACGCCGATGACGGGAAATAATTATGGTTCCAACGGGCATTTTGCTGCAGGGATACAGCTGGGAATGAATATCTATATCTCTCCCAGCGTAGGCATCCAGCTAAAGGGGCAGTTCCTGTCGCCGGTAAATTCGGCCGGAGATGCGTATTATTACACGAACTATGCCGGTGGCGGGATCAATCCCAACCAGAGCATCTATTCGTTTACGCTTGGGGGTGGTTTGATCATTGGTCTGGGCCGTGTGCTGCCATCGCAGACCTATCATCCCGCCCGCAGACCCGGGCCCCACTATCGCCGCTATTACTATTAAGCATCGATACCCAATGCCCTGCGGAAGCGGGGCTTTTTTTAAAATAATAAACTAACAATCGTTAGCGTGCATGAAAAATTTTGACTAAATTCACCCCATGGATTTTGCAACCGAAGAACTCACTCAGGAAGTAGGCCGTACCGCCCGGCAATTTGCCGCTCAGCATATCAAACCCTATGTAATGCAATGGGACGAAGCACAAACTTTCCCACACGAAGTCTTTAAAGAACTGGGACGCCTGGGTATGATGGGCGTTGTAGTACCGGAAGAGTACGGTGGATCCGGCCTGTCTTACCTCGAATATGTCACGATCATCAGCGAGATCGCTTCCGTGTGCGGCTCCATCGGGCTCAGTGTGGCCGCGCATAACTCGCTTTGCACCGGGCATATCCTTGCCTTTGGCAGCGAAGAGCAAAAGAAGCGCTATCTCCCGCGGTTGGCGACGGGGGAGGCGCTTGGCGCCTGGGGGCTCACCGAAGCCGGCACCGGCAGCGATGCCGGTAATATGCGGTGTACCGCGGTGAAAGAAGGCAACGAATGGGTGATCAACGGCACCAAGAACTGGATCACCCATGGCATCAGCGGCGATATCGCCGTCGTGGTCACGCGCACGGGCGAGCCAAGGGCAAAGAATAACGCCACGGTCTTCATCGTCGAACGCGGGACACCGGGTTTCAGTGGCGGCAAAAAAGAAAATAAGCTAGGTATGCGCGCCAGCGAAACGGCGGAGATGATCTTCGAGAACTGCCGGATCCCCGATGCCAACCGGCTCGGGGAAGTGGGGGATGGTTTCCATCAGGCCCTTGCGGTGTTGGACGGTGGCCGCATCTCCATCGCCGCGCTCTCGTTGGGTATCGCCAAAGGCGCCATGGCGGCGGCCATTCAGTACTCCAAAGAACGGCATCAGTTCGACCAACCCATTAGCAATTTCCAGGGCATCTCTTTTAAGCTGGCCGATATGGCCACGGAGATCGCTGCTGCCGAATTACTGACGCTGCAGGCAGCGGATCGCAAGAATAAGCATCTTCCGGTGACCCGCGAATCGGCCATGGCGAAATATTACGCCAGCGAGGTGGCCGTACGGGCGGCTACAGAGGCCGTGCAGATCTTCGGCGGCTATGGGTATACCAAGGATTTTCCGGTAGAGAAATTCTACCGCGACAGCAAGCTGTGCACCATCGGCGAAGGAACCAGCGAGATCCAAAAGATCGTGATCGCGCGGGAGGTATTGAAGCATGCCTGATCCAGGCCCGCTAGGGCATGAAATCTTCTTCCGTTTTGGGCCCGTATTTATCGAACAATTTGTCGATGGCCCCCGAAAAGAAAGGGAATTTTTCCTTGGTAAAGGTTTTTATGACCTCAATGGCCTTGTAGGCCTGGTCTTCCGTAAGCCCCTGGGCCAACAACTTGTCGACGAGCTCCTGCATGCTTAATTAATTTTAAGAAGCGTTACGCTACTTTTAAGAGGTTCATCTTGCTCTTGTCGAACTTCTTCTGCGCATATTCGAGTTCGAGATGGAATTTTTCCTCCTTGGCGCTGGGCAGCTCGAACATGGCATCCGTGAGGATGCTTTCGCAGATGCTCCGCAGACCACGGGCGCCCAGCTTGTATTCCACAGCCTTGTCGACCATGAAATCCAGCACAGCCAGATCGAAGCTCAGCTGAATACCTTCGAGCTCGAACAACTTTTTGTATTGGCGGATAAGCGAGTTCTTGGGCTCCGTGAGGATAGACCGGAGCGTCGTCTTGTCGAGCGGATCGAGATGCGTGACTACCGGCAGACGACCAAGCAGCTCGGGGATCAACCCAAAGGATTTGAGGTCGGGTGCATTCACATATTGCAGGAGGTTCTTTTTGGCGGCTTCCTGCTGCTCTTTATTAACGTTGAAGCCTATGGCATTGGTATTGATCCGGCGGGCGATGATCTTGTCCACGCCGTCAAATGCGCCGCCACAGATAAAGAGGATATTCTGGGTGTTAATCTTGATCAGCTTTTGCTCGGGGTGTTTCCGGCCTCCCTGGGGCGGGACAAGTACGTCTGTACCTTCCAGCAACTTGAGCAGGCCCTGCTGTACGCCTTCACCGCTAACGTCGCGGGTAATGGAGGGGTTATCACCCTTTCGGGCTATTTTATCGATCTCGTCGATGTAGACAATACCCCGCTCGGCGGCTGTTACGTCATAGTTACATACCTGTAAGAGGCGAGTTAGGATACTCTCGACGTCTTCCCCTACATAACCGGCTTCGGTGAATACCGTGGCGTCTACGATGGCAAAAGGTACATTCAACAGCCGGGCGATCGTTTTCGCGAGCAAGGTTTTACCCGTACCGGTCTCGCCTACCATAATGATGTTACTCTTCTCGATCTCGACCTCGTTCTCCACCACCTTTTGCTGCAGACGCTTATAGTGATTATAGACGGCCACAGACAATACCTTTTTGGCATCGTCCTGACCGATAACATATTCATCCAATATCCGTTTGATCTCAACGGGCTTTTTTACCGTCAGTTTGAACGAGCTGCTGCCCGCCGAATCATCCCGGATCATCAGCTCCTGCTGAATGATCTCCTGCGCATGCTCGACACAGTTCTCGCAAATATGCCCTTCCTGACCCGCGATGAGGATCTTTACCTCGTCGCGGTTCCTGCCACAAAAAGAACAGTGCAATGTATTTTTTGCCATAATTACAAAGTTAACCAAATAGTTCCGATGCTCACAGTAGCGTGGGAAAAACAGTCCCGCGACACCGTCGCGGGACTGCAACTAATTGATTTTCATTATTGTTTTTCGTAAACTGCGTCTACTATACCGTATTCGATGGCCTCTTTGGCGTCCATCCAGTAGTCGCGGTCGAAGTCCTTCATGACCTGCTCGAATTTCTTGCCGCAGTTCTCGGCAAGTATCCGGGCGCTGATGTCCTTGACCCTGCGGGTCTGCCTGGCCGTGATCTCGAGGTCGATGCTGACCCCTTGCATGTATCCTCCCAGGCTGGGCTGGTGGATCATGATCTCGGACAAGGGATATACGAAACGCCTCCCCTTAGTCCCACCGCTCAGCAGGATCGAACCCATGGAGGCGGCCAGACCCATACAGATGGTACTAACGGGACTCTTCAGCATTTTCATCGTATCATAGATGATAAAGCCGGAGGTCACGACCCCGCCGGGGCTGTTGATGAAGAATTTGATCTCTTCACCCGGCTTATCGGCTTCCAGCAGCCGCATCTTGGTGACCACTTCCTTTGCCGATTTGTCATCTACAGGACCCCACAGTTCCACGGCTCTCGTCTCAAAAAAGTATTTTTCCATCTTTTTGGCCAGGAGTCCGTATTCCGGCCCCTTCTCGTCCTTAGGCTCTTCTTTTTCGTCCGGCGTCTCATCATCCATGCGCAAGGGATTCAGGAGATATTTCGAATAATTCATTACTTTCTTTTTTTTATAAATAGTTTTTAAAAGTAGCGGTTTACTCTCTTCCCTCTTTTCTGGGATTCAGCAGGAGCACTTCATCGACCAGCCCGTATTCCTTTGCTTCCGGCGCGGTGAGCCAGTAGTCCCGGTCGCTGTCCTTTTCGACCTGCTTGGCCGTCTTGCCGGTGTGGAAGGCCGTGATCTCATACAGCTCTTTCCGCAGCTTCTTGATCTCGTTGACCGTGATCTCGATATCGGTGGTCTGACCGCCGATGGCGCCGCTGGGCTGATGCATCATCACCCGGCTGTGTTTAAGGGCGGTACGTTTGCCCTTGGTTCCTGCGCACATCAGGACCTGCCCCATCGAAGCCGCCATACCGATACAGATCGTGGCGACGTCCGGGGTCACGTATTGCATGGTATCATAAACGCCCAGACCGGAATAAACGCTGCCACCGGGGCAGTTGATATACATCTGGATATCGCGATGACGATCCGTGCTGTCCAGGAACAGCAGCTGCGCCGTAACGATGTTCGCTACTTCTTCGTTGATGGGATAGCCCAGGAAGATGATCCGGTCCATCATCAGCCGGCTATACACGTCCATGACGGCTACGTTCATGGGCCGCTCTTCGATAATGTTGGGGGTAAGATTGGTGACGAGGTGCTTGTTGTAATCGTTTAACGTGTTACTGGAAATACCACGGTGTTTCACAGCATATTTCTCGAACTCTTTTTCTGGATTCATAAACGTATTTTTCAATGTTTTAATGCCGATTCTGTTTTTGGATAGACAAAGTTCCGTTCAAATCTCCGTCCAAACTTTCAAATTGCCAAAAAACATGACAGTTTTGCAGGAGGGCGGCCCGAAGGGCCGCCCTCCTAATGAAAAACCCCGGTCGCGCCGGGGTTCTATACTGTTAGTGGTGATGATGCTGATGTTCCTCGACCAGGTGCGTGAACTCATCCTTGCTCACGGGCTTGTCAGTAGGATGGATCTGCGTTTCAGCCCAGGCAAAAACCTTTTCGGTTTGGATGCGGTTCGCCGTGTCCTCCACGAACTTCCGATCCTTCATCATCCGCTGGATATAATCCGCTACCCAGGGCTGTTCTTCGGCTCCTGCCGGCATTCCCATATAACCGAACAGCTGTTGCTTTGCAAAGGCCTGGATGTCTTCGGGGCTTACTTCGATATTATTCTCGCGGGTGACCTTATCGAGGATCAGCGTCCATTTGAGCTGGTTCACGAATTGCGGGAATTCCTGCTCTACCTCGGCATGGCTCTTGGGCTCCTCGCCGCTGGTTTGCATCCACCGCTTCAGGAAGTCTTCGGGGAATTCGATCTTCGTTTGATCCAGCAGGATATGATAGAGGCCATGCTGGAGCTGGTTCCGGCTCTGGCTACCCCAGTAGGCCTGGATATCCTCTTTTACGGCATCCCGGAACCCGGCTTCGGTGGTGATCTCCTTAGCAGGATAAACCGTCTTGAAGAACTCTTCGTTCAGTTCCGGCTTCTCGATGAAACCGACTTTGGTAATTTCTACCTTAAAGTATTTGTCGGCGCCGTCAGCGTCGTGTTTGTCGATACCGAGATCGCCGAGGACCCATTCGCGTTCTTTTTCGTCAAAGGCGGCGGAAGGTTGCAAGACCAGGAAATCGCCCTTCTTCAACCCGATCCATTTCGGCCGGGTGGCCTCGTTGAAATATTTTACCAGCAGCGAATTGTCTTTCCGGATGCCTCCTTCTACGGGTTCGCCGGCGGCATTGGTCTCCGTGAAATGCAGGTTCAGGACATTGTCGTCGTTCGAGACGGTTTCCTGATCCACCATCTTGCCATTGCGGTTGCGGTGGCGGTCGACTTCTTCGTCGATCATTTCCGGCGTTACCTCGACTACGAGCCGGGTGACTTTTGCCGTAGCCAGGTCGGCCAGGTTAAAGGCGGGTTTCAACCCGATCTCGAAGGCAAACGAGTAGTCGGCGGGATTGTTGATATCGATCTGCCGGGCATCGTTCTCAGCGAGGGGAAGCGGCTGGGCGAAGATCTCCAGTTTTTCGCTGGACATATAAGTGGTCAGCTCTTTTTCCACGGTCTTTAGCACTTCTTCTGTGAAGACGGAGTTGCCGTACATCTTTTTGATGAGCCCGGCGGGAACCATCCCTTTCCGGAAGCCGGGAATATTCGCCTGCTTGCCATATTGTTTCAGCGTTTTCTCGAAAGACGGCAGATAATCGCCTTTCGAAACGTTGACGGTGATCTTGTCCGTCAACAAGCCGATATTTTCCCTTGTTACTGTTGCCATAATGCTTAATTATTTTAATGTGCCGGGGATGCGCGGACGCAGAAAATAGCGCATCCCGGCAAAGCGCTTATGTCTGTCCTTCGGACAAACCTCCTACGTCGGTTTAAATCGGGGGGCAAAGGTACGGCTTTTTTGGGTTTCGTACTAAAATGAGTAGCCCCGCCAGCGGGTGCGACTGCTGAGGCCGGCGGCAACGCATCCAGACATAAACTGGCGCTTTCGATCGGCTCACCGCTCATCGCATCAACATCGTGGAGCCTAACGGCCAGCTGGCGCTCGTGATCACCGACAACGCGAACCAGCACCCCGGCAGGATGAACGGCAAGGACTTGCAACCGCGTGAGCGGGGAGCAGGAATGATCTTTTTCAATACGGATGCAGCTCCAGTATCAGCAGGATAGCGGCACTGGCCTGACCCGCTCGTATGGTTTCAAGCTCTGGGATCGCAACGACAGGTTCACGCTGGCGCAAATGATCGTCTGCGGACCGGCGCTGTTGCGGGTTGAGATGGCTAAAAAGGAACGGCCGGCGGTGAGGCCGGCCGGGAAGTGCGGGCGATAGGACTCGAACCTACATGCCTTGCGGCGCCAGATCCTAAGTCTGGTGCGTCTGCCAATTTCGCCACGCCCGCTAACTATCTAAAGATCAAAAATTTGCTAACTTCCTGCGCTAAAAGCCTGCACATGTGTCAGATTGCCGGAAGCGTGCAAAACTAGGCCTTTTTTTTGTAAATTCGTAGGTAGATAATGGAAACAGTAGCAGCGATACCGAAATACAATCTTACGGAAGACCAGGAGAAGAAATTAATTCTCAGAGAATACCGGGCCCTTTTGCGCTCCCTGAAAGCCAAACTCAAACCCGGCGACAAGGAATTGATCCGGAGTGCCTTCGAAATGGCCGCCGAAGCACATAAGACCATGCGCCGAAAAAGCGGTGAGCCCTATATCCTTCATCCCCTGGCGGTGGCCAGGATCTGCTCCGAGGAGATCGGGCTCGGCGTCCGCTCCTCTATCTGCGCCCTGCTTCACGATACGGTGGAAGACACCGACATCACCCTGGAGGATATAGAGCGGGAGTTTAGCGGAGAGATCGCCCGGATCGTAGACGGTTTGACAAAGATCTCCAATGTAGTGGATGTCAATGCCTCTCGTCAGGCGGAAAACTTCAAGAAGATCCTGCTGACGCTCACGGACGACCCAAGGGTAATCCTGATCAAACTGTCGGACAGGCTCCACAACATGCGGACCCTGGACAGCATGAAACGGGAGAAACAGCTCAAGATCGCCTCGGAAACCGTATACGTGTATGCCCCTCTTGCCCACCGAATGGGTCTGTACACCATCAAAACGGAGCTGGAAGACCTGGCGATGAAATACCTCGAGCCGGAAGAATACCGTGAGATCGCCCGCAAGCTCAGCGAGACCAAACGCGAACGCTCCCGGTATATCAACGAGTTTATTAAACCACTGAAAGATAAATTGGAGCGGGCAGGCGGTTTTGATTTCGACATCTACGGCCGGCCCAAGAGCATCCACAGCATCTGGAATAAGATGCGAAAGAAAGGGGTCGCTTTCGAGGAGGTCTACGATCTTTTCGCCATCCGGGTGATCCTCAATTCTCCGCCCGAAAAAGAAAAAGAAGATTGCTGGAAGGTCTATTCGATGATCACGGACGAGTACAACCCTTCACCGGAGCGGTTGCGGGACTGGCTGAGCAATCCCAAATCGAACGGATATGAGGCTCTGCATACGACCGTGATGGGGCCGCAGGGGAAATGGGTGGAGGTGCAGATCCGTTCGAAACGCATGAACGAGATCGCGGAGAAAGGGCTCGCCGCCCACTGGAAATACAAAGAAGGCGCCGCCGATGAAAGCCGGTTCGACAAATGGTTCCAGCAGATCCGCGAGGTGCTCAACACCGAGGACAATGACTCCATCGATTTCTTGCAGGACTTCAAGACGAGTTTCCTGGCGGATGAGATCTATGTCTATACGCCCAAAGGGGATGTGAAAATGCTGCCCGTGGGTTCTACCGCGCTCGACTTTGCCTTTTCCATACACAGCGCCATCGGGATGCAATGTATCGGCGCCAAGGTCAACCATAAACTGGTGCCGATAAGTCATAAGCTGCGCAGCGGCGACCAGGTGGAGATCATCACCTCGAGCAAACAAAAGCCTAATGAGGACTGGCTGAATATCGTGGTCACGGCCAAGGCCAGAGGCAAGATCAAGGACTCGCTGAAAGAAGAGAAACGGAAGATCGCGGACGAAGGGAAATATATCGTTCAGCGAAAGCTGGAGAACTTCGGTGCGGCCTATAACCAGCACAACATCGATGTCCTGACCACTTTTTATAAGCTTTCCTCCTCACTGGATTTTTTCTACCAGGTATCGGTACGCAACATCGATCTGAAAGAGCTCAAGGAGTTCCAGGTGCTGGGGGACCGGCTGGAGCCGCCCAAGCCCCCGAAGCCTGTGGTCGAAGCCCGGCAGGGCGATGTGGGCGCGGCGCCTACGATCCCCCGCAAGGACACCGAGCTCATCATCTTTGGCGAAAGCAGCGACCGGATCGTCTACACCCTGGCCAACTGCTGTAAACCCATTCCAGGGGACGACGTCTTCGGTTTCGTTTCCGTGGGCAAGGGCCTGACCATCCATCGTACCAACTGCCCCAATGCCGCCAAGCTCATGGCGAATTATGGGCATCGGGTCGTCAAGACGAAATGGGCCAAAAATAAAGAGATCTCGTTCCTCACCGGTATCCGCATCGTGGGAATGGACGACGTGGGTGTCATCAATAAGATCACGAATCTGATCTCCGGCGAGCTGAGATTGAATATCGCCGCGCTTACGATCGAGGCCAAGGAAGGGATCTTCGAAGGGAATATCAAGATCTATGTACACGACAAAGAAGAGCTGGAAGAGCTCGCTTCCCGGCTGATGCAGCTAAACGGCATCCACACCGTGGTCCGGTATGATACGGAAACTACTTAAGTCCGCGGGCGGACAAATGTCTTTTTTTTAAACGGCGCATTCGCTTATTTTTGCCGCTTCGAAATCGACGCCCGCCGCGCGGGTATAAAATTTTCATTAAATGGTTGATGTAATCTTAGGCCTCCAGTGGGGCGATGAAGGAAAAGGAAAGATCGTTGATTTTTTCGCGCCAAAGTATGACGTGATTGCCAGGTTCCAGGGCGGCCCCAATGCCGGGCATACCCTTTACGTCAAGGACAAAAAGATCGTGCTGCACCAGATCCCTTCCGGTGTCTTCCACGAGAATACGGTGAATCTCATCGGCAACGGCGTCGTGCTCGACCCGGTTACGCTGCGGCGGGAGTGCGAATCCGTGGCCGCCTTCGGCGTGGACTACCGGAAGAACCTCTATATCGCGCAACGGGCGCACCTGATCCTGCCCACCCATCGCGCGCTGGACAAGGCTTCAGAA
>JAICXX010000381.1 GCA_025934485.1 Chitinophagaceae bacterium
CATAGCTGAGCTCGAACTTCACATACAAAAAGATCAGGAAACAGGCCGACATCCCGATCGTGAGACCCAGAATATTCAGGAGCGAGAACCCCTTGTGCCGCCACAAATTGCGGAAGGCTACGCGCAGATAGTTTTTCAGCATGTCCTAAGATAACTTAAATTGCTCAAAATAGTCCTATGCGCGACCTCTCCACCATACATGCGCTCATCACCGGCCTCTTCAAATGGCCGGCAACACCAGCGGAATGGGACCAATACCGCCTCACCAACGAGCAAGTGGAATTCTATAATGAATACGGCTATCTCGCCAATATAAAACTGCTCGACGAAGCACAGGTCGAAAAACTCAAAGCCGAGCTGGAGCAGATCATGGACCCCGCCCACCCGCTGAACCACCTCTACCACGAATTTCATAGCAACGAATCTTCCGATCCGGACAAGATCCTGTTCCATGCCCTCGGCGCCTGGCGGATCACGGAAGGTTTTCACGACGTCCTCTGGAATCCGGCCTTCACAATGGCAGCAAGCCAGCTATTAGGGAACAAAGCCGTCCGGTTCTGGCATGACCAGCTATTTTGCAAACCGGCAAAACATGGGGGCGTAGTAGCCTGGCACCAGGACTATTCTTACTGGACCCGAACAGGCCCACTGCAACACCTCACCTGCTGGGTCGGACTCGATGATGCGACGGTTGAGAACGGCTGCCTCTACTATGTACCCAAAAGTCACACCTGGGGCCTGCTCGACAAGCCGGCGCTGGCGGGCGACATGGAGGGATTGATGCAATATTTGACGGCCGAGCAGAAAGCGGGCTTCAAACCCGTTCCCATCGAGCTCAAGAAAGGCCACGCCACATTCCATCATCCGCTGATGGTGCATGGGTCCTACGCCAACTCCTCGCCAAAATCCCGCCGGGCCTTTGTCACAAACGTTTTCGCCGACGGCACCGAATCGAAGACCGATGACGAGCTGCTCAAAGGCGTACCGGTAATAAAAGCCGGCCTCCGCATGGAAGGTCAATTCTTCCCATTACTATACCCTACCACGGCTGGTCTTTAAAGCTAAGTATTCCCACGACCGTCTTATAATGCCTGCTGAAAAATGGTTGGCCCTGGGGGATCAGCACGTAACCTTTCACCTTGATATCCTGTAGACGCTCATTGATCTTCGGCAGATCCGGCTTCCCGCCTGCGTGCTCGGCCGGCAGCATGGCGATCATCAGTTTATCATTGTCCGTCGGCACCCTAAACGTCGCATCCCGTATCCCCTTATCGAAATCATACATCGTGGCATCGGTTAACACGGGCTTGCCGTCATCACCACTATTTTCCGCGCTGATAACGGTCGCCAATACACGAACAGTGTCCCCCGTGGTCTTATCGACACCAATGAACTGACAGTAGTTAACCCCATCGCCTTTCTTGTCCACATCACCTCCCGAATAGGCCAATAGCTCAATCGCGGTCCCCGAAGGCATCTCCGTTACCGAATCTCCGAATTCCTCTAACGGCTGTCGCGTATACTGGGCGTCAAAGCTACCGGCTTTATGCCCCTGGCTGCAAGACCCCAAAACCG
>JAICXX010000074.1 GCA_025934485.1 Chitinophagaceae bacterium
AGCCCAAAATTCAGCCGGTCATCCACCGTCGACTCGAACCCACGCACCGGCTGTTGCTCTTGGTAGCTCATCGTCCCATTATAATACACCGTCACCTTGGCGCCAAGCGCACGCCGGTTTGCGCCCTCTCCCTTCAATACCACCTTGAGATATGCGTTCTCGGGATGCAGCTCGCGGCTATTATTCCGGTATACAGACGCTATCCCGTTGACATTATTCACCACCAGATCGAGATCGCCGTCATTGTCGAGATCGGCATAGGCAGCGCCATTCGAGAAACCCGGCTGGTCAAGCCCCCACTCGGCACTCTTGTTCGTAAACGTCAGGTTGCCATTGTTGGCAAAGGCATAGTTGGGCAAAGGCTCCGATGGCATCAGCTCGATGAGCGAAGTGATCACCTTCTTTCCCTCCCTGATCATCTTCCGCACCTCCGTAGGATTAGCCATGAATTGAATATAATCCTGGTCAGTTACATCTTTATAGATCCCATTAGTCACAAAAATATCCTTATACCCGTCGTTGTCGAGGTCGGCAATCAGGGGCCCCCAACTCCAATCGGTCGCTTCCACCCCCGCAAACCGTCCGATCTCACTAAAATTTCCATCCCCCCTGTTCCACTGCAAAACATTTCGCAGGAATTGCTTATAGTATCCTGCATTTACATCGGACTGATATTTATCCCAGGTCTCGAACGAGGGCTTCGTCTTCAACCTGGCTTCCGTTTCGGGCAACATATCGGTCACATAGATATCGGGCCAGCCGTCATTATCGATATCGGCAATATCGGCGCCCATCGAATTCATACTCAACTCGCGGATATACTTTTCCAAGCATTCGGTAAAGGTCCCATTCCTATTATTGATATACAAATAGTCCTTCTCGAAAAAATCATTGGAAACATAGATATCAGGCCAGCCGTCCTTATTCACATCCGCGATCGTGACCCCGAGTCCAAAGCCTACCTGGCTGCTAAAGATCCCCGCCGACTTCGTCACATCGGTAAAATGTCCCCCATCGTTGCGGTAAAGCTTATTCCCCCCGAGTGAATCTACGATATTCCGCTGCCCGGGCACAAGATCGAAGTTGCCCACTGGCTTGAACGAATTATTCAACAAATAACAATCCAAGTCGCCGTCGTGGTCGTAATCGAAGAACACGGCATGCGTCGACAGGCCGGTGTTATCCAGCCCGTATTCCGCCGCCCGATCGGTAAACGTCCCATCATGGTTATTGATAAAAAGTTGGTTTGCCCGGTGCCGCGCCTTGAGATCCCCCGACTTGCAGACATAGATGTCCAGCCATCCATCGCCATTCACATCGGCCATACAGACACCCGTCGACCATACGCCGTCGCTCCCGACCCCCGCGGCCGACGTGATATCCTCGAATTGAAAATTACCTTTGTTCAGGTAAAGTTTATTGGAACCCTGGTTGCTGCAAAAAAAGATATCGGGAAGCCCGTCGTTATTGATATCCCCGATGCCCACCCCACCGCCGTTGAAGAAACTGCGAAAGGTATACATATTGAAATCCTCCGTATAATGCAGGTTGTTGGCAAACCTGATACCGGTAGAATCCGGCGGAACCAGGCTAAACAGTTTATGCCCCCCGGGCTTTCCTCCACCGGTGCAGGAAGTCAGGAGAAAAAACAGGCAGCGCATCACCCAATGCTTGCAGGCAGTCACGATAGGGCTGTTTTCATGTACTCAATTTACTCCGGAATAAAACAAAAACAGGCGAAAGAATTCGCCCGTTTTTATAATTGCTAAACTCAGGGCAGATATGCCAATGCAATTTAATACCCTGGGTTTTGCTTAAGTGCCTTGTTCGCGTTCAACTGCGCATCCGGCAGCGGCATGATGTTCAGGTGATTGATCCCATGCGGTCCGAGATTGTCCACCGGGTCCGCATCATGGAATCGAAACGCATTGTTATACGTCCCAAACCGGATCATATCCTGGCGTCGCATCCCCTCAAAAAACATCTCTCTTCCTCTCTCGGCCAGGAAGCTGGTATCGGTCATTGTCGTGAAAGGGGCAACACCGCCATGTACAGTCCTGATCTGGTTTACGATAGTCAACGCATAGGCGTTGTTCCAGTCGTTGTTCTTTCTCGCTGTAGCCTCCGCCGCCGTCAGCAAAATATCCGCATAGCGGAAGAGTGCAAAGTCGTTATCCATATTCCCGGTCATGCCCTGGTAAAAACCCCATTTCGCGATGCGGGCGCCGGACTGACGCCAGGCCGTGGGTGCCAACTCATTGATAAAAGGAGTAAAGACGATGCCTGCGCCATCGGGATCACCGGCATATCCGGGTCCGGACTTCTCATAACCTCCATCCTGCAACTGCTTGCCGTCACTGCCATACTGGGGTCCGACCAGGAAATTGCTCAACCGCTTGTCCAACGTACCGGTCACACTGTCGCCCTGGGGATCGGTACCAACCACCTGTCCCTGCGGACCGGGATTCTGCACGGGATCGATATAAGACGCATAAAATTCCTGCACGCTCGCAAACCCGTTCCAGGGCTGCGCATTCATATTGTAGGTATTCTGGTTCAACCCGTTCAATGTCATCATCTGGATATTGTTCCCCTGCTCATGCACATGGTCATAAGGAATGGTAAAGATCGTCTCGGGTACCCCCTTGTTGAGCTGCGAGAAATTATCGGCATAGTTGGGCGTCAGCGCGTACATCCCGGAATTGATAACGGAGTCACAGGCCGCAATACACTTGTCCCACTGCGGCGTACCCGTATAGACCTCGGCGTTGAGATACAACTTGGCCAATGCCGCCCAACAAGTGTAGGCATTCACCCGACCGTAGGTAGACTCATTCGCCGGCCCCGTATGCGGCAGCACGGAGGCTACCGCCAGCAGTTCGGACTCTACCAGCGCATACACCTGGTCCCGGGTGCTGTTCGTCGGTGCCGTCGTGGAAGAAAAGTCGATGCTGATCGGCACATTACCATACCAATCCAGCAGCCAGTAATAATAGATGGCCCTCAAGCCCCTCAACTCCGCAATATATTGCGGGATCTTCGGGTTGGTGAATTTCGACAGGGTCGCGATAAGCCGGTTACAGGTATTGATGCCGCTATAACAAAAATTCCACCCGTTGGCCGGGTCGGGGTCCAGTGAATTGTAGGTATGCGTTTTCAGCCGCACCCAACGACCGCCATCGCCCCAGTCCGGGCCACGCGTTGGCACCACGCACTCGTCCGTCGTGACCTCGTTGATCGTTAAATAGTGATTATTACTGGCGATACCGGAAAGGTTGGCATAGGCTGCGCCTACCGCGGAGGACAGTTCGGCATCTGTTTGATAAAAACCCGTGCTGTTTACCGTATCGTAAAGATATTTCGTCTCATCCAGCTTGGTACAGGCACCCGCCAGCAGCAGCAGGAAGAGAAAAGAAAATCGGATGATTGAGCTTATTTTCATGTTATCCATGTATTGAGTTGGCTAAATTAAAATCCCAGGTTTACGCCAAGCGTGAAAGAACGCGTCAACACCCAGTTCTCGCGCCTGTCGATACCCGGCGCCAGAATATTCGGCGGATTCGTACTCTGGTCCGCATACCGGACTTCCGGATCGGCGCCGGTATATTTCGTGATCAGGATGAGGTTATACCCGGTGACATAGACCCGCAGACTGCGGAAGCCCCCCGCCGGCGCCCCCTCCTTTTTCAACAACCAGTTATAAGCGATGGTCGCATTGTCGAGCTTGACAAAGGTTCCCTTCTCCACGAACAAGCTGCTGAATAGCTGGGCATCGTTCACCTTGGGATTATAATACTTCGTCTTCACGACATTGTAGACCGAAGCAACCGTCGGGTTCTCGTAAAAGGCCCGATAGGTATTAATCAGATCATGCCCGAAAGCCCCACGGAAAAAAACGTTCAGATCCCATTTGCCATAGCGGAAGGTGTTGGTCCATCCCATCTCGAATTTTGGCAACCCGTTGCCGATGATGGTCTTGTAATTATTGTTGTCGGCAACGGCATTTCCTTTCCCGTCGTCAAACAGGTATTTCCCGTTCTTGTCGACACCACGGTAAACAGCCTGGTAGAATAGCCCAATGGGCTGCCCTTCCATGGCCCGCGTGATCTGTGTGGCTTCCTGGCCCGGGCTACCCAGATTGGAGGCGCCGACATAACTGCCCGCCAGCGTCGGATCGAGCTTGGTCAGCACGACATGCGCCCGCGAAAAATTCAAACTCGTGGTCCAGGAAAACTTCTGACGCTTCAACAGATCATAGTTGATCATAAACTCAAAACCAGTACTCTGTAGCGTCCCGATATTCTCCCAGGTAGTGGATACCAGGTTCGGTGGTACCGGGACTGTAGCATTGAAAATAAGATTGGAGGTCGTCCGCCGGAAATAATCCGCCGAACCGCTCAGGCGATTATTGAACAACGCAAAGTCAAGACCGATATCGGTCTCCGCCTTAGTCTCCCATTTTAAATTGGGGTTGGCATTCTGAACGGGCCCATACGTATTGCCATAAAGACCGTTACCCGAATAATACGAACCGCTTACCGCCAGCGTCTGCAAGGATAGATAGGAATACGGGGGCAACGAACCGGTTTTCCCATAGGAGGCCCGCACCTTCAGGTTGTTAACGGATGGGATATCCCAGATATGACTAAAATCGACCCCACCGCTCACCGCAGGGAAATTCCCCCACTTGTTGTTGGGACCAAACTGTGTCGAACCCTCCCGGCGAAGGCTGGCAGCCAAAAATGCCATGTTCTTATAGTTGGCTGTCACCCGGCCAAAAAAGCCGACCAGTTTGCTCGCATTCTTATAACCTGTGACCGTCGCAAGCCCGTTTCCGATATCCTGTGCGGCGGCAATGTTGTCGCTGTTGGCATCGGTAACGAAATTTCCCGCCATGATACTGTTCCCGTTATTGACAAAATTTTGATAGGAATAACCCCCGACAGCGCCAAGATCGAAATCGTTGAACGTGTGCTGGTAGGACAAGGTGTTTTCATACAACTGGTTGAACGCCTGACCATTCCCCAGGAATTTCAACCCATGCCGGCCATAACCGTTATCACTGTTGGCATCGAACCCGCGGTTCGCATAGGCATTGATCGGCGAGTATTTATTGGAGTCGATATTGGTCGTCTGCTGTGCGTAGCGTACCAGGAATTTAAGCCCCTTGATGATCTCGAATTCCGCGGAAGCGGCGACATTCTGCCGCTTGGTCTCGCTATGATTGGTATTCTGGACCAACAACGCCACCGGGTTGGAATAATCCGTCGCTGAGAACTCGAACCAGCCGCCGCCGGCTATATCATTGATACTGCCCACCGGTACATGTATCGGCGAGGTGGGGTTGTAGATCGTCGCATATTCAAAAGCATTGGCAAAGCCCAGATCGGCATTGCGGTGTGTCAAACTCATCTGGACATTGAAGACAAGCCGGTCGTTCAATGCCTTATGCGTAAGGTTTACCCTGCCATTTACCTGGTTATAACCCGTAGTGATCGCAATGCCTTCCCCATTGCGATAGTTCAACGAGACATCATAAGAAGTGTGCCCGTTGCTGCCCGCAAGCGAAAGGTTGTGATCCTGTGTAATCCCGGTGCGAGTTATCGCCTTGTCCCAATCCGTATTGGCGCCATAATCCGTCCCCGCGCCCGTGCTCTGCAAAAGCTTGCGGAATTCCGTGGAGGACATATGCTTCGTAAACCGCGCTGCGTTCTCCGCCGTGACGGATCCATTATAAGATACCGTAGGGCCGTTTCGGCTCCCACTCTTGGTGGTGATAATAATTACCCCCGCGGAACCGCGTGTTCCATAAATGGCCGCGGAAGAGCCATCCTTCAGCACATCCATACTGGCGATATCGTTCGGATCCACGGAATTGATGTCCGCACCTATCTGCCCGTCGATAACGATCAATGGCGAAGTATTGGCACCCAACGTCGACAACCCGCGAAGGCGGATGGTGTAAGCGGCATTGGGGTCGCCACCTGGTTTGGAAATAGACAAGCCAGCTACCTTGCCTTGCAATAACTGGGAAACATCACTGATATTTCCCTTATTGAATTGCTCGGCATCCACCCGTGTGATCGCACTGGTGATCTCCCGTTTCTTCTGGGTACCATAACCCACGACAATCGCTTCATTCAAATTGGCACTCGATTGCGCAAGCCGGATAGAAAAGAACGTCTGGCTGCCCACCGGGGATTCCTGCGCCTGGAAGCCGACATAAGAAAAGACCAGCACGGAAGAGGCGCCGGGCACAGCAATCGAAAAGGTTCCGTCGGACCCGGTAACGACCGAATTCCTGGTTCCCTTGACCGCCACTGTAACGCCCACAAGCGGAGAGCTATTATTATCGGTCACCTTGCCCGATACTTTAATAGACTCCTGCGCCGATGCAGCGATAACATAAAAAAAAGCCAAGGCCATTAATGGCATTGATTTTAGCATTCGTGAGAGCAGGTGCATAAGCTTTGGTTTGTTTTTAATCAAATTTTAACAATACAATCGATTGCATTAATGTGCAAAAAAATACCTCGTGTCGCGGAAGGATAGGCAACACTATGAACTGGGGTAAATAGAAGGGAACAAAAAGAAAGGCCGGGTTACGGCAGGTGTGTAGGTTAATTGGCTCATAAAGCGATCGTTACAGGTTAACAATATATAGCAAGCATGGTTACCGCGACCTATTCCCCGGGCTATTCATGTTAAAACGACATTTATCCGCCGGGGCATGTCGCGTGTTAAAATCTGGTTAAATGTAAAGAAACATTTGCTAAAAAAACAACCGATTGCGAACTTTTATTTTTGCATGTCTTCCGCTGGACACCTTACATTTTGGAAATTAAAAGGTTATATCCGTGGCACAGGAAAAGGAAATAACTATTTACGACATTGCCAGATTATTGGGTATTTCGGCTTCCACCGTAAGCCGCGGCCTGAAGAATCATCCCGGCGTAAACATAAAAACGCGGGTCCGCATCGCGGAAACCGCCGCAAAACTCGGGTACCGCAGCAATAGCATCGCCACCAGTCTTCGCAAACAACAAACCCGTACCATCGGCGCCATTATTCACGAGCTCCATAGTGAATTCGTCATCCTGGCCCTCGCAGGGATCGAAAAGATAACGAACAACGCCGGCTACGACCTCATTATCGGTCACTCTTCAGAAACCATGGTCAAAGAAGTGGCCAATGCCCATAACCTCTTTAATAAACGCGTCGACGGCGTCATCGCCTCCCTGGCCTATGACACCACTAACCTCCAGCACTTCGAACCCTTTTTCCGCAAAAAGATACCCGTCGTCTTTTTCGATCGCGTGGAAGAGAATAACGACGGTATTCAGGTCGTCATCGACAACTTCAAAGCTGCCTACGAAGCGACGGCCCACCTCATCGGGCAAAAATGCACGCGTATCGCCCACTCCACTGCTAACTTGCAGCGTAACGTTTATTCCCAACGCCTCGAAGGATACCGGCAGGCCCTCCGCGACCACGGCCAGACCTACAACCCGGATTGGACCTTCGTAAACGACCAGAGCCGCGAAGCCATCCGCGAAATGGCTGGGAATATCGTCTGCATGAGCCCCCGCCCTGACGCCATCTTTCTCACTAACGACTTCTGTGCCGCCGTTTGTATCCAGACTTTTAAACAACTGGGTCTCCGCATCCCCGACGACATCGCCGTCGTCGGCTTCAACAACGACACCATCAGCCAGCTAATGGAACCGCAGATAACCACCATCGACTACCCGGGCAACGAGATCGGTGAAAGCGCCGCCACACACCTCATCGACCTCCTCAACAACCCCAACGACCCCACCCTGCACCAAAAAGTCGTGATCGACTCCAAACTCATCATCCGCGGCTCTTCCCGCCGGATTTTTTGACGATCTCATCCAGCAGGCACTATTGCGCCGCGGATTCCGGCGCCTTTAGGTGAATGAACTCCCCGTTAGTGTAATCGATGAGCACGCGGTAATTGCGCTTGTCCGGACTACTGGCATTGGCAGAAAAGACCCCAAACGGATTCGAAGGAGTACCCGCGACATTCAGGCGACCGTCAAAGTAAAAATCGTCGCCGTCCTTTTGTAAAGGGTAATAACCAAAATGGCTGACGATATACGGAATGCCTTTGTAAACGACGGCATAAATATGCTTCTTGCCCCTGGCTTCCGTCCATCCCGGGCTATGAAGCGTGATAGCCATGCCGCCATCGCTTCTGAGTTTGACTTCGCCCTGGAGATCGGGTGTCTGATTCTTAAAAGCGGCATAGTCGCTGTAAAACCCTTCGGTATAAGTGCTGGTATTGTATGCTTTCAACTTTCTCTTGTGGAGGTTGTCGATATGCTGGACATCCTCATAACTATATACGACGGTATCCACCGGCGTCAGCACGATCCCCCGGGCGATAAAATTGTCGATGACCTCATTGCTGGCGGAGACCAGGGCGCTCTGGAAATTCGCGGGCCCATCGATCACGAGTGTGGTATCCAGATTCAGCAAAGACACGTAGCCGTTGTCCTTTAAAGCATATAGCGTCGCGATGAGATAGACATAGGCCGTCCTTTGGGTTTCGGCGAAAGAAAATCTTTTGAGTTGAAAAAGCAGCGCGCCGAAGCCCGACGAAGCATCCGTATAACTATTCAGGATAGCCTCCAACTGCGGCCCAATGGGCGTTTTCAGAATGAGTTTTGTGGGCTTGGCCCCCGCCTCCAGGGAATAGTTGCCCACGCAGGACGTATCTTGTCGCGAGTCCAGAAAGGCGATGAGCTTATAGCCGCTTTTTTGAGGGCTGCTTTTTGGCGCCGTCCACGTGAAAGAGGCGTCGGTTCCCTGCGAGTAAAGGGAGATACATGTCAGACATAGCATCAGCAGGGTCAGCATTCGCTTCATGGTGAAAAAATAATACTTTTTTTGTGTTTTTTAAAACGGCGGCATTTTCACCGCCAAACACCCGCAGCGCAAATTAATCGGTAGTTCACTAACTTGTAGGGATGATCGTCGTTATACAATGTAAGGACCAGGTCGGCCTGGTCGCTGCCATCTCGGGCGTACTGGCGGAGGAAAGACTCAATATTGTTTCCCTGCGCGAGCATGTCGACTCTACGGAAAATCGATTTTTTATCCGCGTGGAAGTGGATAGAGAAGCGCCTATGGCCAGGCTGGAGGCGAGGCTTCGAGCCGTCCTTCCAATCGACGCCGTGGTTTCGATTAACCTGGGCACTGAGAAAAAGATCGCCGTATTGGTGACGAAGGAATATCACTGTCTCGCCGACATTCTGGTGCGTCATCATTTCCAAACGCTGGGCGCGTCCGTCACATGCGTCATCGGTAATTATCCCGTTTTCGAGGATATCTGCCGGCGCTTTGAGGTGCCTTTTTCCCATATATCCCACCAGGATCTGGATAAGGAGCGTTTTGAACAAAAGATCATCGATGTCCTGCTCGGCTATCAGCCTGACTATATCGTCCTGGCCAAATTCATGCGTATCTTGTCTCCGGTCTTTATGACGAATTTCCCATCCCGGATCATCAATATCCATCACTCTTTCCTGCCGGCTTTCGCCGGGGCCAATCCCTACCGGCAGGCATTCGAACGCGGTGTCAAATTGATCGGCGCGACCGCTCATTTCGTGACCGAAGAACTGGACGAGGGACCCATCATCGCACAGCAGATCGTCCCGGTTACTCATTCCTTTTCGGTGCCGGACATGGTCAAGGCGGGTAAGGAGGTCGAGAGCGCTGTACTGGCGCGGGCGCTCCGGCTGGTGTTCGAGGACCGGGTGCTGGTGTATAAAAATAAGACGGTGGTGTTCGAGTAACTATGTATGCGCTACAACAGCGACGACGCCCTTTATGAGGCCAAAGGGAGGTATGAAGTGGCGGCAGCATCCAACCGCCGCCGGCTGGGTCCAAACAAAAAAAAGGCCGGCTCCCGAGGGAACCGGCCAGCAGCCCGAAGGCCGTCTGCTTTTGCTTTGTAACCATGAAAAAACTTAATTATACCCCGGATTCTGTTTCAGGTAGACTTTCCCCGTCGAGTTCTCCGCCTGGATCTCATTGAGCGGAATGGCGAAATTCTCATTGACCCCTTTCGTGAAGAAAGCGCTATTGTTCACGCGATAGAACCCGGTGCGGGTCTTCTCAACGCCCACATAGGTATTCAACGTGGTGGCCATAGAACCCGTGCCATTATCCCATCTCGCCAAGTCGAAGAACCGCTGACCTTCCATAGCCAACTCGAGCCTTCTTTCCATCTGAATGGCTGCAATCGCATAAGCCTGTCCCTGAGCGGTGAACGCCCCCGCGGCATAGGGCTTGATCAGGTAATTGCCGCCCGGCGTCGTTTGCGGTGAATACGTGCTGGTATTGGCGTTATACGCAGCATTGAGATATACCCAGCTGCCCGGATTGGCCGCCCGTTGCCGGATCATATTGACATAGGTTTCCGCCTGGTCCAGATTCCCCGCCTGGGCCTCGCATTCCGCGGCCCACAGGATCACATCGGCGAGCCGGCAAAGATTGACGTTATTGGCGTCGACTTCGGCTGCGCCCCAGAATACGGTCTCGGTAGAAGAAAACTTCCCTTGCTGACTCTTGGCATAGCCATTCTTTTTTGGCACGAAGGGGCCGTCATCCGCCAGATCGCGAACCCAGGTGGAATCGATCGTTCCCCAGTCAAAGTAGGGCTCGCCGGGTCTTCCGGCCACCCAATCCAGCCGGGGATCGATGGTGCCGGACCAGGAGGTGCCGGACGGAGCGCTGATCAGCGGCGTATTGTTATAACTGCCATCCAGCAAAGGCAAGCCATTGGCGTCGGTCTTGTAGGCCTGGACGAGATTCCACGAAGGGTTGTTGAATCCGCAGCAGCCCGGGCCATTGTTATAGGGGAAATCAAGCTCGTCACCCGTATCGCCATTGCCGCCATTGGTTGCGGTAGAAGACCCGTCATTCACGGAAGCCTGACAGGCGAAAATGCTTTCGGTGCCATTCTTCTGCGCCGGGTTGAAGTTGCTTTCATACATCGGCTCGAGCGCGTAAGGTGTTCCCTGCGAAGTAGTACCCTGGTTGATCACCTGTTGCAACAAAGGCAGGGCGCTGTCGTACTGATGCTGGTACATATAGGCTTTGGCAAGATAGGCCATGGCCGCCCATTTATTGACACGGCCGATATTGGGCTGCGTGCCCGGCAGGTTACTGACGGCATACGAGAGATCGGCTTCGATATCCGGCCAGATATCGATATAAGATCCACCCGCATAATTCGGCACATTGAGATTGCCCGAAGCATACTGAAAGATCTCGTTGACATAGGGGAAGTTCTTAAAGATCTTTACCCCCTCGAAATGATAATAGGCACGCAGGAACCTGGCCTCGGCTTCATATTCCACGGTATCTGCCGGCGAAATGGTGGTGGACTGGCGCAACGTCCGGATGACATCATTGCTACGTTGGATGCCATTGTAGAGCACCGTCCATTTTTCATCGAGATAAGTGCTGGTACCCGACTCGGCCAGTGACCACGTCATCAGGGGTATACAATCCGGCTGATCGGAAGGCGTAGACCCTTTATAAGAGTCGTCAGCGCACTCGCTGCCCCAGACGTAGTTGGAGGCGCCACTGCCGTTACCGAGGTTCTGACCGGGATCGGGTTCACCGGACAACAACGCATATGCCCCGATCAGGAGTCCCTGGACGCCGGAATTAGTGGTCACATTCGGCTGGAGCAGAGAACCTTGCGGTTGAATATTCAATTTCGTATTACACGCATAAATGAGCACGGCAGTCAGCACCACACTTGCAGGCATTATCCACTTTAAGAGTTTTAGCATACTGATAATTTTATTAAAATGAATTAATGGATCGTAAGACTTACCCCGACGTTATAACTCTTCTGATTATTCGGATATACACCTCCGTCAATACCAAAAGAGGTATTGGTCCCCGGGTTCAGCTCGGGATCCAATCCGGAATATTTGGTGATGGTGAACAGGTTCAGGGCTTGCACATAGACCCTCAGCCGCTCGAAATGCAGCCGCTTCAATTCATCGGACATGATATTGTAACCGATCGTCAGGTTTCTGCACCGGAGGAAAGACCCGCTTTCCATGATATAGGAGTTGAATACGCCGGAGTTGCTGAAATTGGCGCTTTCTTCCAGCATCGGAACATTTGTTCCGGGGTTGGCGACATGGGCCGTCGAATCGTTGACATTGGTCGGCGAGCCCGAGGCATTGACGAGTTTCGCAGAGTTGAGGACTACGTTCTTGCTAATCTGGTTTCCGAAGGTCTGCGGGAAGTCGGTCGACGATTTGACCTCATTGAGGATCTTGGCGCCTATGGAGGTATAGAAGAAGGTGTAAAGATCCCAATTCTTATAGGAGACCGAAAGATTCAGGCCAGCCGTAAATTTCGGATTGGGGTTGCCAAAAAAGGTCTGGTCATCGGAGGTGATCCGACCGTCATGATTGACATCGGCATATTTGAACCTGCCGGGAGCAGCGTTCTGCTGGGCCGGCGATTTATATACATCGGACCAGTTCTGGTAGATGCCGATGACCTGGTAGCCATAAAATTCGCCCAGGGGATGTCCCGGCTGTATCCTCGAAGTATAGGTTTGGGCGCCCGTGGGTTCATTGTAATACAGTGTTCCCGCGGGAAGACTCACGACCTTGTTGTTATAGGATGTGAAGGTACCGGTGATGTCGAATTTAAGATCGTTGCGGATAGACCCATGATAGGTCAGCGCTGCATCTATCCCCGTGTTCTGCACATTCCCCGAGTTGTCGAAGGGGTCTGCCGCTCCGCCATTGGTTCCGGGAACCACAGGAACAAAAAGCAGGCCGTCGATCAGCTTCTTATACCATTCCAGGGTGAGGTCGATCTTATTACTGAACAACGTGGCATCGAAACCGACATTGGTCAGGATATCCTTTTCCCAGGTAGTAGCCGGATTGCCATACTGGCTGACATACAATCCCGGCACGGGGCTGTTGCTGGTCCCGTTGATATCATAATACGATTGGTTGATTTGCTGGCCGTAAAGTGTATAAGGATTCGTTGGGTTGATATCGCTGAGCGATCCCGCCTTACCCCAGCCGCCACGGATCTTCAGATCGTTGATCCAGGTGATGTTTTGCATGAAGTTTTCCTGCGAGATCCGCCAGCCGGCCGTCACGGAAGGGAAATTACCATAGCGCTGCGAGGGTGCGAATACCGAAGCACCGTCCCGGCGGATGGTTCCGCTTAAAAGATATTTGCCGTTCCAGTTGTAGTCCAGTCGGCCGAAGAAGGACCATATCGCCAGCCGGTAAGGGGTTGCATAACCATTGGGCTGGACCACGTTGGAGTTATTGGTCTGTGTCGAGGGCTGACCGAAATTCAGGGTCCAAAGGTTCGGACTCACGGTCAGATCGCTCGAATCCGTGACATAGTAATTACCCCTGGTAGTCTGGTTGGCCCTGCCGTTCTCATAAATGTATTCCTCGCCGGCCAGCAGGCTCAAATTATTATTGCCCCATTGGTTGCTGTATTTCAAAGTATTGGTCCAGATAAAGCTATTGTTCAGGGACCAGGTCTCCTGGTAGAGATTTGCTGCGGTATTGTTTTCCGCGTTCTCATAGGGTGTGGGGGCAAAGGCATTGAAGTAGTTATAATCCACGGTACCGCCGACACTGGTATGCGCGGTAAAATGCCGCAGGAAATCTACATCTGTAAATACATTGCCAACGACATGATAGGTCTGGTTGACATTGTTAGCCTGGCGCTCCTGGATGGCAACCGGGTTTTCGGCGTTCCCGGTACCTATCGAGATGGTGCCGGCATAGTTACCTGCTATATCGTGCACGGGAATGATATTGGGGATCTGGTAGGCTGCGTTGATAGAGTTCGTGCTGTTGACGCCCAGTGCATTCCGATAACCCGGATTGTTCTTGTAATAGGCATAGAAATTTTCGCCGATGTGGACATGGTCGTCGATTAGGGAGAAGCTGGTATTAGCCCTGACGCCATATCGTCTCAGCTTGGTGTCGATCAGCGTACCATCCTGATCCATGTAATTGAACGAAAAGAAATATTGCGACTTCCCGTTTCCCCCGGCCACGGAGATGTTATGGCTTTGGATGGGTGCCGGTTTGAAGATATCATTGAACCAGTTATTGCCATTTTGGGCAGCCCGCGTGATATGGTTGCTATAAAGATTATAGTCGGCCAGGCTGGTATTCGGAGCGCCTTGCGGCGCACCGGCCGGAGTGATATAATAGGGCAATACAGGAGTGGCGCCCTTTCCGTATTGGGGGTCGCTGGGTGTAAGACCGTCGTTGAACGCCATTGCCCATTTCGCGACGCCTGTCTGTGTAGGTGTAGCCATATCCCATGAATGGCTCAATGGTCTTTGGGTACCATAATAGCCGTCGTAAGAGAGTCTGACGGCGCCGGTTCCCCTTTTTGTCGTGATGATGATAACGCCGTTCGCACCGCGCACTCCGTAGATGGCCGCCGCACCCGCATCCTTCAAGACCTGGAGCGACTGGATATCATTCGGATTGATATCGTGCATGAGTTCGGGTACGCCATCGACCATGATCAGCGGATTGGAATTGCCCGGAGAGGTGATACCACGGATCAGCACCGTGGCCGTACCGCCCGGCTGACCGGTCGAGAAAACAGTAACCCCGGACGCCTGCCCTTGCAGCAACGATTCTGTGCTGCTTGCCGGCGTTTCTTTCATCGAGGCGACATTCACCACGGACACCGAACCCGTGATGTCCTTTTTTCGCTGGGCGGTGTAGCCCGTGACCACTACATCATTGAGGGTGGATGCGCTCGTCGTCAACGATACATTACCCAAAGGTGTCCCGGCCGTCACCGGCACCTCTAACGTGGCGAATCCAACCGCCGAAATACGAAGTGTTGCGCTTGCGGAGGGAAGCGTGATGGTGAAACTACCATCTGCTCCCGATTGCACCATATTTTTTTCGGTGCCTCTAATCTGGATGGTTGCCCCGGGAACAGGCGTGTTGTCCGTTTTGTTGATGATCTTCCCCGTTACTACATTTTGGGCAAATGCGGTACAGGTGAAGAAAAGAAAGGCCGCCATCCAGCCTATTCTCATCAGTCCGCTTTTTTTCTTTGGCATAAGCAGTCGTTTTTTTTAACAAAACTAAATTTGAACTTCTCCGACTGCTATTTTTTTGCCACATCAACACTACATCATCCCTTCTTAAACAAGCGATATCAGGCGTTTTCGCCACATCTTCACTACATCAACGGTTGCGGCGCGCTTTCAGCGGTTCATCGGTACGGAGTTGCTGACAAAGGCGATATGCCGGCTGTCCGGCGACCACGACGGCGCATTGAGCGTGCCCTGACCGCCATAGAGATAGGCGATCACCCTTGGACCGCCCGGCGCGGTGAGCGGCATCAGCCTCAACATTACCTCTTTGTAAGATGGATGAGCATCCGGGTCTATATCCATAGGAAAAGAAATGAATACCATCCATTTTCCGTCGGGTGAGATATGCGGGAACCAGTTGTGGTAGTCGTCAAAGGTCAGCTGTTCCTTGTCCGATCCGTCGGGATGCATCCGCCATATCTGCATCGTCCCGCTGACATTGGCGTTGTAATAGATATATTTTCCGTCGGGCGAATATTCGGGGCCATCCACATGCGTGCGATTCCCCGGCGTGAGCAGCTCTTCGTGGCTGTCTTTGACCGAGACCCTATAGAGATTGTAATTAGGCGATCCATTGCGTTTCGCTACTATGACCAGTTCCTTGCCGCCCGGCGCCCAGCCATGCAGATAGGAAGGCGACTCCACCGTGATCTGTCGCGGTTCCCCGCCGGCCAACGGCAGGACATAGACATAGGAACCACCATCGGCATGGCCATTGCTTATGCCCAGCATCTTTCCGTCGAAGGAGATCATATGGTCATTGTTGATCTTCGCCGCACTGCCGGTATTCAGTTTCTCGGGTGTCCCGCCGTCGACTGGAATGGTCCAAAGCGACCCATCCTGATTGAACAACAGTCGTTTCCCATCAGGCATATAATTGGGCGCTTCGAATCTCCCCGGCGCCTCGTGGATCACCCGCCGGCTGCCGTCGGTAATATCGAGTATCTCCAGCCGGCTCCCCAGCACATCATGGAGGACAGGCTGGACGGCATGGGGATTCGAGGTATAGGGATAGTTTACCGGTTTGTCGATCCGGACATTCCAGACGCGCGCGCTCGCCACATGATCGGAGTCATGCGAACAGATATAGAGTCCCACCAGCACGTCCTTTTCCAGGGCATCCGTCTCGCAGCTGCCAACCACCTGCAACGGTTCGCCGGGATGCGCGATCTTCATGGTGATCGTCTTACCGATCCTTTCGAGCTGGATGGTTTGCCCACCCTTTTTGGGATAGAAGCGTTCTTCTTCCGGGTCACGCATATACATCCCCCGATAGGGCCGCCACTGAAGGACGACCAGTCCGTCGATGTGCTTGCAGGCATTGGCGCTGGCAGCTCCCTCATCTGTAGATTCCCGGATCATCCAGCCGATCTTGCGATGGCCGATGGAGCCACTGGTGTCGCCGGTGAAAGCAAAGTCGGCCGTGAGGATAAAATCACCGCTGATCTTCTTATAGACAAATTGAAATTCATCGCGGTTGAACCAGATATTGTCGCCCGCGCCTTTGAGCGAATAGCTCTGCGTGTTGGGATCATAAGCGGCATCGCCCGCGAGTTTGGGATGACCGATATCCAGATGATCTTCGAAGATGCCCACCGGGTGCTGGGCGCAAAGCGAACCCGTCACGAGCAAACAGCTCATGAAAAAGAATACTTTATTCATATTGCATCGTTTTTACGGAGTAAGCGGCACTACCTGCCTCTCGATATTCCATCCCTCCAGCCGCAGCTGCGGCATCCGGTTGCCCAGCACCGCCCCCGGACAGCTGACCTTTACCGTTACCGATTGTCCCGCGGGGATGGAGAAATAGTTGTCGCTCCAATAGCTCGGCAAAACTTCCTCGCCATCCGCGATCACTTGCGGGTTGAGAAAAAAGGCAAGCTCCGAAGAGGCGTTGGTGAAGCGTATCGACCAGTAAGAATAGCCGTCCCTGGTCCCAGCGGGCGTCACCGCAACTTTCATCCGCGCCGAAGGCATCGCGTGCAGGTCGGCAAAGTCATGACCCGGCGACATCCAATATACATTCTGCGAAAGCGTAGCGCCGGTCGCATCCTCGAGCTTCAACAACACAAACGAGATCCCTTCCGCCGAGGCAAGCACGGACCGCAATGACAAGACCTCTTTGGCATCGGTAGTATCGATATCCGCCCTGCCCTCTTGTTTAAAAATGCTCCGGCCCGTCATCCCTACGACTTCCGCTTCGAAGCGCAAAGCGGTGCGTCGCATGTACGTTCGGTTGACTATCGCCACAGCCGAATCATCCAGATTGAGCTGTATATGAACCGGCTCACATGCCCGCTGCATAAAGTAATAGCCGGCATTGGGCTCGAGGTACCAGTCGTATACCTGCCAGATCACGCTCGGGAATGCGGCATTGAGCTTCCAGAGCATCACGCCACCTGTCGCTCTGATCTTGTGTCCTGCCGCTTCGAAGATGGCGCGATAGCCACCCGCATTAAGCAATTGCATCTTGGCCGAGAAATCGCGCATGCTCGTAGGCGCGCCAAACCGATCCACCATCGCCTGGTAATAGGTGTCATATTTGCCGTTGCCGGTACAGGCATCATGGTAACCCCAGGTATCATTGAGCGGATAAGGCAACTTGGGGTCGGGTACGAGGTTGGGAATGATCTTAGACAAGGTGTTGTAGGGCGGCTGCGAAGGGATTCCTGTTTCGTCCTTGAACACCCAGTCCCTGCCGGCGTCAACGAATTGATAATATTTTGCATCATCCTGCCACGAATAGGGCCCGCCGCTGTACACTCCCGCCGGCTTGTCGTCGGGCCATGAGCCTTTCCAATCCTTTGGTGCTTTTGAAAAACCAGACGAACAGGGGATAAAGGGCCTTGTCCCATCCAGCGATGCCACGTTATCCCGCATGGCATCATATAGTTCCTTACGCGCATGCCCTTCGTTGCCACCGGTCCAAACGAGCAGACTGGGATGATTACGGATGCGGTAGATCGTGCTGATGACATTGTCGATAAAGACCCGCGATTCCAGCGGCCAGTCCGCCGACCCCTTGAACCCCCCATTAGTATCGCCGGTTATCCAGAAGTCCTGCCAGACCAGCAGCCCATAGCGATCCGCCAGCTCATAGAAGTCGTCGGTCTCGCCGAGCCCGCCGCCCCAGATGCGGACCATATTGACATTGGCATTGCGGCAAAGCCGCAGCTCATAGTCATAGCGCTGGTAGTCCCTGTTGAGCATCATATCGGGCACCCAGGCGCCCCCTACCAGATGAATGCGCTTGCCGTTGACAAAGAAATCCCTGCGCACCCATCCGTTCACCATCGTAGTCGAAGAGTTCACGGTACGTACCCCGAATACAAAAGAGGTGTCGTCGGAGATCACGCCGTCCTTATATTTCAACCTGATCCGATAAAGCCAAGGCTGTCCATAGCCGTTAGGCCACCACAGCCGGGGATGATGCATCAGCAGCGCGGGTATCCCGGCGGCCGAAAGATGAACGGTTCGCGAGCCGGATGCTTCGACGGTCTCGGAGTGCGAAAAATGGATAGCCGCGCCGCTGAAATTCTCCGGCGTGATCGTCACCTCCAGCGATCCATGGCGTGTCTGGCTGCTGTTATTCGACAGCTGCAGATCCAGCGAGAGCCGGGCCGCACTGGTATCGGGTAATGACGGCAGTTCGGTGATGATCCGCGGTTTGCTGATCACGACCTGTCCCGTGGTACGCAGGTACACCGGCTGCCAAATCCCAATATTCCGGTCCCGCACCTCCGGGATCCAGTCCCAGCCCACCGAGCTGAGCATCGTCACGTTCTTACCGATGTCACCCGTGGGGCCGCCGTTCTCATAAAAATCCTCGAGCGCTTTCAACTGCGGCGTAGCAGGCTCGCCCGGGACGTCCAGCGGATAGATCTTTACCGCAAGGGCATTGGCCTCACCGGCCCGAATGGCGCCACTGACATCCAGATCGAACTCCTCGAACATTCCTACCATCTTCGCCGAATCGGCGATCAGCCGCCCGTTGGCCCATACCTCCGCGCGATAGTTGATGCCCTTGAAGATCAGCTGAAAGTGCCGGCCCTGGTCTGCGGCGGGGACGGAAAAGATCGTCCGGTACCAATAGGGTTTTTTCCACGGATTGGGCTGACCCGGCAGATAGCTGTATTGCTCCAGGTGATATTCCTGGTTAAAGGTGTCAGAGGCATCCGGGATCAGCATATTGTTCATGCCCACGTAGGGATCGGGATAGACCTTGTTAGCCACGAGACCCGTGAGCACTGTCGAGGGAACAGTCACCGGAAACCAATAATTCGCCGGCGTATAATGCGCCGATGAAAGCGAATCGCCGCCGGCTTTGACCACCGCGGAGGATAGCATGGTAAAATGGGTAAGCTTGACCTGACGCACGGGTAAAGCTGCCGACGCAGGTGATTGAGCCGACACGATCAGGCTGGCAAGCAAAAGAACTGGACAAAGGACTAGCGCGAAAAAAGGTTTTAGCATCGTTAGAGATCTAGTTTGGATAAATAATCATAATCTATCCGGATGCTTTCAAACGCACTATGGGTATACTCTTCCTGTTCCAGGAAAAAATACCTCATGCCAGACTGTTTCGCGTGCTCGAGCAGGCCTTTGATATCGACCTGCCCCTGTCCAAACTCCGTGCTCTGTTTGCGAATCTTGTCCATATCCTTGAGGTGCCATAGGGGAAAGCGGCCGGGATATACACTAAAGTAGTGAAAAGGATCGTGACCCGCAGCCACAACCCAGCCTAAATCCATTTCCATGGTCACCAGCGAAGGATCGGTATACTTTAGTAAAATATCATATAGCACCGTGCCATCTACCGTTTCGAATTCCGAGTCATGATTGTGGTAGCCAAAATGCAAACCCGTTTTTTTGCATTCCTCACCCAGCTTATTGAACGCTTCCGCCGATTGCTTGTAATGATCTACCGTTTGTCCCTGCGACGGCAGAACGGCGGAGATGATGTATTGCTGACCGGTTTCCGTCGCTTCTTCCAGGCTCCGCTGCCAGTCGTTGTCGACATGCACATGCCCGCTCCGTAGTGTCATGCCCAGGTCCCGGGTGATCTTCCGAATCTCTTTGGGTGCAAGACCGTAATAATTGCCCTTTTCGCTCCGCGCCGACTCCAGCTCTTTGAATCCGATGGCGGCCAGCTTTTTGAGCGTGCCTGTGGGGTCCGCCAGCATCTCGTTGCGGACCGTATACAGCTGGATGCCGATATCCCTGACCTTGCGCCGGGAGGCAGCGAGGCTGCCCGTACGAGCCCCTGCCGCCAATACGGCGGAACTCATAATAAAATGACGTCTGTTCATGGCTCAACCGTATTACTTACAAACGCAATGTGTTTCCCATCGGGCGACCAGGACGGGGTATTCATCGACCCCTGTCCGCCATAAAGATAGGCCAGCACCTTGGGCGTGCCTTTGCCGTCGATGGGCAACAGCCGGATATAGACATGTTTGTAGGGGGGGTGGATGCCTGCGGGCGTCTCCTGTGGTAAGAAGGTAATGTACACAAACCACTTACCGTCCGGGGAGATATGCGCAAACCAGTTGTCGTATTCGTCGTTTGTGATCTGCTCCTGGTTGCTGCCGTCGGGCCGCATCCGCCAGATCTGCATCAGTCCGCTGCGTACCGAGTTGAAATAGATATACTGGCCGTCGGGCGTATATTCCGGTCCATCGTCAAGGCCTTTGGTCGTTGTCAGGCGTTGTTCCTTGCCACCCTCCGCCGACACCTTGTAGACGTCGAACTCGCCGTTTCGCTCACCACAGAATACCATGTCCTTGCCATCGGGTGACCAGCCATGAAAATAGCTGGGTCCGCGCGGCGTGATCTGTTTCGGCGTACCGCCCCCGATAGGCACGCTATAAATAATGGAGCCGCCAAGCTCTTTGACGAAATTGCTCAACCCCAGCATCTTCCCGTCGAAGGAGATCACATGGTCGTTGTTGTTATTGGTAACGGTCCCTGTTTTGAGCGCCTCCGGGGTACGCGTGGCCAGATCGAATGTATAGATGGTCCCTTTGGCGTCGTTGAAGATCAGGCTTTTCCCATCCGGCGTCCAGTTCGGCGCCTGAATGGAATAGGGGACCTTATAGATGACTTCGCGATGTCCCGAGGCAATATCGAGCACCTCCAGCCGGCTGCCCAGCGTCATCTGCGTCCGCTGATCCGACTCGCCGGGATACGGTACGGTGATGCTGACGTTGCTGAAAACGCCGGTCTCCAGCACATCCGAGTTGTGCGAACCAACAAAAAGACCTACATAGACCTCGTCCCCCAGATCTACGCCGGTGAGCGTATCGGTCTGGAAGGGCTGGCCGTAGATTGCGGCGCGCATAATGTACACGCCGTCCTTGCGTTCGAGCTGGAGGATATTGGCATGTGTGAGCTTCATCCGGTGTTCCTGGGTCTGCGCTCCTGCCGATGGCCGCCACTGCAGCGAGGTCAGCCCGTCGCCATGCTCGACGGCATTGACATGCGGTGAATTCCCATCCAGTGTCTTGCGGATCATCCAACCCACCTTCCGGTGATAATCTACCCAGGTACCCAGGAATTCTGCGCGGGCGTATAGGATGAAATCACCTTTCATCTTTTTCCATACATATTGAAATTCGTCATGATCCGCCCAGACATTATAGCCGGCGCCGGAGATGACATACTGGCCGGTCTCCGGGATAAAAGTAGCTGATCCCGGCTTGACGCCCGTGCCGACATCGCCATGATTCTCAAAGATGCCCAAGGGCTGGGCGGCGGCAGATAATGTGAAAAACAAAGCCGAAACAAGCAGCAAAACGTTAGAAGGAATCGATTTCATCAATGGACAATTGAAAAGGTTTTTTAATGCAGGTAGCTGTTAACCCAACAAATTTATAGTTCGATTGCCCGATAGGCCAGTTTTTGACTACATCTATACTACATCAACCCTAAAAACCCCTTAGATATCAGCAGTTTTCGCCACATCATCACTACATCAAAACAGCCTTGCCCGCCAATAAGCTACTTCTTAGTCGACCCCTTCCTGCAAAATGGGTTATCTTTAGGTACACCAGCCATATGTTTACCAAAAGGTCCAAATTGAAAACATGGGCTACTGCGATCTGCTTATGTTTTAGCCTGCTTAGCCGTAGCCAGAATACCATCGGTATCCCCGATATCATCAATTATTCGCGGGAGGTCTATAATGCCGGTACCCAAAACCGCGGGATCGTACAGGATCGCAACGGTGTGATGTACTTTGCCAATTACCAGGGCCTTCTGACCTTCGACGGCAATTACTGGCGTGACTACCCCATCTCCAACAAGACCGTGGTGCGATCGATCGCCATTGGTAAAGACAACCGCATCTATGTTGGTGCTCAGGGTGATTTCGGCTATTTTTCCCCCGACAGCATCGGCCGGCTGGTCTATACCTCGCTGAAAAACCTGCTTTCCGAAAAGAATAGCGCTTTTTCGGATATCTGGAACATCGTCCCTTACGGTAATGACGTATTTTTCCAAAGCCGTGAAAAGATTTTTCAACTCAATAACCGTACGATCACCGTATACCCCGCAGCCTCCTCATGGATGTTCCTGGGCGAAAGTAACCGGCAGCTGATAGCCCAGGACCAGAAGAACGGGCTGCTCGAATTCCGCGACGGGCTCTGGTCCCCATTCGTAAAGGAATCTGCCCTTCCCGCCAATTACCTCGCCACCTGCCTGTTCCCGGTAGGCAAGGATAGCAGCTTTCTCGGGACGGTAAATACCGGTTTTTATTTTCTGGCAGACAACAAGATCACCCCTTTCCATTTCACGGGCCCTAACCCCTTTGCCAACGAACGCGTCCTTACGGCCATCGCTGTGAACAACCAATGGCTTGCTATCGGCACCAACCTGGATGGTATCTATATAGTGAACAAACACGGCGAGATCATTCAAAATCTCTCGCGCAAGGAAGGGCTGCAAAACAACAATGTCCTCATGCTTTTCCTGGACCGGAGCAAGAACCTTTGGATCGGCCTCGACGACGGCATCGATCTCGTGGCCTATAATAATGCGATCAAACACATCTACCCGGAAAAGCTCAACGAGGGTTTGGGCTATACCAGCATAATTTACAACAAGGAGCTTTTCGTGGGTACATCCAATGGGTTGTATTCGCTGTCGATGGACGATAGCCATAATGACGCAGCTGGGCCAGCCGGCTCTGGGGACTTCAGCTTTGTCCGTGGCGAGTTCAAATCCATCCCGGGGACTAAAGGGTCTACCTGGGGTCTTGACGAGATCAACGGCAAGCTGCTGCTGGGTCACCACGACGGTGCCTATGAGATCCGCAACGACCAGCTGGTCCCCATCGATATCCGTGCGGCCTACTGGACCTTCTTGCCTTTGTCCAATGTATTACCCTCTGCCGAGGTACTGGCGGGAAGCGATGCCGGCATCAATATATTGCGGTATGGCGACCATGGGTTCCAGCTGCAGGATAAGCTGCCCGGTTTCAATACCTCAGCCGAATTCATGGCGCTAGACAATAATAACACGCTCTGGGTCGCACATCCCTATCGCGGCGTTTATAAGATCGATCTCAACGATACCGCGCATCCGCAGGTAAAGCTCTATACCGAAAAGAACGGATTGCCCTCGTATCTGAAAAATCATTTGTTCAAGGTCAAGAACCACATCGTGATCGCCACCGAAAAAGGGGTATATGAATATGACCCGCGATCGGATAGCTTCGTCTTATCTGCCTATTTCAAAGGCTTCTTCGGCGAGCGGAACATCCGCTTCCTCAAGGAGGACGGCGTGGGCAATATCTGGTTTATCGAGGACAATAGCCCGGGCGTTATCGATCTCACCGGGTCCCAACCCGACATCATCTATTTCCCCGAGCTCAGCGGGAAGCTGGTAGCCGATTATGAAAACATCAATCCCTATGACAAATTTAATGTGCTGGTGGGTGCGGAGAAGGGATTCTATCATATCAATTATGAGGAATATAAGAAAAACCACTATCCGATCCAGGTCAATTTGCGGAGCGTCCGGGCGATAGGCAAAACGGATACGCTGCTTTTCGGCGGCTATTTTGGCGAGGTGAACGATAGTCTCGATCAGCCGGCTTCGGCAGTATACAGCATCTCCAACAAATGGAACTCGCTCCATTTCGAATATACCACCCCCTTATATTCCGCGCAAAACAGCATCACCTATAGCTATTGTCTTAAAGGATTCGACCGGGATTGGTCGCCCTGGTCCAGAAAAACCGAAAAGGACTATACCAACCTCCCCGCGGGTACCTATACCTTCCAGGTGAGATCGAAAAGCCATCTCGGCAACGAGTCGGCTGTCAGCAGCTATTCATTCACGATACTACCCCCATGGTACCAAACCGGCTGGGCCTACGCCCTTTATGCGCTGGTCCTGGCGAGCCTTCTTTATGGGGTCTATTTCTGGCAACGCCGCATCTTCCGGCGTCAGCAGCAAAAACACGAAGAGGAGCGGCGACGGCTGCAATACCTGCATCAGCTGGAGATGGAAAAATCGGAAAAGGAGATCGTCAAACTAAGGAACGAAAAACTGGAAGCCGAGATCGAGCATAAGAATACCGAGCTCGCTTCGGCAGCGATGCATCTCGTTCAAAAAGGCGAGCTGCTGGGCAATATCCGTGAAGAGCTGATGCGGATGAAAAAAGGAGCGAACGGCGATGGGGCGGCCGCGGAAGAATTGAAGAAAATGTTGCGTATCCTCGGGGAAGAGAATAAGATGGATAAGGACTGGGAGCAGTTCGCCGTCCATTTCGACAAGGTACACAGCGATTTCCTAAGGATCACCAAAACGGCCTATCCCAGCCTTAGCGCGCATGAGCTAAAGCTCTGCGCCTATCTGCGCATGAACCTTTCCAGCAAGGAGATCGCCCAGCTCGAGAATATCAGTGTAAGGGGCGTGGAGATCAGCCGCTACCGTCTGAGAAAAAAATTGAGGATCGCCACGGAGACGACCCTCTTTGATTTCCTGATGGAGCTGCATGCCAAAGGGGCTACACTAAGTTCTGTTTGATATAAGCCAGGCTCTTCGTGATGCTGTCGAAAGGCGATCCGAGCGTATGATCCTGCTCCACGAACCAGTACTTCATTCCCGCGGTAGCCTTATATTTAAAGATGCGTTTGAAATCGACGGTACCGCTACCCACTTCGGCGGTATCGTGGTCCGGCGTCTTGCGGATGTCTTTGAGATGCCACAGCGGGAATCTGCCGGGGTGCGCTTCGAAGATCTTCACCGGGTCCTGACCGGCGAAGGTAGCCCAATACAGGTCGAGCTCCATCTTCACCAGGTTGGGATCTGTATTTTTTAACAGGATATCATAGGGATAGACGCCGCCTTGCGCGGCAAATTCGAAATTGTGGTTGTGATGACAGAACTGGATACCCGCCTTTTTGCATTTTTCGCCGGCGATATTGAAATCGTGCGCCATCTTTTTATAATGGTCGAGGGTGCCGCGTTCGGATTCCGAAAGCCAGGCGCAGATCATATACTGCAATCCCAGCTTATGCGCATCTTCCACGGCCCGGTCCCAGTCGTGCAGGATGGTCCCGTTGAATACACCATTGGTTAGGAGGGCCCCTTTCGAGTCTTCGCCATACCGGTAGTGGCAGCTGCGCATGACCTGTCCGTTTTTCTTTAGCACGCCGGCAAAGGTCCTGGCGTCCATGCCATAGAATTTCTCGTCGCCGCTGTTGTAGGTGGCGCCTTCGAGGGAGTTATACCCGATGGCGGCAACCTTGGCCAGGGTGCCGGCCGGATCTTTGGCCATGGCATCCCGGACCGTATACAGCTGGAGGCCATAGTTGGGACCTGCTAACGGGCGGCTCGAGGCGAGGGCAGGTGCCGCCAGGATGCCTGCAGAATAGATGGATGTCTTTTTTAGAAAATCTCTTCGTGTAGTACGCATATGGGGAGCAATTTTTTCGCTAATGTCTGAGGACTTCGGCCCGCACCACTGGTGCGGCCCTCGGTCGCGGGCTTGCGCCCGTGGACGAGCCGCCACCGGCGGCTCCAGGTGTTACTCCGCTAATTTACGATTCCGCACCTAACTTTCACTACATCATTACTACATCATAGGCCCTAAACCGGCACTTCGCCCATGAAAAAGCTGGCAAAATGTGTAACTTCCATAAAAGACATTTGCCATATGAAGTTCGCACTCTGCCTTTCTTGTCTCCTGTGCTTGCTGGGAGCCACGGGCCTCTCGGGAACTACTGGACTCTCGGGAACTACTGGACTCTCGGGAACCGCGCGCCCCGCGGATGAACACCCGACCCTGGCCATCGGCGCGAAGGCCCCCGATTTCTCGCTCATGGGCGTGGATGGCAAGACCTATACGCTCGGCTCTTTTGAGGAGGCCCGCATCCTGGTGATCGTTTTCACCTGTAATCATTGTCCTACCGCCCAGGCCTATGAGAGCCGGATCATCCAGCTGACAAAAGATTACAAGGATCGCGGAGTTGACGTCGTGGCCATTATGCCGAATGACCCCCAGAGCATTCGCCTCGACGAACTGGGCTATACGGATATGGGCGACACCTATGACGAGATGAAACGCCGGGCTGCCATAAAGCACTTCAACTTCCCCTATCTCTATGATGGTGCTACCGAGGAGGCGTCAAAAAAGTATGGCCCCATCGCGACGCCGCATGTCTTTATTTTCGATAGCCAGCGGAAACTGCGTTATAGCGGCAGGGTCGACGACGTGGAAAAACCTACAAAGACCCCCCATGTGAACGACGCCCGCAATGCCATTGAGGCGCTGCTGGCCGGCAAAGAGCCGCCCGTGACGACGACCAAAGTGTTCGGCTGTTCGATCAAATGGACGGAGAAAAGCGACTGGATCGCGAAGGCAAAGGAGGAATGGGCCAAAGAACCCGTGCGTCTCGATACGATCACCGCGGATGGGATCAAGGACCTGATCGCCAATCATACCGACAAGCTCCGGCTGATCAATGTCTGGGCTACCTGGTGTGGTCCCTGTGTAGCCGAGTTCCCCGATCTCGTAGACATCAACCGCATGTACCGCCGCCGGGATTTCGAGTTCATCAGTATCAGCGCCGACGAGCCCGCCAAACGCAATAAGGCGTTGCAGTTCCTGCAGAAGTCCCAGGCCTCTGCCACGAACTATATCTTCAATATCGACGATAAATACAAGCTGATAGAAGCCGTCGATCCCAAATGGCAGGGAGCCCTGCCCTATACGCTGGTAATTGAGCCGGGTGGTAAGATCATCTATTCCAAGGAAGGACCCATCGACCCGGCAGCACTCAAAACGGTCATCGTCGACGATCCGACGATCGGGCGATATTACTAACGGGGCCTCGTGTGGGGTTGGCTGCCGACGTCATTGATCCGTTGCTTCATCCTTGTCTTCCGTCTCCTCCAGCTCGTCGCCTTTCTTGCTGCGCCGCACTTTCACGAGCGGATTCTCCTGCGTCGCCGTCACGACTACGGGAATGCCGATAACCCCGAAAGGCGGCAAACCCACCCGGCAATGCAGATTGAGCCTTCCGTCGAAGCTTGCCTGCCCTTCGATCCGCAATTTGAACACCGAGATCTTCATCCGGGTGCGCTCGATGGTGATCAGGTTATTGGCAATTGTGGTTTTGAGGTCGACCTTGGAGAGATCGGGGTCGTTGACGTCTTTATTGGTTTCTTTGCTGACCTCG
>JAICXX010000043.1 GCA_025934485.1 Chitinophagaceae bacterium
CACGTGAACGACAGCGGGTTCTGGCTGTTCAAGGAATATTTCAATCTGTCGATCAAGGATACGATCCGTTCCTGGAGCGTGATGGAAACCATTGTCTCGCTGGTAGGGCTGATTGGGGTAATGCTGCTGAATTATCTCATGGTTTTGCTATAACTTGCAGGAGACCATGGATATAGAAGAATATATTCGGAGCGGCATGATCGAAAGCTATGCCCTGGGGTTGGCTACGGGTGCCGAACGGGCGGAATTCGAGCTGCTGATGGCGCGATATCCGGAGCTGAGGATCGCGTTGTCCGATTTCGAATATCAGCTGGAGGCATTTGCCCTTGTTCATGAGACGCCGCCACCGGCGGGGATGCGGGAACTGATCGAGGCTCGTCTAAAATAAAATTTTGGACATTGAGCTTGAGCCATTAATTTTGGGCCGCAAAGGACCGAAGGTCCGGCCGAAGGCGCGAATTATGAATTACAACACACATCATCATCATCATTTCTTACTCCGAGGGTAGGCCGGTGATGTATTTTACTATACTTTAAATCAAGGGCTTACTAAACAGTGAGCCCTTATTATTTATCAACGATGGAAAAACTAAAGATCGCAATCCAGAAATCGGGCCGGTTATATGACGACAGTGTCAAGCTGTTAAAGGACTGTGGCATCGATCTGAAGAATGGCGTCAACAAGCTCAAGGCCGAATGTGACAATTTTCCGATGGAGATCTATTTTCTGCGGGACGATGATATCCCGCAGTATGTGGAAGATGCGGTAGCCGATATCGGCATTGTGGGTGAGAATGTCCTGTATGAGAAGAACAAGAAGGCGGTGATCGTGGAGCAGCTGGGTTTTGGGAAGTGCCGGCTTTCGGTGGCTGTGGGGCGGAATGAATCCTACGAAGGGGTAGAATATCTCCGGGGAAAGCGGATTGCCACGAGCTATCCGGTCCTGGTGCAGCAGTATCTGGACAAACATGGGGTGCCGGCGGAGATCCAGGAGATAAGCGGTTCGGTAGAGATCGCACCGGGGATCGGGTTGGCGGACGTTATCGTGGACCTGGTAAGCAGCGGCAGCACGTTGTTCATGAACGGGCTTAAAGAAGTGGAGACGGTGTTGAGATCACAGGCGGTGCTGGTGCGGAATGAACAGCTTGGCGCGGAGCAACAGCGGTTGCTGGAGAAATTCCTGTTCCGCATCCGTGCGGTGAAGAAGGCACGTAACAATAAATACGTTTTGTTGAATGCCCCCAATGATAAATTATCGGAGATCGTTGGAATGTTGCCGGGGATGAAGTCGCCGACGGTGCTGCCGCTGGCGGAGGCGGGGTGGAGCAGTGTCCACAGTGTGATCAGCGAGAATGATTTCTGGGACATCATCGAAAAACTGAAAGGTGCGGGTGCGCAGGGGATCCTGGTGGTACCGATAGAAAAAATGATCATTTAATACACTTTATGGAAATTATAGATCTTCGGGAGCCTGGGGCGGCTCCGGCAGGAGGATGGTTGCAGCGGCCCGTATTGGATACACGGAGTCTCGAGGAGAAGGTCGCGGCGATCATGGCCGAGGTGCGGCGGGATGGGGATACAGCCGTTCGGAAGTTCTCGCTGGCATTCGATAAATCGGCACCGGAGGTCCTGGAGCTGACGGCGGCGGAGATCGCCGAGGGAGCCCGCGGACTGGATGAGGCGCTGAAGACTGCGATAAGGAAGGCGGCGGAGAATATCACGACATTCCATGAATTGCAGCTGCGGCATGAGTCTTCGGTGGAAACGATGCCGGGCGTGCGTTGCTGGCGCAAGAGCATTGGCATCGAGAAGGTGGGTTTGTATATACCCGGTGGTACGGCGCCTTTGTTCTCTACGTTGCTGATGCTGGCCATACCCGCGAAGCTCGCGGGCTGCCGGGAGATCGTGCTGTGTTCGCCGCCGGACAGGGAAGGGCGGTTGCATCCGGCGATCCTTTTTGCGGCCTCGCTTGTGGGGGTAACGAGGGTGTTTAAAGTAGGCGGCGTGCAGGCCATTGCGGCGATGGCGTATGGGACCGAGTCGATCCCCGCGGTATATAAGATCTTTGGGCCAGGCAATCAATATGTGACCTGTGCCAAACAACTGGTGCAGCGGGATGGGTTAGCCATCGATATGCCGGCGGGGCCCAGCGAGGTGGCGGTCTTTGCCGATGGGACGGCATATCCGGGTTTTGTAGCCGCGGATCTGCTTTCGCAGGCGGAACACGGAGCCGACAGCCAGGTGGTGCTGGTTAGCACCGACCCGGTGATGGTAGAGAATGTACTGGCGATGGTGGAAATACAACTGAATGATCTGCCGAGAGCCGATATTGCGCGACATGCGTTGCTAAACAGCCGTGCTTTTATCGTAAGGGATGCCGCCCAGGCGATGGAGCTGCTGAACGAATATGCCCCTGAGCATCTGATCCTGGCCTGTGCGGATGCGGAGCTGCTGGCGGAGCAGGTGATCAATGCTGGTAGTGTCTTTCTCGGGCATTATTCGCCGGAGAGTGTGGGGGACTACGCCAGTGGCACGAATCATGTCCTGCCTACCAACGGCTATGCGCGGGCGTATAGCGGCGTCAGCCTGGACAGTTTTGTCAAGAAGATCACGTTCCAGCAATTGACCCGGGAGGGGTTGAGCGGGATCGGGGATACGGTGCGGCTGATGGCGGAGGCTGAAGGGCTGGAAGCGCATGCAAAGGCTGTTATTTTAAGAACGGAAGAACTGAAATAATTATGTTTAATCTAGATAATTTATTGCGCGATAACATTCGCGCGCTCGTGCCCTATTCTTCGGCGCGGGATGAATTCAAAGGAGAGGCCAGTGTCTTTATCGACGCCAACGAGAACTCGCTGGGGTCGCCGTTATCGAAATGGTATAACCGTTATCCCGATCCGCATCAGTTGAAGGTTAAAGAAGCGCTGAGCAAGATCAAAGGGATCGGGCCGGAACATATTCTATTGGGCAACGGGAGCGATGAGTGCATCGATCTTGTATTTAGAGCGTTTTGCGTGCCAGGGAAGGATAACGTGATCATTAATCCGCCGACCTATGGCATGTATGAGGTCAGCGCGCATATCAATGACATAGAGATCCGGCGGGCGACGTTGCTCGATGATTTTCAGCTCGACCTCGTCCACCTGGAAAATCTGGTGGATGAGCACACGAAGCTGATCTGGATCTGCAGTCCCAACAATCCCACGGCCAATTCCATGAACCGCCAGGACATCGAGATCATTCTGAACAATTTTTCAGGACTGGTAGTGATCGATGAAGCCTATATCAATTTTTCACGGCATCGCAGCTTTATCCAGGAGCTGAGTGATTATCCCAACCTGGTGGTTTTGCAAACGTTCAGCAAGGCCTGGGGGCTGGCTGGACTTCGGGTAGGTATGGCTTTTGCAAGCCAGGCTATAATCGAGGTTTTGAATAAGGTCAAACCGCCTTACAATATCAGCCAGTCCACTCAAGAACTGGTGCTCAAGGCACTCGAAGAAGTAGAACAGGTCAACGAGATGATCCGGACGCTGGTGGAGCTGCGCGAGCAGCTGGCAGTAGATCTGGCTGCGTTGCCGATGGTCCGCCGGGTGTATCCCAGCGATGCCAATTTCCTGCTGGTAAAAACGGACGATGCACGTGGTATATATGATCATTTATTGAATGCCGGAATCGTGGTCCGGGACCGGAGTAAGGTGGAGCTGTGCGCGGGCTGTTTGCGCATCACCGTTGGGACGGAGAAAGAGAACGAGGCGCTGGTGGATACGATGAGCCGTTGGGGCAAGGTCTAAGATAAAAATTAGTGATGGCGGCCGCAAAAATTTCGATTAAATTACAGCGTAATATCTACTTATTATGAAATTAATTATCGGGTTCCTGGGGCTTTGTCTTACCTCGCTGGTGTCCAACGCGCAGCTCAAATTGCCGGCCGGTTTCAAAGCGGTCACGGTGTTGTCCGACTTTGGGTCCGTGCGGCATATTGCGGTCGCACCCAATGGTGTTGTCTTTATTCATCTTGGTCGATTAAAAGATGGCAAGGGGATCTACCGGTTACAGGATACCAATGGCGATGGAAAGCCGGATAAGATCTTCGCTTTCGGTGATTTTCCCGGTACGGGAATGGCGATCAGGGATGGCTATCTCTATGCTTCTTCCGACGAGGAGGTCTTTCGATATAAATTGGATGCAGACGCGAATGTGGTCAATCCCGGTCATCCGGAGAGGATCGTAACCGGGCTGTTGGCGAGAGGCGAGCATCAGCCCAAGGCCATTACGCTCGACTATAGCGGGAATCTTTATGTGAATATCGGGGCGTATTCGAACGCCTGTCAGATCGATGATCGCCAAAAGGGTTCACCGGGCAGGATGCCTTGTCCTATCCTGGATTCCGCGGGTGGTATCTGGCAATTTCGGGCCGACGTGCCGAACCAAACGTACGGTAATGATCATGACCACCGGTATGCCACGGGTTTGCGGAATGTGGTAGGCCTGGACTGGAACCGGCAGACGAATAGTCTCTTCGTAATGCAGCATGGCCGTGATCAGCTGAGCTATTTGTATCCGCAATATTGGAATGACAAGCAAAGTGCCGAGTTGCCTGCCGAGTGTATGTATGAGCTGCATAAGGGATCCGATTGCGGCTATCCGTATATCTTTTATGATCAATTCCAGCACAAGCAGGTGTTAGGGCCGGAATATGGCGGCGATGGCAAGAAGGAGCCCTCTGAGCATTATCAAGACCCGATATTGGCTTTCCCTGGCCATCTCGCGCCGGATGGGTTGCTGTTCTATACTGGGGATCAGTTCCCGGCGAAGTATAAGAATGGGGCCTTTATTGCTTTCCATGGGTCGTGGAACCGCGCTCCGGAGCCGCAGGAAGGTTTTTATGTGGTCTTCGCGCCCTTTGAGAATGGCAAGCCGACAGGCAAGTGGGAGATCTTTGCGGATAATTTTGCGGGCGGACCGGATAAGATGTCGCCGAGCAAGGCGGAGCATCGTCCCTGCGGTTTGGCACAAGGCCCCGATGGTTCTATTTATGTCACCGATGATAACAGGAATGGTGGCGTCTGGAAAATTTCCTATCACAAATAAGTTAGATGAAATATCTTCTGCTTTCTTTCGCACTGGCTTTTGGTTTCATGAGCCTGACGAGCAAGCCTGCGGCCCCTGCCCAAAGCGGTATCAAAGCGTCCATTACACGGGGTAAGCAAGTCTATCTGCAACAATGTCTCGCCTGTCACCAGGTCGATGCCAGTGGCGTGCCCAATATGAATCCTCCGTTGATCAAGACCAAGCAGGTGCTGGGGGATAAGACCGCGCTGATCAAGATCGTGCTGAATGGGCTGAAGGGGGTGGATATCGACGGGGATTCGTACAATGGCGTGATGGCGCCGCATCCCGATCTTACCGACCGGGAGATTGCCGACGTGCTGACATATGTCCGGAATAGCTTTGGGAACAAGGCCAGTGCGGTAACGGCTGCGCAGGTCAAGGTGGTACGCGCCGCGAATTGATGCGTCGCCAACAACCAGCCGAACCAGCGGTCAGCCGGCAGCCGAAGTTTTTGACTGCGCGAGCCTGGCGCCCGGCCGCCAGAGGCGGCTTGTCCGAAGGACAGACATAAGCGTTTTGCTGGGAATGCGCTATTTTTTTGACAGCGCATTCCCAGCACATATCTTTGGCGCATGAAGCGAATCTTATTTATCGACAGGGATGGGACTTTGATCAAGGAGGCGCCGCCCAGCTACCAGATCGACTCGTTCGAGAAGCTGGTTTTTTATCCCGGGGTATTTGAATATATGGGCCGCATTGCGCGGGAATTCGACTATGAATTATTGATGGTGACCAACCAGGATGGGTTGGGCACGAAGAGCTTTCCGGAAGACACGTTCTGGCCGGTGCAGAATTTTGTTGTTCAGACGCTGGCGGGGGAAGACATCGTATTCAGCGATGTTTATATCGACAAGACCTTTGCGCTCGAGCAGGCGCCTACACGCAAGCCGGGTACGGCGATGCTGACAAAATATCTCGACAATCCGGAGTATGATATCGCCAACTCTTTTGTGATCGGGGACCGGATCACCGATGTGCAGCTGGCCAAGAATCTGGGCTGCAAGGCGATCTGGCTGAACAATGACCCGGGGTTGGGTGGAGCGGAGATCAGTGATTCGCGGGCAGCGCTGGCGGATAGTATCGCGCTGGAGACACCGGACTGGGCTGACATCTACTCTTTTTTCAAGCTGGGGCTCCGGCATGTGGTGAATGACCGCAATACGAGCGAGACTCGCATTCATATCGATCTTTTGGTCGACGGAAGCGGGAGGGCTTCGATCACTACCGGGCTTGGTTTTTTTGACCATATGCTCGATCAGATCGCCCGGCATGGGAAGATGGATCTGACGGTGAAGGTCGATGGCGATCTGCATATCGACGAGCATCATACGATCGAAGATACGGGTATTGCGCTCGGCGAAGCTTTTGTAAAGGCGCTGGCGGACAAACGCGGGATGGAGCGGTATGGGTTTGCCCTGCCGATGGATGAGGCGGATGCGAAGGTGCTGATCGATTTTGGCGGACGCAACTGGCTGGTTTGGAATGCGGAGTTCCGGCGCGAGAAGATTGGCGAGATGCCCACGGAGATGTTCTTTCATTTCTTCAAGTCTTTTTCCGATGGGGCGCGTTGCAATCTCAATATCGAATGCAAGGGCGAGAACGAGCATCACAAGATAGAAGCCATTTTCAAGGCGTTTGCGAAGGCCATAAGGATGGCCGTGCGGCGGGACCCGTTAAGCAATTATTTACCCTCTACAAAAGGTATCTTATAGGGGCCTCCGGCCCCTAGGCCGAAGGCGCAAAACCTAAACTCTAAAGAAGATCTTCTTTTTATACAGGAAATAGCATAATCCCCATTCCAGTCCGAAGACGCAGCAGGAGGTGATGATGTCCATCAACATGGTGGGTGTATGGACCCACTGCATGACGCCGTTTGTGACGGCGCCTACATAACCGGTGAACCAACGGTCGCCTACGATCTCGAAGAACAGGTAGATGAAGATGGAGTTCATGCCTACGATAGTAAAAAATTTCAGATGGCGGCGGTGATTTCGGATGTCGATCCACCAATAGCAGGCGGCGAGCACCAGCAGGCAATAGCCCAGCGATACGAGGACGAAGGAACTGGTGGCGATGCGTTTGATGATCGGCGTGATGCCTGCGAGATCGAGCAAATAGCCGGCCACGAACGAGATGCCTGCCCAGAGGAGAAGGCCACGGATCTTTTGGGTGGCGGGGGCACTGCCAAGCAACAGCTTTCCGGCGAGAACGCCGCCGATAGTATGTACGGCGGTGGGGATGCAATTGATCGCGACCCAGCCGCCGGGATTGATCTTGCGCATCAGCAGCCAGTCGACATAATTACCAAAGTTGTGCTGGTCGGTGAAGGGCTGGTCGAAGCCCGGCACGTTCGTAAAGCGAAAAAGCACTTCGGCAAGCAGGAGCAGGCCTACACAGACGGCGATCTGTGCGCGTGTGGACCAACGGAAGATGAGAAAGGCCAGCAGACAGGTAAAGGACAGTTGGGTCAGCACGTCCCAGAGTTCGAAGGAGAGGCCGCCGGGTCGTACGGCATAGTCGAGGACGCCCCAGAAGAAAAGCCAGCCGGATCGTCTGAGTGCCTTGCGGAAAGAATAGTTCCAGGAGCGGCCTTCCACCTGCTGACGGTGTAGCGAGAAGGCCATGGCGGTCCCCGCCATGAACATAAAGGCCGGTTGGATCAGATCCCAGAGGTGGAGGCCGTGCCAGTTGTGGTGGTGGAACTGCACGAAGACGGGGTAAAGAAAAGAACCCTGGGTATCGTCGGTGAGATGCTCGTAGAGTCCGGCGGATTCGAAGGCCAGCAGGACCATGATGAGCCCGCGCATGAAGTCCAGTGAAAGCAGCCGCGACGGGCGGGTGGCAGGTGGGGTTGAAGGCCGGGCCGTTACGGCCGAAGGAGTGGTGATCATATGCTTAAAATAGTGATTGGAGGAGTTGATGACCCTGGGGCCAATCGCCGAGACCGGAATTGGAATTGATGTGCCCCCGGGCGCCGATGCCGACGAGGCGGCTGCCCCAGTTTTCGGCGAAATAGGTTGCCCGTTCCGGTGAAACGTAATAATCGTCGTTGCTGGTCACGACGATCGAGGGAAAAGGCAGGGTATAGCCGGGCATCGGCGTAAAACCGGTGGTCCCGGGGGGATAGGAAGGCGCTTCGGTGTCGCTGGGGGCTACGAGAAAGGCGCCTTTGATGGTGCGTCGATAGTGTTCCGCCCAGCGGACGATAGTGCAGCAGGCGAGGCTATGCCCGATGAGAATGACGTTTTCAGGTGGAAAGGGGGCCAGGACGGCATCGATGGTATGAAGCCAATCCGCTGCATCGGGCGTATCCCAATCGTGCTGATGGATACGGGTATAGCCATAGCGCTCTTCCCAGCGGGTTTGCCAATGATCGGGGCCGGAGTTATTGAGACCAGGCAGGACGAAGCAGTAGGTTGGTAGCATATCTCAATTTAAATAAAAAAATTTGGCGAAATCCCATTTTACTACCATATTTGCGGTGCAATGCAAAATCAAATCAATCAACTGTGGTGGTGGCATACAAACTCCGAACGGGGCGGGTAATGCTATTCTCATAGTTGTTACACCATATTAATGGAGCCCCGAATTTCGGGGCTTTTTTGTTTTAAAACCGAAGCAAACGTTTGCACGGCTTTCATGACGACCAAAGGCTAAAGATTTTGCGGCCAGCACGCTGGCCGAAGGAGATAAGACAATATGAAAAAAATAGTTATTCAAACCCAATGTAAGAAGCTGCTCTCGGATATCTATACCCCGGTGGGCATCTATCTGCGGCTAAGGGACCGGTTCCGCGACACCATTTTGCTGGAGAGTACGGACAGTCATGCCGCCGAAAACAGCTATTCGTACATCTGTATCAATGCGATTGCGGGCATCGAGATCACGGATCGGAAGAGCATCGAATTCAAATTGCCGGGACAGGCGCCGGAGAGGGTACCGATGGGGGCGGCGACTGGTGGAGCGGGGAACGCTGCGGCGGGGAGCCAGCCGGCTAGCGTGCCGCAGCTATTGTGGGATTTCATGCAGCGGTTCGATTGTGCGTTGCTGCCGGAGAAGCAGCTGCGGAATGTGCAGGGATTGTTTGGATATACCAGCTTCGATGCGGTACAGTTCTTTGACACCATCGAATTCAAAAAGAAAGAGGGGGTGACTCCCATCCCCCTGATGCGGTACCGGTTGTACCAGTACGTGATCGCCATCAATCATTTCCGGGACGAGCTCTATCTCTGTGAGAACAAGGTGCAGGGTTTGGAGTCCGAGCTGCCGGTGGTCGAGTCGCTGATCCGGAGCAAGGATGTGCCGGTGTATCCCTTTGAGCCGGTGGGAGCGGAGACCTCGAATCTTACGGATGAGGAATACCGGGAGATCGTTGCCAAGGGTGTCAGGAGCTGTCTGCGGGGCGATGTCTTTCAGATCGTACTGAGCCGGCGGTTCCAGCAAAAGTTTGCCGGCGACGAGTTCAATGTCTACCGGGCGCTGCGCAATATCAATCCTTCGCCTTACTTGTTCTTTTTCGACTATGGCGATTACAAGCTCATGGGGTCTTCGCCGGAGTCGCAGCTGTTGTTGCAGAATGGAGAAGCGATCGTGCATCCGATCGCGGGGACTTTCCGACGGACGGGTGACGATGTCATCGACCGTCAGGCGGCGGACCGGCTGCTTCAGGATAAAAAAGAGAACGCCGAGCATGTGATGCTGGTGGATCTGGCACGGAATGACCTGAGCAGGACCTGTGACGATGTGAAGGTCGTCGCTTACCGGGACATCCAGTTCTATTCGCATGTGATCCACCTGGTGAGCGAGGTGCGGGGTAAGCTGCGGCCCCACCACAATCCTTTCGAGCTTTTGGCGACGACATTCCCTGCCGGGACCTTGAGCGGCGCGCCGAAATTCAAGGCCATGGAGCTGATCGATGGGTATGAACCTACGGCGAGGAGCTATTATGGCGGGTGTATCGGCTTTATGGGTTTCGACGGCAGCTGCGTGCATGCCATTATGATCCGCAGTCTGCTCAGCCGGAACAACACGCTGACTTACCAGGCCGGCGCCGGGGTAGTGGCGGCGAGCTCGCCCGAGAGTGAGTTGCAGGAAGTAAACAACAAACTGGGGGCGTTGAAATCGGCGATCCTCTATGCAGCGAAATTAACTGAATCCAAATGACACGTATTCTTGTATTCGATAACTACGACTCTTTTACTTATAACCTGGTGCACCTCGTCGAGAAGATAACCGCGCAAAAGGTCGATGTCGTGCGTAATGACCGGATGCCGTTGGAAAAAGCGCGGGAGTATGACAAGATCATTCTTTCGCCCGGTCCGGGTATTCCTTCTGAGGCCGGGTTGTTGCTACCGCTGATCAAGGAATATGCTGCCACGAAATCTATCCTGGGTGTTTGTCTGGGTCATCAGGCCATCGGCGAAGCCTTTGGCGGGCAGTTGGTGAATCTGACCTCCGTCTATCATGGTGTGGCTACGCCGGTAAAGCTGTTGCAGCGGGGTGGGATCTTCGAAGGACTGCCCGAGACGCTGGAAGTGGGGCGTTATCATAGCTGGGTGGTGGGAGATGAGGGGTGGCCTTCGGTGCTCGAAGTCACGGCCCGGGACGACAATGGTTTTGTGATGGGGTTACGGCACAGGAACTTCGATGTGCAGGGTGTGCAATTCCACCCCGAAAGTGTATTGACTCCTCAAGGTGAGCAGTTGCTCAGGAACTGGTTAAAAGCTTAAATATGAAGAAGATCTTACAATTTTTATTCGAGCATAAGTCGCTTTCGCGTGAGCAGGCGAAGGATGTGCTGACGCGTATAGCCCGGGGTGAGTTCAACGATAGCGAGCTGGCGGCCTTTATTACGGTCTACCTCATGCGTAGCGTCACGATCGACGAGCTGCAAGGTTTCCGGGATGCGTTGCTGGAGCTTTGTGTCCGGATCGATCTCGATGGCATGGAGGCGATCGATATCGTGGGTACGGGCGGGGATGGAAAGAACACCTTCAATATCTCGACACTCGCCTGTTTTATCGTAGCGGGCGCGGGGCACAAGGTCGCCAAACATGGCAACTACGGCGCTTCGACGATCAGCGGAGCTTCCAATGTCATGGAGCAGCTGGGGTATATCTTCAAGAATGACAAGGACAGGTTACGCCGGGAGATCGACGATGCCGGGATCTGCTTTTTGCATGCACCCCTGTTCCATCCGGCACTTAAGACAGTGGGGCCTATCCGTAAGAACCTGGGAGTCCGGACCTTTTTTAATATGCTTGGACCCATGGTGAACCCGGCATTCCCGAGTACACAGCTGGTGGGCGTGTACAATCTTGAGATGGCCCGGATCTACAACTATTTGTTACAACAAACCGGGGGAAGGTTTACCATCATCTATTCCCTGGATGGCTATGACGAGATATCGCTGACGGGCGACACCAAGGTGATCACCAATAGCGGAGAGCGTATTTATACGCCCGAAGAATTAGGAAAGAGAATGGTAAATGCTGCCGATATTTACGGCGGAAATTCGGTGGAGGAGGCGGCTAAGCTGTTTACGAAGATACTCAAGGGTGAAGGGAGTTGGGCGCAGAGCGCCGTTGTCATCGCCAACGCGGCGATGGCGTTGCAAGCCAGCGGTAGTTTTGGTAATTACGAGCAAGCCTATGGTGCGGCGGTGGAAAGTATGGAGAGTGGGAAGGCCTACGGAGCACTTGAAAAGTTAATATCCCTTCAGGCCCCGTAGGGGACTGGGCCGAAGGCCAAACATTAGATATCAATGAACATCCTTGAAAAAATAGTATCGCATAAGCGAACGGAAGTTGCGGAAGCCAGGAAGGTGACGCCGGTGGCGGAGCTGGAGAAGCGCCCGTTTTTTGGGCGGCAGGTCCTGTCTCTGCGGGCCAGCTTGCGTGATCCGGACAAGACGGGCATTATCGCCGAGTTCAAGCGGCGGAGCCCCTCCAAAGGGGTGATCAACGATAGGGTTTCGGTGGTCGAGGTGACCAAAGGATATACCGAAGCGGGGGCTGCCTGTTTGAGTGTGTTGACGGACCGGGATTTTTTTGGCGGAAGCCCGGCGGATCTGGAGGCGGCGAGGGTGAATGCGATCCCCATTTTGCGAAAGGATTTTATCATCGATGAATACCAGATCCTGGAAGCCCGGGCCATGGGCGCCGATGTGATCTTGCTGATAGCAGCGTGTTTGAAGCCGAAGGAGGTGGAGCGGCTGGCGGAATTTGCAGCTTCGCTGGGGCTGGAGGTGCTGCTGGAGATCCATGGCGATGATGAGTTAGACCATATCTGTGATGCCACGCCGATCGTAGGAGTGAATAACCGTGATCTGAAGACGTTCACGGTAGATATCGAGCGGAGTATCCGGCTGAGCCAGCAGCTGCCGGTGGATAAGCTATTGATTGCCGAGAGCGGGATCAACCGGGTGGAGACGATGTGGCATATGCGTGACTCGGGGTTTCACGGCTTCCTGGTAGGTGAACATTTTATGAAAGAACAGGATCCTGCGATTGCCTTTGCCTCATTTGTTCAACAGCTAAAAAGTCGGTAGCATTAGCACGCCGCCGGGAGACAACTTATGAGAGTAAAAGTTTGCGGAATGACCGAGATCGACCAGATCAAACAGCTCGATGCCATGGGCGTGGACTTCGCGGGTTTTATTTTTTATCCCAAATCGCCGCGGTATGTGTTGCGGCATCTGACGGGTGAGCAGGTGAAGAAGGCAAAGCTCAGGCTGGGCAAGGTCGGCGTTTTTGTCAATGCTTCGTACGATGAAGTGATGAAGCAGGTCGACAGCTATGGACTGGATATGATCCAGCTGCATGGGGATGAGACGCCGAGACTTTGTGAACAGCTGGCCAATTACATCACGGTGATCAAGGTCTTTCGGTTGAGTGAGAACGACCCGATAGACTGGATGATCAAGTCTTACCAGGACGCCTGTGATATGTTCCTTTTCGATACGGAAGGTGCGGGGTATGGGGGAACGGGGAAGAAATTTAACTGGGATACGCTCAAGGGCGTGCCTATCGATAAACTCTTTTTTTTAAGCGGTGGCATAGAGCCGGCGGATGTGGAGCGGCTGAGGGCCTTTGAACGGGAGCCCGTGGCGCGGAAGTTCTTTGCCGTCGATATCAACAGCAAATTCGAAACCAGTCCCGGCGTCAAGGACCTGAAGAAGGTCAGGGCCTTTCTCGACGGGGTCAAATCGGCAAACCGATAGTTATGATAGAGAACCGAATTACAGTAAAAAGTATCAAATCGCCCAATGAGCAGGGATATTACGGCAAGTTCGGCGGGGCTTATATCCCCGAGATGCTGTATCCCAATGTAGAGGAGCTTCGTACACGGTATCTGGAGATCATGAATGAAGCGGCTTTTCAAAAGGAATACCGCACGTTGTTAAAAGATTATGTCGGCCGGCCGTCACCGTTATATCTGGCGGGCCGTTTGAGCGCTAAGTATAATACGTCTATTTATCTCAAGCGGGAGGACCTGAATCACACAGGGGCACACAAAATCAACAACACTGTCGGCCAAATCCTTTTGGCGCAGCGGCTGGGCAAGCGGCGGATCATTGCCGAAACGGGCGCCGGTCAGCATGGCGTGGCGACGGCGACGGTGTGTGCCCTGAAGGGGATCGAGTGCATCGTTTATATGGGTGAAAAGGATATCGCGCGGCAGGCGCCGAATGTGGCGCGGATGAAGATGCTGGGAGCGAAGGTGGTGCCGGCGGTTAGCGGCAGCAAAACGTTGAAGGACGCCACCAACGAGGCGATACGGGACTGGATCAACAATCCGACGGATACCCATTATATCATCGGCAGTGTGGTAGGGCCGCATCCCTATCCCGATATGGTAGCAAGGTTCCAGAGTGTCATCAGCGAAGAGATCCGGGCGCAGCTGCGGGAGAAGACGGGGAGCGAACTGCCCACGCATGTGATCGCATGTGTCGGTGGAGGCAGCAATGCGGCAGGAACATTCTATCATTTTCTCGATGATGCCTCGGTGGAACTGATCGCCGTAGAGGCGGCGGGGCGTGGCGTGCACAGCGGCAAAAGCGCTGCTACAACGCAGCTGGGTAAGCCGGGGGTGTTGCATGGCAGCCGTAGTTATGTGATGCAAACGGAAGACGGACAGGTCGTAGAGCCGCATAGTATCAGCGCGGGACTCGACTACCCGGGGATCGGGCCGTTGCATGCCTATTTATATGATAGTGGGCGCGCCACGTTCCTGAGTGCTACGGATGACGAGGCGCTTAAAGCGGCTTTCGAGCTCACGCGTCTCGAGGGGATCATTCCTGCACTGGAATCTTCGCATGCGCTGGCGGCGTTGGATCAATTACAATTAAATGAAAAGGACACGGTCGTTCTTTGTCTCAGCGGAAGGGGGGATAAGGACATGGCCACTTATATGTATGCAATGGAAGGAGGTATGCTATGACAAGGATCGGTGAATTATTTGGACGTAAACGGGCGCGGGTGCTGAGTGTTTATTCTACCGCAGGGTTTCCGCAATTGAACAGTACAATCGAGGTAATGAAGGCGCTCGAGGCGGGCGGCGCAGACATGATCGAGCTTGGGATGCCGTACAGTGATCCGCTTGCGGACGGGCCGGTGATCCAGGCCAGCAGCACGAAAGCGCTCGAGAATGGGATGACGCTGGCCGTGTTGTTCGAACAATTGAAAGATATGCGCCGTTCGATCCATATTCCTGTGCTGCTTATGGGCTATATCAATCCGATATTGCAATATGGCTTCGAGCGGTTTTGCGAGACGGCACGTCGTGTCGGCGTGGATGGGCTGATCTTGCCCGACTTGCCAATCTATGAGTACGAGACAGAGTATGGTCCGATCTTACGGAAGCATGGGCTCGATTTTGTCTTTCTTGTGACGCCGGAGACTTCGGCTGAGCGCATCCGGAAAGTCGATATGCTTAGCACCGGTTTTCTTTATGCGGTATCATCTTCGTCTACGACGGGGAAGAATAAAGATATAGGGGAGCAGGAGGACTATTTTCAGCGCTTACAGCAGATGAAGCTGCGGAACCCGGTGCTGGTAGGTTTCGGTATCCGCGACCGGGACAGCTTTGACGCGGCGTGCAGGCATGCCAACGGAGCTATCATCGGGACGGCTTATATCCGGGCGATCGACAAGGCAACGAATGTAGATGCCGCGACGCGCGAATTCTTATCAGGGATCGTAGGCGTGGAGGCCGGGGCGTTATGAAGCTGGTGATCATAAAATACAATGCCGGAAATATCCAGAGCGTGCTGTATGCGCTGGAGCGGATCGGCCGGCAGGCGGTCGTTACCGATGATCCGGTGCAGATCAGGGATGCCGATAAGGTGATCTTTCCCGGTGTAGGCGAAGCCAGCACGGCAATGGACTATTTGCGCGAACGGGGACTCGATGAGCTGATCCGGGGGCTGAAGCAGCCGGTGCTGGGGATATGTCTAGGTATGCAGCTGATGTGCAGCTATAGTGAGGAGAATGATACGACTTGTTTAGGCATCTTTGAAGAGAAGGTTCGGCGGTTCGAGCCGGGAGCATCGCCTGAGGCGGCCGAAGCCGCAATGGCAGCCGGTGCATCGGTGTTCAAGATACCGCAGATAGGGTGGAATACTATCTATGATCTTCGGACGCCGTTGTTCGAGGGAGTGGCAGACGGCAGCTATTGTTATTTTGTACATGGCTATTATGCCGCTTTGGGTGGGCATACCATTGCAAAGACCGATTATGTTCAGCCTTATAGCTCGGGGCTGCACCGGGCGAATTTTTATGGGGTGCAGTTCCACCCGGAGAAGTCCGCAGTGGCGGGGGAAAGGATATTACAAAACTTTATAGATAGGATCTAAGATGGAAATCATACCGGCGATAGATATCATCGATGGAAAATGTGTGCGGCTGACGCAAGGCGATTATGCGCAAAAGAAGGTGTACAACGAGCATCCGCTGGAAGTGGCGATGGCCTTTGAGGATGCCGGGTTGCGACGGCTGCATCTGGTGGATCTGGATGGCGCCAAGGCCGGGGCGGTGAAGAACTGGAAGGTGCTGGAGACGCTGGCTGGCAAGACCGGCCTGGTGATCGATTTTGGCGGCGGCATCAAGACGGCGGCTGACGTGGAGATCGTTTTTAATTCCGGCGCGGCGCTGGCAACCGTGGGCAGCATCGCGGTCAAGAATGGAGCGCTTTTTGTTTCCTGGCTGCAGGAGTATGGGGCCGGGCGGTTCTTGCTGGGCGCCGATGTCAAGAACGAAAAGATCGCGGTAGGCGGCTGGCTGGAGACGACGGATCGGTGGATCTATGACTTTATCCGGGAATACCTCGATAAAGGTGTGCAGCAGGTCTTTTGTACCGATGTCAGCAAGGATGGGTTATTGCAGGGGCCGGCCCTGGACCTGTATCGCAATATCGTGGGAAAATTTCCCGAATTGCATTTTATCGCGAGTGGCGGCGTCAGCGGGATCGACGATGTCCATCGGCTCGGGGAGGTAGGATGCAAAGGAGTGATCATCGGCAAGGCGATCTATGAAGGCCGGATAAAACTTAGTGAATTATGTTGACGAAAAGGATCATCCCGTGTCTGGACATCAAAGACGGCAGGACCGTCAAGGGAGTCAATTTCGAGAATATCCGGGATGCAGGCGACCCTGTGGAGTTGGGGGCGTTGTATGCACGCGAAGGCGCCGACGAGCTGGTGTTCCTGGATATTACTGCTACGAATGAAAAGCGAAAGACGTTGCGCGAATTGGTGAACCGCATCGCGCATCATATCAATATCCCTTTTACGGTGGGCGGAGGGATCAGCAGCGTGGAAGATGTCTCTTTGCTGCTACAGAATGGTGCCGATAAGATCTCCGTGAATACTTCGGCGTTCCGGCGCCCGGAGCTGGTGACGGAGCTGGCCAGGGAGTTTGGTTCGCAATGTGTGGTGCTGGCGATCGACACGCGGCAGGAAGAGGATGGCAACTGGTATGTCTATCTGAATGGCGGAAGGGTTCGTACGGAGACGCTGTGTGCCGACTGGGCTGCCGAAGGGGTGGCGCGGGGGGCCGGGGAGATCCTGCTGACGTCGATGAACAACGACGGGACGAAAAAAGGGTTTGCGCTGGATATCACCCGACAGCTGGCGGAGGCCCTGCCGGTGCCCATTATTGCTTCCGGTGGGGGGGGCGTCCCGCATCATTTTGCCGAGGTGCTGGGGACGGGTAAGGCGGATGCGGCGCTGGCCGCCAGCATCTTTCATTTCAAGGAGATCGGTATTCCGGAATTAAAAGGATATTTGCAGGAACGTGGATTAATAATGAGATTATGAATACATTGGAAGTCAATTTTGGAAAATCCCCGGATGGGTTGGTGCCGGCCATCGTGCAGGATTCCGCCACGGCGAAGGTGCTGATGCTGGGATATATGAACCAGGAGGCGCTGGACAAGACGAAAGACGATGGAAAGGTGGTCTTTTACAGCCGAAGCAAACGGCGGCTTTGGACCAAGGGCGAGGAAAGCGGTAATTTTCTGTTAGTCAAGCATATCGCCGTGGATTGTGACCAGGACACCCTGCTGATCAAGGCCGAGCCGTTGGGGCCGGTGTGTCATACCGGGGCGGATACCTGCTGGGACGAAAGGAACCACCGGGAAGATTTTTTGGCTTGTTTGGAAGAGATCATCGACCGGCGGCGGCAGGAGGGAGATGGCGAAAAGAGCTATGTGGCCCGGCTTTTTGGCAAGGGACTCAATAAGATAGCTCAAAAGGTAGGGGAAGAGGCCGTGGAGCTCGTGATCGAAGCCAAGGATCATGACGACAAGCTGTTCCTCAATGAGGCGGCCGATCTTTTGTTCCATTATTTAATTCTCCTTAACGCGAAAGGCTATAACTTGCAAGACGTAACTAAGATCTTGCGGGAAAGGCATAAAAAATAAACTATGAAGCTATTTTTCGGAGTTTTGCTGGCGTTGCCGGTGGTGGGTTTGGCGCAGCAGGCGGGGACACCGCAATTTTCGATGACGGGGAAGGTGCAGGGGCTTCCGGAGAATTCCCGGGTGGCGCTAACGGATGGGTCCAATCCCACGGATACGGTTGCGGAAGCAAGAGTCAAGAATGGGGTATTCGTTCTCAAGGGGCATATTTCCGAGCCAAATCTGTATGAGATCAATTTCGATGCTGCGAAGAAAAAGACGCCGCTCTTTATGGGCGACGACAAGATGCAGGCATCGGGCAATATCGATGATCTGGCCGGGTTGAAGATCACGGGGTCGCCTTCCAATGATGATTTTGCAGCCTTTCAGGAGTCTTTCACGCCTTATTTCAAGGAGCTGAATGCGCTCGTCGCGAAGGGTAATTCCGCGGAGGGAATGACGATGCGGGATTCGCTGACTAAAAGTATCAAGAAGGTGTCGGACAGCATCTTTATCGTGCTGGATAAATTCATCAAAGAAAAGCCCAATTCTTATGTGTCGCCTTTTGTGTTAGTGGTCGTGAATCAGCTGACGGAAGACGTGGCGGCGCAGGACAGGCGGCTTCATTCGTTGTCGCCGGCAGTGCAGAAAGGTTATTATGCGCAGTATCTGCAAAAAATGCTGGATGACGCCAAGGTAGGTGCGTTGGGTTCAGAAGAAATCGATTTTACGCAGAATGATACGGCGGGCCGTGCGGTCACGCTGAGTTCTTTCAAAGGGAAATATGTGCTGGTCGATTTCTGGGCCAGCTGGTGTGGTCCCTGCCGGATGGAAAATCCCAATGTGGTAGCGACCTATAAAAAATTCAAGGACAAGAATTTCACGGTGCTGGGGGTGTCGTTGGACAAGGCCCGCGAGCCGTGGCTGAAGGCCATCAAGGACGACGGGCTGGTGTGGACGCAGGTAAGCGATCTGAAATTCTGGTATAACGAGGTCGCGGTAAAATATCATATCCAGCAGATACCGCAGAACTTTTTGATCGATCCCACAGGGAAGATCGTCGGCCGCAATCTTCGCGGGCCGGATCTGCAGGAGAAGCTTTGCGCGTTGCTGGGGTGTAATTAACCCTCTGCTCCGCTCAACAAATCAAAGCCGCGCCAATGGGCGCGGCTTTTGCTTTGGGGGTATGCCTCAATGTTTAGTTGATGTCTTTGCCGTCGGCGAGCATGGGTATCATGCGGGCGATATTGGTTTTGTTGGGCTGATCGGTCGCCTGGGCCTGTGCTTTTTTCATGTATTCCAATGCCTTTTTATAGTCACCGTTGGCGGAGAGGCCGCGGGCCATGCCTACATTGGTCGTGAATTCGTCGGGATGTTTATCGTAGTTCATCTTAAAGACGTCGAGCGCGTCTTTGGCGCGTTTTTGTGCTATCAGCTGACGTGCATACCCATGCATTTCCTGCACGGTGGCCAGGGGCAGGGCTTCTTTCATTATGGCGTCGGCTTCGCTTTGGCGATTGAGGGCGATAAGCACCTGGGCTTTCGTCGAAAGCGTTTGGAAGTCCTTTTTGCCGCCGATGTTAGGATCGAGGGCTGAATTGGCCCAGGTGAGGCCTTCGTCGAGATCGACGTTGCGCTGGGCGCAGAACTGGGCTGCCTGAACGAAGGCGGTATAGGTAAAGCCCTTGTCGCTGCGCAGTTCGCGGCGGAAGGAGGCCAATTGCGTGTTCACATAATCGACGGCTACTTTGAAGGGGATGCTTAATTTTTCCCATTCGAGGGCTATGGTTGCGGAATTTTCTTTTTCATCAACAAATTCGTATTTGAGCCATTCCACTTCGTGATCCATGGGAACCGGTTTGACCGTGACGCGAAGGGCGTCCTCTTTGGGATCGTAGAAGAAGCTACCCCAGGAAGTGGAGTTACGGGAGAAGATGAGCGTGCACTGGTTGGGGTCATAGGCGATGAAGAGGCCGTATTTGCCGGCTGGCAGGGGCTGGCCTTCGACCAGAACATCTGTAGAGAATTCGATGGTGGTGTTCTCGTTTGCACCGGCGCGCCAGGGGGCGGCTTTGCTCGTACCGAAGCCCTGGTCGACATACCCGACGGGTATGAGGCTTCCCCATATCTTGCCTTCACGGCCTTTGACGCCGGGGCGATCGTAATGGAGCGTAACATCGGTGATGCCTATGCGCTCGGTGATCGCCGCTTTCTTGTTGCCGCCGTTGGGCAGGCTGGTCAGCTGGGCGTGGAGGGAAGACAGTGACATGCAGCAAAGCAGGGCCAGTACGAGGCCTGCGGTTAGACCTTTTCTCATAAAAGCTGTTTTTGTTGATGATGTTTGTTAGCGGGTTAAAGGTAGACCACTGGTTGGCTGTGGGAAGGGAATTTACAGGGAAGGCGGATAAACGGGATATGGAACGCCCGTGTGGGCGGGCGTTGAAGGAAATAGGGGAGGCGTTGAAGGTGGGGCGCCTGGCCGGGGGGATGGTTGCGCGGCGGGGGCCGTAGAGCGTGGCGTCCGCGATCTAGGTTGCGAAGAGGAAATCGAGGTCGAAATAATACCGGGCGCGGTCCGCTTTGTCGATGTAGAGCGTTGTCGTTTTTTGGGTTTCGAGGTAGAAGGAGAGGCTGATCTTGTCTTTAGGGATGATGGGGCTTATATAACGTTCGGTTTGGCCGGTCCTGGGGTTGTCTACCAGACAGATAAAAACGGATTGATGTACCTCTTCCGTTCCGCCGCGATCCGACCGGTCGACGAGGTACATTACACCCAAAATGGGCCAGGGTGTCACGAGCTGGGCTATGCCGCCTGCTTCATTGTAAAGCTCTTTGGTCTCGATATAATCACGGCTGCGGATCTCGCAGGTGGTGAGGTCGACGGCGAGCTGCTGGCCATTCTCTTTAAGATCGGCGATGGTCTGCCGGAGCACCTTGCGGGCGGCGGCCTCTTTAGGCTCCGGCGAGTTGCGTAATAGGGCATAGCCGATGATCAGCATGAGTATGCCCGCGAGAAGAAAGACCCAGGGATAGGGGATGATGTCGCCGGTATAGTGGCGAAAGAAAAGCATCGTTAATAAACCCAGGACGAAGAGAGTATAGGCAGTAATTCGGTTGAGCATTAAACAATATAAGCAAAAGCCCGCGATGTCGCAAGGGGGCGCCTGGCCGGGGGGCGGCCCCGGCGAGTTGTCTGGGGCGGTGCGGTAGGGGCGCGAGGGCTACTGTAGCTGCCGCTTGAGATTACTGCAACTGCCTTTTATAGAGCTGGATGGTGTTCTCGTAGCCGAGGTAGATGGCGTCGCAGATGAGGGCGTGGCCGATCGAGACCTCGTTGAGGTGGGGGATGTGGCGGGCGAAAAATTGGAGGTTGTGGAGGTCGAGGTCGTGGCCGGCGTTGAGGCCGAGGCCGAGCTCGTGGGCGCGGAGGGCAGCCTGGTGATAGGGGGCGATGGCGGCGGCGGGGTCCGCGTGATAGCCGTGGGCATAGGCCTCGGTATAGAGCTCGATGCGGTCGGTACCCGTCTCGGCGGCACCTTCGACCATGGCGACCACGGGGTCGACGAAGAGGCTGACGCGGATGCCCGCTTTCTTAAAGACGCCGACGATATCCAGGAGGTAGTTTTTGTGCCGGATGGTGTCCCAGCCGTGGTTGGAGGTGATCTGGCCGAGCGCGTCGGGGACGAGGGTCACCTGGGTGGGCTTCACATCGAGGACGAGATCGACGAATTTCTGCTCTTGCGAATTGCCTTCGATGTTGAACTCGGTGGTGATGATCTTTTTGATGGCGTAAACATCGCTGTAGCGGATATGGCGTTCATCGGGGCGGGGGTGAACGGTGACGCCGTCGGCACCGAATTCCTGGGCATCGACTGCAGCTTTGACCACATCGGGATTATTGCCGCCGCGGCTGTTGCGGAGGGTGCCAAATTTGTTGATATTTACAGAAAGTTTCGTCATAGTGCTCGATTGAGGCCTAAAAATGGTGGGCCAAAGGTAGGGTAGGTCGAAAGGTAAAAACAGAAATTTTTTTATATACCAGTATATACCTGTTCATATTCCGAAAAAAGTATTATTTTTACAACACGCCACTTGCGTACAAATGTGATTAAAGGATGAAAACCAAATCTGTAACAGACCTTATTCAGATCGATCCTTCCCTGACCACGCCCGTTTATAAACAGATCGTGCAGAGCATCTCCCGGAACATCGACAACGGTGTGCTGGTAAAAGACGACATGCTGCCTTCTGTGAACCAAATCTCTGCGGAGTTCTCCTTAGCGCGCGGATCGGTATTTACGGCCTATAATGAGCTACGTTCTTCGGGCATCATCGATTCGATCCCGGGTAAGGGTTACTTCGTGCTGAGTACGGAGACGAGACAGAAGAAAAAGATCTTTTTGCTTTTCAGTACGTTCACGACCTATAAGGAGATCCTTTACAATGCGTTGTTGCAGCATTTGCCGGAGACCTGCTCGCTGGATATTTATTTCCATCACCACAGTATCCGGATGTTCGAGAACCTGATCCGGGAGCAAAGCGCCTATTACAATACCTATGTGATTATGCCGGAGGTGAGTGAGAATACATCGGCGATCTTATCCAAGCTGGATCATAAGCATACGTTTTTGTTGGATGTGGGGTTAAAAGAGTACCGGGAGGAATATCCGGGAGTCTATCAGAATTTCGAAAAGGACATTTATTCCATCCTGCTGGACTCCGAGAAGCTGGTGCGCAAGTATAAACGATTGATCCTGCTGTTCCCGGAAGGGCTGAAGACCCGGGATATCATCTCCGGGTTCCAGAAATTCTCGAAGCGGAAGATCATTCCGACGGAGGTGCGCAGCGGTATCCGGGTCGGGGAGATCCAGAAGGGCGATGCCTTCATCGTGATCGACGACAACAACCTGGTGGATATCATTCAATGTGCGCGGCAAGGGGAGTGGCTGCTAGGCAAAGATATCGGCGTCATCTCGTATAACGAGACGCCGCTGAAGAGTGTAATCGGCAACGGGATCACGACGATCACCACCGATTTTACGGCGATGGGCCGGGCTATGGCGGAGATGGTTGTCAGCGGCAAGCGGGAGGTCGTGGAGAACCCTTTTGTGATCATCGATAGAAAATCTTTTTAGCATATGAGTAGTATTCTGGCGCCCAAGCTGCATTTTCGACGACTGGAGCTGCAGGGCGGATCGTTGGACCGGATAAGCCGGCGGGTAGGGGACCTGGATGATATCTTTCATGATCAGCGGGCGTATGCTGCATTACCCAAGGATAAACTGGTGTATGAAGTGGTCTCTTCTTTCCCGGTGCCGGATGGAACGGAAGGCGGCCTGTTCATCGGGATTACGTATATCTATCCGGGTAAGGTCGGCGACGAGTATTTTATGACCAAGGGGCATTTCCATAAGATCAGGAACCGCGCGGAGGTCTATGTGTGTATGGAAGGCGAGGGCATGCTGATCCTGATGAACGAGGACAGGACGCGAACGTGGGCGGAGAAGATGGAGCCGGGCAGTGTGCATTATATCAACGGCTTTACGGCGCACCGGACGGCCAATACGGGAAGCGGCATGTTGTCTTTTGGCGCCTGCTGGCCGAGCGATGCGGGGCATGATTACGATACCATTAGTGAACACGGGTTTTCAAAAATACTGGTCGAGCGGGGTGGGGTTCCCACGCTTGTCGACCGGGCTTGAATCGTATGAGCAATTATTTTGTCGGCATCGATCTTGGTGGGACCCGGATAAAGATCGGGCTGGTTTCGGGGGATGTGATCCTGTCGAGGAAGATCGTGGCGGCGGATGCCGCCGGGGGGTTGGCCGCGAGCCTGCCCGTGCTGGAGCAAGAGATCGACGGATTGTTGCAATGTGCGGGCACTGGTGTGCATGCATTGAGCGGAGTAGGGCTGGCTTTTCCCGGGATCGTCGATCCGGTGGGTCAGCGGATCCTGAGCACCAATCAGAAATATGACGATGCCATGCAGGTCGATGTCCCGGGCTGGGTCAAAAAGCGTTGGAAAGTTCCTTTTTTTATCGATAATGATGCGCGGATGGCTGCGGTGGGGGAATGGAAGTATGGCGCGGCCAGGGATACGGACAATATGGTGATGATGACCATCGGGACCGGCATCGGCAGTTCGGCGGTGATAGAAGGAAAGGTATTGCGGGGACGCCATTTTCAGGCCGGGGTCCTCGGTGGGCATATCTCGATCCGGTATGATGGCCGGCCCTGTAACTGCGGGAATATCGGTTGTATCGAGGCTTATGGGTCGACGTGGTGTCTGGCGGAGACCGTGAGATCGGCAGAGGATTATGCTGCCAGCGTGCTGGCCGCAGCGCCGGTGATCGATTATTATGCGCTTTTTGAAGCGGCGGCAAAAGGTGACCGGCTGGCGATGCGTATCCGGCAGGAATGTCTGGATATCTGGGCCGCGGGTGTCGTCAATCTTATCCATGCCTACGATCCCGAGGTGGTGGTGATCGGCGGCGGGGTGATGAGCAGGCCGGATGAGCTATTGCCATACATCACCGAAAGGGTCGGGCGCCATGCGTGGACGCCATGGGGGAAGCCGGCGATACGTGCTACGGCATTACATAGCGATGCGGGCATATTGGGAGTCATATACTGTCTGCAACATAACATATAACTATGCGATCAAATTATGATAAGTTCCCTTTTATCCAGGTAAAGGGCCAGGACGATGCTTGCCTGGAAGGATGGGAGGCGGTTTGCAAGGCCATAGCGGCTGCTGTAGACGGGGCCGGGGATGCCGGTGGCCGCGGGAAGGTGGTGGTGCTGGAATGTTATCCGGGGGTAAAGGATGACGAGATCTTGCCGCGGCTGCAGGCGGCGTTGCCGGGACGTTGGATCCTGACGCGTGAGGCGATGTGGCCGGAGGAGAAGATACTGCGTATGGTCTATCCCGATGTTACCGATGATGCGGTCTTTGGGTATATCACGCGGCTGGAGATGGATGATATTTTTGACCCTGTAAAGCGCGAATCGTTATTGACGTCGATGGGCGCGGTGACGACGTATGTTTATGGACCCGGCGCCGCGGTGCTTTGCGGGCGGTGGGATCTGCTGGTCTATTTCGACATGCCGCGTTGGGAAGCGCAGCTGCGTTTCCGGCGGAACGAGACGGCGAATCTGGGGCTGACCCACAAGACGTTAAAGGCTTCGCTTCAATACAAGCAGGCGTTCTTTGTGGACTGGCGGGTTGCCGACAAGCTCAAGAAAAAGGTGATGGATAGCTGGGACTATGTCGTAGATACTACCGTTGCCGGGCAACCGAAGATAGTCGCCGGCGCGGTGCTGAATGCCGCGTTGAGACAGGCGGTGCGGCGGCCTTTCAGGGTAGTGCCTTTTTTTGATCCCGGTCCGTGGGGGGGCCAGTGGATGAAGGAGGTCTGCGATCTGGATCCCAGGGAGCCCAACTATGCCTGGTGTTTCGATTGTGTGCCGGAGGAGAATAGTTTGTTTTTCCGGTTTGGGACGGTGCTTTTCGAAACGCCGGCCATCAACCTGGTGTTCGAGCAAGGCCGTGCGTTGTTGGGGAATGCGGTGCAGGCGCGTTTTGGCGACGAGTTCCCGATACGCTTCGATTTCCTGGATACGATGGGCGGCGGAAATCTGAGTCTGCAGGTGCATCCAACGACGGAGTATATCCGCGAACATTTCGGGATGAATTATACGCAGGATGAGAGTTATTATATCCTCGATGTTGCGGACGATGCCTGTGTTTATCTCGGGTTGCGGGACAAGGTGGACCCGGCGCAGATGATCGGGGCCCTGGAGGAGGCGCAGGAGGGTGGTAGACCCTTCGATGCGGAGCAATTTGCCGGGAAGTGGGCGATCAGAAAACACGATCATGTGCTGATCCCGGCGGGAACGGTGCATTGTTCAGGGAAGAACAGCATGGTGCTGGAGATCAGTGCGACGCCGTATATTTTTACGTTCAAGTTATGGGACTGGGGCCGGATGGGCATGGATGGAAAACCACGGCCGATCAATATCGGTCATGGGCAGCGGGTCATCGACTGGACGCTGGGACCGGAGCGGACGAAGAAGGAACTGCTCAATGTCGTCGAGCCGGTGGCGGCGGGGCCCGGATGGCGGGAGGAGCGTACGGGGTTGCATGAACGCGAATTCATCGAGACGCGGCGGCATTGGTTTACGGAAAAGGTCGTGCACCATACGGCGGGCAGCGTAAATGTGCTGAACCTGGTAGATGGCCGCGAGGCGATCGTAGAGAGCCCTGCCGGGGCGTTCGACCCGTTTGTCGTGCATTATGCCGAGACATTCATCGTGCCGGCGGCGGTGGGCGAATACACCATTCGCCCATATGGAGCGGGAGCGGGGCAGGAGTGCGCAACGATGAAAGCCTATGTCAGAAAGAATTCCTAAAATATTTTTATGTCAGAATATGTTACTAAACCCATACCCGGGGAGAAGCCTGAGGCGGAATTTGTCAGCCGGCCCTGGGGAACCTTTAAACAGTATGCGAACAACCGGGATTGCACGGTGAGCCTGATGACGATCCTGCCGGGGCAACGATTGAGCCTGCAATCGCATACGGGGCGGGCGGAGCTGTGGATCGTGATCGATGACGGGGCTTCGGTGCAGGTCGGTGATGAGATCAGGATCTACAGCGCGGGAGACGAGATCTGGATACCTGCGGGTGAGCGGCACCGGTTGAGCTGTCCGGGGGACAAGCCGCTACGGGTGCTGGAAGTGGCCTTCGGGAACTGGCAGCAGGACGATATCCGCCGATACGAAGACGATTACAAACGATAGACGAATGCCATATGGAAAATACTGTATTCCTGCGCCGGACGGCCTATATCTGCACGGCCGTCGCCTTTGGCGGCTTGTTGTTTGGTTTTGACACGGCGGTCATTTCGGGCGCCATCGGGCTGATCAAAACGCAGTTTGCACTCAATACCTTGCAGGAGGGCTGGCTGGTCAGCAGCGGGCTGGCAGGCTGTATCCTCGGGGTGCTGGTCAGCGGGATGCTGAGTGACCGGATCGGCCGGAAGCGTACGATCCTGCTGGCGGCGGTTGCCTTTTTGTTGTCGGGGATAGGCTGTGGGCTGGCGGGGACTATCGATATCCTTATAGCGTCGCGGATCGTGGGCGGTGCGGGGGTAGGGATGGCTTCGGTCGTGTCGCCGATGTTGATCGCCGAGCTGGCGCCGGCGGACCGGCGGGGCAGGATGATCGCCTATTACCAGCTGGCTATTACGGTGGGCATCCTGCTGGCTTATTTTTCCAATGCTTTTTTTCTTACGTGGGGTGAGGCGCACGGCAGTGCGGAGATCTGGCGGCCGATGTTCCTGGCCATGGCTGCGCCTTCCGTGCTCTTTTTGCTGTTGCTGATGCGTATCCCGGAGAGTCCGCGGTGGCTGATCAAGGTGCAGCGGGGAGCGCAGGCCTTGGCTGTGTTACAGCGTATCCGGCCGGCGGAGATGGCGGCGGGCGAACTCGAGGACATGCAGCGTGCGGCGGCGAAGGCGGGTGCGCGGAAGCGTTCGTTGTGGAGCGGCGCGTTGCGGCTGCCGTTGCTGATCGGCATTTTGCTGGCGGTGTTCCAGCAGTTCTCGGGTATCAATGCGATCATCTATTACGGGCCGGGCATCTTCGAGAAGGCGGGTATCGGCGGCGGGAACGCCCTGGTCTTCCAGGTGATCATCGGCGCGATCAATATGCTCTTTACGCTGGTGGCGATACGCTGGTCGGACCGCCTTGGCCGGAAGTTCCTGCTGAAGACGGGGCTTGCGGGGATCATATTTTCGCTGGCCTTGTGCGGGATACTTTTTTATTCGGGCCATACGCAGGGCCTATTGCTGCTGGTCTTATTGATGGTCTATATCGCGTGTTTTGCTTTTTCGCTCGGGCCGGTGACCTGGATCATCATCAACGAGATCTTCCCCACCGAAGTGCGGGTACAAGCCGTGTCGGTATGCACACTGGCCTTGTGGATAGCGGTGTGGCTGGTGGGACAATTCTTTCCCTGGATGTTGGAAAAGGCCGGAGCGGCGGTCACCTTTTGGATCTTTTGCGGGTTCAGCGTGTTGAATTTCGTGTTCAGCTGGAAGGTGGTGAAAGAGACCAAGGGAAAGACGCTGGAAGAAATGGAAAACTTATTTATCGCACCTCACTAAAATCTCCTTTCATGATACAGATCAACCTCCCGTTGCGCGGTGGATTATTTGCCGTGCTGTTATGCTGTGGGCTGCGTGTAGTTGCCCAGCCGCCTGCCCTTGCCGTCGATCACCGATACAGTCCGCCCTGGTGGCAGACACTGGTGTGTATGCCCGATGATCCGGTAAAGACGTTGATCGGAAAGGAGGGCCAGCTTTTTGGCGACTATGATTACAAGGGGCCGCGGGACTTTTCGTTCTCGCTGGGTTTGGATGGCCGCACGCCGCTGGTCTGGCGGAGTCAGCGACTGTTGCTGGCGCGGGCGCCGATCCTGCGTACCGTGAAGACGGCGGGTGATGTGACGGTCACCGAAGAAACCTTTTTACAGATACCCGAGCCCGAAGGGTTGAACAGCATCGTGCGATATGACAGCCGGCGGGTGGAGCGGGACTGGTCGAAGCCGCGTGTGGCCTGCGATGCGGCGTTCAACAGCGTTGCCATGGGGCTCAAGGGGTTGTCGGGAGAGGGGTTGGTGGAGTTTCATATCCGCGTCAAGCCGGGGGCTGCGTATGCCATCGCTTTAGGATTTTGCGAAGGCCATTACGATACGGCGGGTGCGCGGAAGATGCGGATACAGGTCGAAGGAGCGGGGCAGCGGGATATCGATCCGGTGAAGGATTTCGGAGCGCATATGCCTGGCGTTTATACCTTCGATGCCCGGGATGGCAATGATAATGGAATACTCACGGTGGTGGTGAGCAATATGCCGGGTTCGGTGGATCGGGATGCTTTTGTGAATGGGTTGTGGATGTTCGAGGGGAAGGTTCCCGCAGCGGCGGCTATTGTCGCCGGTAGTCAAGACAAGGCGGCGGTGCTTTATGCGCCTGCTGCGACCGTGCGGATGCCGGCGCGGCGGTATCATATGCTGGTGAAGGTGCGAAATGGCGGGACCGGTGCGACAGTGTTCCAGCCGGTGTTGCGGTACCGGGGTGTCGAGGCGGTCAAGGCTGCCGGAGGCGGGCTGGCCATCGGCGAGGAGACCGTCGTGCATAGCTCTACCGGTGCGGTGCAGCTGAAGGAGGATAGTGCAGAGACCTATCATTGCGAATTGCCGGCCATGAACCTGAAGGCGGGTGAGGAGCGGGAATTTGCGGTGACGGTGAGCCGGTTCTTTGGCGCTGCCGCTTATCAGCCGATGGTTGCTGTTACAAAACGGGAGGAGGCGAGGGCTTTGAGCTGGTGGGAGAAGAACTGTCCGTCGGCGGCGGCCATATCGGTCCCGGATACGGGGATACAGGCGATGATCGAGTCGAGCATCCGCAATATCTTTCAGGCGCGGGATATCCGGAAGGGTTCGCCGAGCTTTCATGTGGGGCCGACGATCTATCGCGGGTTATGGCTGGCGGATGGAACGTATTTGCTCGAGGTCGGCACGATGCTGGGGTATATCGCCGATGTCCGGAGCTGTATCGATTACCTGACGCATTATCAATTGCCGGACGGCGGCTTCGAGATGATCACGACGTTCCACAAGGAGAATGGTCTGGTGCCGATCATGCTGATACGGCATGCGGTGCTGACGCAGGACAAGAACTGGCTGGAGAAGAACTGGAGCGTGGTGGAAGGATGTCTGCGGCGGATCAGGTATCTGCGGGATGTGGCGGCGAAGGACCCCTCGAAGCCTTATTATGGATTGTTGCCGGATGGCAATGTCGACGGCGGCATCCAGCATGGCGATGACTATTCGAATACGGAATATTGTTTGAGCGGGATGAAGTGGGCGATCACGGCGGCGCACTGGCTGGGTAAGGAGCAGCAGGCGGCGGACTGGCAGAAGGAATACGATGATTTCTTCAATACCTTTTTGACGATGGCGCGAAAAGATCTCCGCCAGGATGACAAGGGGAACACGTATCTGCCGGTGATGATCCACAACGAGGGCAATTATGCGCCGCAAAAGGGGCAGTGGGCATTTTGTCAGAGCGTGTATCCGGGGCAGATCTTCGATACGACGGCCGAGACGCGGCGGATCGCGGCGGGGACGGTGCAGATGCTGCACGACCATCGGGTGGAGGGGCTGGTGATCAACACCGGCTGGATGGAACAGGGGATTTGGACCTATTTCGCCTCTTTTTATGGCCATGACCTGTTGTGGCTGGGGAAGACGAAGGAGGTACCGCAGCTGTTGTACGATTATGCGAATCATTCTTCGCCGACGATGGACTGGCGGGAGGAGCAGAAACCGCAGGGCAAGGGGAATGAGGAAGTGGGGGATATGCCGCATAACTGGGCAAGCGCGGAGTTTATCCGGCTGGTCGTGCATATGCTCGAGTTGGACAGGGGTAACGATTTGCATTTATTCGAGGCGTTGCCGCCGGGTTGGATGCGACGGGGGAAGCGGGTAGAGCTGCATGGTATCCGGACGCCTTTTGGTCCCATCGAGCTAAGCCTGCTGGTGAATGCGAGCGGGGATGCGGCGCGGCTTCATCTGCGCTTTACCGAGGCGGGTCATTTGCCGGGGAAGGTGTTCGTGCATAAGGACAACTGGACGGTGGGAGGCGGTGTTGCGGAAGTGGCCGGCGCTTCTACGATCGATTTGAATATACCATTGAAATAACTATTATGGGCAATCGAAGAAAATTTTTTGCGAAGGCGATGCTGGGCGGCGCTGCGGTGATGAGCGGACGCCTGCCGCTTGGGCGCCGCGCTGGAGGGCCGATGGTTCGGCGTGTCGGCGAGCCGATCGTCGTGAGCACCTGGGATTTTGGCCGGGCTGCGAATGTGGGCGCGTGGGAAGTCCTGCGCAAGGGAGGAAGGGCGCTCGATGCCGTGGAACAGGGTGTACGCATCCCGGAGGCGGACCCGGATATCCAGACCATTGGCTATGGCGGGTTGCCCGATCGTGACGGGCATGTGACGCTGGATGCCGCAATCATGGACGATAAGCTCAACTGCGGATCGGTGATGTGTATCGAGTATATCATGCATCCTATATCCGTGGCGCGGCTGGTGATGGAGAAGACGCCGCATATCATCCTGGTGGGTGAGGGGGCATTGCAGTTTGCATTGGCCAATGGGTTTAAGAAGCAGGACCTGTTGACACCGAAGAGCAAGCACGACTACGAGGAATGGTTGAAGAGTGCGCACTACCAGCCTGAGGTGAATATAGAAAACAGGTTGGGAGGGAAATACAACCACGATACCATCGGAATGCTGGCGCTGGATGCGCGGGGGGATCTGAGCGGGGCCTGTACTACGAGTGGGTTGGCTTATAAAATGCATGGCCGGGTGGGGGATTCGCCGGTGATCGGCGCGGGTCTGTATGTGGACAACGCCGTAGGCGCCGCCACCGCTACGGGGGTGGGCGAAGAGGTGATACGCATCTGCGGGTCGCATCTCATCGTGGAGCTGATGCGGCAGGGCGCTTCGCCGGAGGCAGCGTGTAAGGAGGCGGTGGAGCGTATCGTGCGGCGTTCGCCGGCAAAGGCTGCAGCCATCCAGGTAGGGTTTCTGGCGTTGAATAAACAGGGGGAGTATGGCGCCTGGTGTTTGCAGAAGGGGTTCAGCTTTGCCGTGAAGAGTGAAAAGGAAGAATTGTTGATCGCAGGAAAGAGTAACTATTAAAAAAGCTTATGAACGTTTTAGAAGTGTGTGCTTTTACGATCCAGAGCTGTATGATCGCGGAAAAGGTGGGAGCGGTGCGGGTCGAACTTTGCGATAACCCGGTGGAAGGAGGAACGAATCCGAGCTATGGAACCATTCGCCGGGTCCGGGAAAAGATCGGCATCCAGCTGTATCCGATCCTGCGGCCGCGTTCCGGCAACTATTTTTATGATGCCGACGAATTTGAGATCATGCGGGAGGATATCGGGGTTTGTAAGGAGCTGGGTTGTGACGGCATTTCGGTGGGCGTGCAGCGGCTCGATGGGACCATGGATGTGGAACGGATGAAGCGGGTGGTGGAGTGGGCATATCCCATGGGGGTGACGTGTAACCGGGCTTTCGATGCCGTTCCCGATCCCTACCAGGCGTTGGAAGAGATCATCGGTTGCGGTTGTGAGCGGGTGTTGACCTCGGGGCAGCAGGCGAGCGCGCCCGAAGGGGCGGCCGTTCTGGCGAAGCTGGTGCAGCAGGCCGCGAGCCGGATCAGCATCATGCCGGGCGCCGGGGTTCGCAGCTCGAATATCGCGCAGCTGGTCCGGGAGACGGGTGCATGGGAATATCATACGTCGGCGCGGAGGAGTATACCCAATCCGCTTACGTGGCAGACGAAGGAGATCACCGACTATGGAAATGTCTATATTGCCGATGAAACAGAGCTCCGGGCGATCCTGGAGCAGCTACAATAAACCGGTATGAACAGGAGGGCCGCTTTGATCATTTTGGTTTTACTGCTCGCAGTCGGGACGGTGATCGTGTTCCGGCACAGCTTTACCGTGAGCAGCAGTGTGCGTATCGATGCCCCGTTGGACATCGTGGCGCCGCAGGTGAGCGTATTGCAGAACTGGCAACGCTGGTATGGGCAGGGCGTAGAGCGGCTTTCGCGGGTGAGCGGCGGTCCTGTTTCCATTGTCGTACGGGACACGGGGCAGGTCTTCGAGCAGGCGGTGGGAGTGGTACCGGAGATGGATGGACGCAGCACGCGGGTGGTATGGTCGCGGCCGGTTACGGTATGGCAAAGGATCACGGGGGCAGATACGTCGATGGTGCATCATCTGGCGGCTTTGAAGGAGTATATCGAAGACCCGCGGAGCTATTATGGATTCGACATTCGTATCCGGCCGGTGACGGACACGCTTTTTGCCGTCAGGGAGGCGCGGGTCGCGGAAGCTGCCGTCGCGGCTAGGCGGCCGGTGTTGTTGCGGGCTTTGCAAGCGTATCTGCGTGTGCATGCAGGGATTGCGGGCAGCGATAGCGTTATTACGGGTTATGAGCCGGTTGCCGGCGGGCTGGTACACCTGGTCGTGGGTATACCGGCGGATCGCCGGGGGCCGGAGGTGGATAGTGTTCGATTTTTGGCGTTGCCGCGTGGCGGGAGGTTGTTGAGCGGGGTGTGTGACAGCGGGCGGCTTGGCGCTTTAAGACACGCCATGGACCGGTATGTGACCGACAAGCGACTGCAGCTTGTCGCGATCCCATTTGTCGAACGGGGTATCGACGGCGGTGGGTATGCGCTTAATTACCCGATCTGGTAAATAGTTGTAATGAATCGTTGTTTCGGGCCGCGAGAATGGCGATGCCGCGGGTGGTCTTTATGCCGCGCAGGTCGCGGGTTTCGCCGCGGATGAAGAGGCCGCTTGCTGCGGGTGCGAGATAGCGGAATCCATGGTTGGCGTTGTTGATCAGTGTGACGCCGTAGCTGGCATCGAGGCGGCCAATCTCGGGTTTGAATCCATAGAAGTTGCCGGCGAGGAGGAGGTCGGTTTTGCCGTCTCCATCCAAATCGGCCGCATAGGCGGCGAATACTGCCGAGAACTGGGCGCGTTGGGGCAGCGGCTGCATCAAGAAGTTATCCTCCCCTTGGTTATAGAAGACGCAGGTCTCGGTTTGTTCCACTTTTAATTGCAGGCTTTGGCTGAGCTGTTCGGGCGTCAGCACATCTTCCAATGTCTTTCCAGCATAGCTGGCGTAAGACGGAAATCTTTTTTTCCACTCGGGTAGTTGGGCGAGGAGGTCGCCGCGGAGGTTCAAGGGGTAAGACTTACCGTCGGATTTGTAGTAGGCGGCGATGCAACTGGACCGGCCGTTGTTGACGAAATCGCCGACGAAGAGGCGTGCGGGGTGTGTGACGTCCGCATGTATCTTGGAGTTGTCGCCATAGTTGCCGGCGATGAGGTCGGGGCGGCCATCACCGTCGAGATCGGCGAGGGTCAGGCAGTTCCACCAGCCGGCGGATGCCGGCAGCTCTTTTTCTTTGACGAGGCGGTTGTCGTGCAGCTTGAAGGTCGTCACCGGCATCCAGTCGCCTACGACGATGAGCTCGGGCTGGTGGTCGCCATCGATATCGGCCCATTGTGCGTCGGTGACCATGCCGAGGGTTTGCAGGTCGGGGGCCTGGGTACGGGTGATATCGGTGAACTGGCCGTGGCCGAGGTTCTTTAGCAGGATGCTGCCGGGGCTGCGGCCATAGCTGCCAGGGATGCTGCGGCCGCCGATGAAGATCTCCGGGAGCCCGTCGCCGTCGATATCGGCAGTGCGGACACAGGAGGCGTTGATGGCGATGGGCGGCCAGCCGGTAGTGCTGCGGGTAAAGTTGCCTTTCCCGTCGTTGAGATAGAGCCGGGTCAGGAGGAAGACGGAGCCGGGTTGTTCCTGGCCACCGCCGGCGGCGGCGATGAGGTCGAGATCGCCATCGTGGTCGATGTCGACGAGTTCGAGCCCGATGTTCTCGTAGTCGCGGTCTTGTGCGAAAGCGGGTTGTGCTTTTTCTGCGAAATGGCCGTTGGTTGTTTGCAGGTATACGCGCGTGGTGTCGTGCGCGGCGCTGCCGAGGATAAAGTCTTCGAGACCGTCGCCATCGATGTCGCCGATGGCCAGTTTGGGCCCTTCGGTGGAAAGGAGTTTGGAAATGAGGAGTTCGCGATCGAAATCGGTGAAGTCGTTCTCGTGGTGGACGGCTGGGGTAGAGAAGAGGTTGGCGGTTTGGTTGGCATAGCGTGGGCGGGGCGCGGGTGGGACCGGGCTTGCGGGCCGGGCGTCGGCCTGGGAGAGCAGGAGGGTGGTGTCCGTGGGCAGGTCGCGGAGTGTTTGAGTATACAGGTCGGGCCAGCGGACGACGAGGCTGTCGATATGGCGGTGTGTGCCGGTGCCGAAATGGAGCACGGGTTCTACGCTGCTCTCGAAGCCGCGGGTCGGCATTTGTTCTTCGATCTGGTGGAGGCTATCGGTAAAGACGGAGACGCGGGCGCCTTAGCCAAAGGTGTTGTGAGCGGCGCCCCGGAGGCGCACGGTGAGATAATGGTTCTTGCCCTGTTCGGAGCTGAGGTTGCGATAGATGAAGGCGGTAGTGTCTTCGTTGTTCACGACGAGGTCGACGTCGCCATCGCCGTCGAGGTCGCCATAGGCGGCGCCATTGCTGAAGGCCGGGGTTGCGAGACCGAGCCGGCGGCTTTCGTTGTGGAAATGCAGGTCGTGGCTGTTGACGAAGGCGTAGTTGGAGAGGGGGGTGGACGGCACTTTATCCAGCCAGTAATTGTAGTTGAAGCCGGTGTGGATGACCTGGCGGCGGATATCGGCGCTGCCGAAGTAGTCGAGGAAATCCTGGTTGGTGAGGTCTTTGGCGATACCATTGGTGACGAAGATATCTTTCCACCCGTCGTTATCGAAGTCGAAGCAGAGGGCGCTCCAGGACCAGTCCGTCGCCTGGGTCCCGGCATAGCCGGCAATCTCGCTGAACGTGCCGTCCCCGTTGTTGACCTGGAGACAGTTGCTGGCGAACTGGTGGTGGAAGTCGTTCTTCAGGCGGGCGTTGCGGCTATTATAGGGATCGAACCGGGTTGTGGTTTTTAGCCGGTAGTCGTCTTCGGGAAGCATATCGGTGGTGAAAATGTCGAGCCAGCCGTCATTGTTGATGTCGGCCATATCGGAGCCCATGGAGGAGAGGCTGGTGTGGCCCATGGCGTCTTCGATGGATTCTTTGAAGGTGCCGTCGTGCTGGTTGAGGTAGCAATAGTCTTTCTCGAAAAAATCGTTGGAGACGTAGATATCGGGCCATCCGTCGTTGTTGAGATCGCCGACCGCCACGCCCAGACCGAAGCCGATCTCGCTGCCATAGATTCCCGCGGCTGCGCTGACGTCGGTGAAGTGGCCCCCGTCGTTGCGATAGAGGCGGTCACCGCCGGCGGCGCTGCGGATGTTGCGGATATCGCGGGAGTAACCGAAGGTTTCGATGGGGCGGAAGCTGTTGTTGAGGACGAAGCAGTCGAGGTCGCCGTCGTGGTCGTAGTCGAAGAAGACGGCCTGGGTGCCGATGCCCTTGTCGTCGAGGCCGTATTGATGCGCCTGTTCTTTGAAGGTGCCGTCGTGCTGGTTGATGTAGAGCTCGTTGGCGCGATCGGTGCCATCGCTATTACCGCTATTGGAGACATAGATATCGAGCCAGCCGTCGCCATTGACGTCGGACATCGTGACGCCCGTGTGCCAGTGGTGGATGCCGCCGACGCCGGCTTTTTGGGTGATGTCGCGGAAATGAAAGTTGCCTTCGTTGAGGTAGAGACGGTTGGAACCCTGGTTGGAGGTGAAGAAGATGTCGGGCCGGCCGTCGTTGTCGATATCGCCGATGGCTACGCCGCCGCCGTTGTAGAAGTTGCGATAGTTGAAGATATTGAAGCCGGCGTTGTCGCGGACGGTGTTGGCGAAGTCGATGCCGGTGCGTGCGGCCGGGAGGAGCTCGAAGAGCGGCTGGTCCTGCGTGGCGGGGCGATGGCAGGCTGTGACTGCCAAGAGGAGGAAGGGCGCGAGGTATCGGCTTATCGTCATGGTGTATAAAGATAAAGCAGCCCACCTGATCGTGGGCTGCTTTTGGATAGCGGATCTGTTAGAAGCCGGGGTAGCCCGGATTTTGTTTCAGGTTAGGATTGGCGTCGTGCTGCACTTTGGGGATCGGGAAGATCTGCCAGTGGGTGTCAGCATCGACGGTTTTGTTGGGGGTACGGGCGTTGCCGAAGGTGCCGAAGCGGATGATATCGTCGCGGCGCCAGTTCTCCTGGGAAAGTTCGCGGGCGCGTTCGTCGAGGATGTTGTTGAGCGTGAGCTGGCCCATGGACCAGTCGTGCGAGACGTCGCCGCCATAGGCGCGTTCGCGGATCATGTTGACGTAGCCGAGGTCGGTGCCGCTGGGGGTGCCATTGCGCAGGGAGGCTTCCGCGCGCATCAGGAGGATATCGGCCAGCCGGAATACGGGGACGTCGGCGCTCATGCTGACCTGGGTACCCGGTTCTGGGAAGTATTTGATGTTACGGGCGCCCGCGAGCCGGAAGGAATCGGCGGGGTTGCTGATCTCGGTGATGTTCGGGTAGAACGAGAGGTCGAGACCGGTTTGCGCGTCTTTGATCTTGAGGCTGGGGTCGGAGCTATGGGCGAGGACGTTGATGTTCGGTGGATAGGTGAATGCGGGGGTGTATTGCTGACCGATGATGTACTGTCCGCTGCGGGCGTCATTATACGTACGATACACTTCGGTGCCTTTGACCGTGTATGTCGAAGTCGTGTCGTAATGGCTATAGAATTCCGCGTTGCTGCAGAAGCCATTCCAGGCGCCGCTGCTGAGCTGGAAATTGATGTTGTTCTGGTAGTGGAGGTCTTCGGCTTCGTGGTTGAGCCCGCCGATGTAGTTGTGGTCGAAGGGGATGACGAAGATGTTCTCGGTGGAGCTTTGGTTGTCCTGGTAGAAGTTCTTGAAGTAATCGGTTTCGAGACTGTATTTTCCGCTTGCGATCACCGAGTCGCACATGGCTATGGCGTCCGGCCAGCGCGG
>JAICXX010000004.1 GCA_025934485.1 Chitinophagaceae bacterium
AAGCCCAACACGATCCGGCTGTTGCCGAGCCTGGCACTGAGGAAAAAGGATGCAAATGAGTTCCTGGAAGCCATCCAGGAAGAGATCCACGCCATGAAAAATGTAGCCGTCAAATAGTTATAAACGATGAAGAATTTTATTTCCGCCGCAGATGTCACCGACATCGACAGCCTGGTAGCCAAGGCCCTCGCGTACAAAGCCGATCCGTTGAAAGATAAAAACCTCGGGGCAAATAAACGCGTCGGTATGTTGTTTCTCAATCCCAGCATGCGTACGCGTCTGTCGACACAGATCGCCGCACAAAATCTCGGTGCGGAACCCATCGTCTTCAATGTCGACAAGGAAGGCTGGGCGCTGGAATTCGAAGAAGAGGCCATCATGAGCGGAAATACCGTCGAACACGTGAAGGATGCCGCCCCGATCATGGGCAACTATTTCGACGTCCTCTGTATCCGCACCTTCCCGTCGTTAAAGAACAAGGAGGACGATTATAGCGAGCTGTACATTAAACAATTCATCAAATATTCGGGCATTCCCGTGGTAAGCCTGGAGAGCGCAACGCTGCACCCCCTGCAGAGCCTCACGGATATCATCACGATAACCGAGTCGCTCGAGGCTCAACGCACCACACGCAAGCCCAGGATCGTCCTCACCTGGGCGCCGCACGTAAAGGCGTTGCCGCAGTGCGTAGCTAATAGCTTTTCCCAATGGGTGAATGCCTGGGGTAAGGCGGACTTCGTGATCACGCACCCCGAAGATTATGAATTGGACACCCGATTCACAAAAGGGGCGACCATCACACACGACCAGGACTCCGCGCTCAAAGACGCCGATTTCGTCTATGTCAAGAACTGGAGCACCTATGCCGATTACGGTAAGATCTATAACAACGACCCGGAATGGATGCTGACCAATGAGAAGCTGCAAGCGACGAATAACGCGAAGGTCATGCACTGTCTCCCCGTTCGGCGTAACGTCGAGCTGAGCGATGAGATCCTCGACGGACCTTCCAGCATCGTGACCCGGGAAGCCTCTAACCGGGTATGGGCGGCACAAGCCGTGCTGGCGGAGATCCTGCGGCATAAAAGATAAGCTATGCAATTATCCATTATCAAGATAAGCGGAAACATCATCGATGACGACAGCAGGCTTTCGGCGTTCCTCGATAACTTCGCAGCCGTACCGGGAAAAAAGATCCTGGTGCATGGCGGCGGTAAATTAGCCACCAAGGTGGCGGAAGGGCTTGGCGTACAGCAGCAGCTGGTGGATGGGCGGCGGATCACGGATGCAGAGACATTGAAGATCGTGACGATGGTCTATGCCGGCACGATCAACAAAAATATCGTTGCGCAATTGCAGGCACGGGGATGTTCGGCTATCGGACTCACCGGCGCGGATGGCAACGCCATCCTTTCGCACAAACGCACCCATGCGTCCATCGATTACGGCTATGTAGGCGACGTGGATGTAGTGAACACCAGCCTGCTGACCAGCATGCTCCTGCTCGACAAGACCCTGGTCTTCGCTCCCATCACCCATGACGGCAAAGGACAATTGCTCAATACCAACGCCGATACCATCGCGCAGGAGCTCGCCCGGGCGCTGAGCGCGGGTTTCGAGGTCAGCCTCATCTATTCTTTCGAAAAAAGCGGGGTCCTTCTGAATGCCGATGATGATACTTCGGTGATCGGCCGGCTTACCGCCGCCGATTATGAAGACCTCAAAGACCGCAAGGTGATCTTCGCCGGGATGATCCCTAAGCTGGATAATGCCTTCGCCGCGCTGCGCAGTGGCGTCACCCGCGTGATCATCGGCCGGGCTGAAGAATTGCCCCTTTTACTCACCGGGCGGTCCGGCACAACTATACAACATGCATAGCGAACTATATACGGAAGCAGTAGCGCTATTGAAAAAGCTGATCGCACAACCTTCCTTCAGCAAAGAAGAAGAAAAGACTGCGGACCTCATTGCCGGCTATCTCGATTCGAAAGGGGTGCCGGCACACCGGCTGCAAAACAATATCTGGTCAAGAAACAAATATTTCGATCCGGGCAAACCTACCATCCTGCTCAATAGTCACCATGATACGGTCAAGCCGAATAAGGCGTATACCCTCGACCCTTTCGATCCCCTCGAAAAGGATGGAAAGCTCTATGGTCTGGGCAGCAATGATGCCGGTGGTTGCCTGGTGTCGCTGATCGCTGTATTCCTGCATTTTTTTGATCGCAAGGACCTTTCGCATAACCTGATCCTCGCAGCCTCCGCGGAGGAAGAGATCTCGGGGCACAACGGCATCGAACTGCTGCTGCCCATGCTCGGCAGGATCGAGTTCGGTATCGTCGGCGAACCTACGAAGCTGGATCTCGCCGTGGCGGAAAAAGGGCTGCTGGTGCTGGATTGCGTGAGCCAGGGGAAAGCCGGCCACGCCGCACGGGAGGAAGGCGAGAACGCGATCTACAAGGCAATGAAGGATATCGAATGGTTCCATACGTACCGGGCCCCGAAGGTCTCCGATCTCCTGGGGCCGGTAAAGATGAGCGTCACCGTGATCGAAACCGATAACCGCGCCCACAATGTAGTTCCATCGCAATGCCATTTTGTAGTGGATGTCCGGGTGAACGAATGTTATACCTTCGAAGACCTGCTGGACATTATCCGCGGCCATGTTCAATGCGAGATAACACCGCGCAGCCTGCGGATGCGGTCGTCCGGCATCGCCCCGGATCACCCCATTGTCCGATCCGGTCTGCGGCTGGGCCGTAGCTGTTATGGCAGCCCCACGACATCGGACAAGGCCCTGATGCCTTTCCCGGCGCTGAAGACCGGCCCCGGCGACTCGGCACGCAGCCATACGGCGGACGAGTTTATTTTTTTAAAAGAGATCGAGGAAGGAATTTCAGGATATATTGAACTATTGAAACCTTTATTATGAGCGGAAACAAGATTTGGAGCAAAGCAGCCACCAATACTTCGGCGCGGGTCGAAACCTTCACAGTAGGCCGTGATAAAGAATTCGACGTACTGCTGGCCGAATACGATGTATTGGGCTCGCTCGCACATACGAAGATGCTGGCGTCCGTGGGACTGCTGAGTGAAGAAGACCTGGAAAAGGTACAAAAGGGCCTCCATGAGATCCTTGATGAGATCCGCGGCGGACAATTCGGCATAGAACCCGAAATCGAAGACGTACATTCACAGGTAGAATTCCTGCTCACCCAGCGGGTTGGCGAAGCGGGTAAGAAGATCCATAGCGGCCGCAGCCGGAACGACCAGGTCGCCGTAGATATCAAGCTATACCTGCGGGCACAGGTCCTCGCCATAAAAGAAGAGGTCAAACAGCTCTTCGATCTGCTGATCGGTCTCAGCGAACAATACAAGGATAAGCTGCTCCCCGGCTATACGCATCTGCAGATCGCCATGCCTTCCTCTTTCGGTCTCTGGTTCGGTGCGTATGCGGAAAGCCTTATCGATGACCTCGAGGTCCTGGCGGCAGCCTACCAGGTGGCCGACAAGAATCCGCTTGGCAGCGGGGCCGGATATGGTTCCTCGTTTCCGTTGAACAGGACCATGACCACGGAACTGCTTCATTTCCGCACCCTCAACTATAACTCCGTTTACGCACAGATGAGCCGTGGCAAAACCGAAAAGATCGTAGCCATGGGGCTCGCCACTATCGCCGCAACGCTCAGCCGGCTGGCCATGGATTGCTGTTTGTATATCAATCAGAACTTCGGGTTTATCTCCTTCCCGCCGGAACTCACTACGGGCAGCAGCATCATGCCTCATAAAAAGAACCCGGACGTGTTCGAGCTTATCCGCGCCAAATGCAACCGGATCCAAAGCACACCAAACGAGCTGACCCTGCTGATCAATAACCTGCCGTCGGGCTATCATCGCGATCTGCAGCTCACCAAGGAGATCCTTTTCCCCGGTATCGAAGAACTCACCGGCTGCTTGCAGATGACGCGGCTGATGCTTTCGCATATCGAGATCAAGGACAATATCCTGGAAGACGCTAAATACAAATATCTCTTTAGCGTGGAGGCCGTCAACGAGCTGGTCAACAAAGGAATCTCTTTCCGGGAGGCCTATAAAGAGATCGGCAACCAGATCGACCGGGGAGAGTTTAATTTCGACTATCGTCGCGGGTTACATCATACCCACGAGGGAAGCATCGGAAATCTCTGCAACGACCATATCGTGGCCGAAATGGAAAAAGTTTTAGCGAAATATAACACTTGATTTAGCCAAAAGAAGCGGAACTTAGGGTAATCAAATGCAAATTTATGGCGCTAAGTCCTTTAGCCGGGCAGCTTCCCGATCCGTCCACGCTGATCAATGTGCCCGCATTGATAACGGCCTACTATACAGGCACCCCCGATCCTTCGATACCCGACCAACGCATCGCCTTCGGAACGAGCGGACACCGCGGCGGCGCGCTCCGGAATAGTTTTAACGAGGCCCATATCCTGGCCATCACACAGGCCATTTGCCGATACCGGAAAAACAACGGTATCGATGGCCCGCTTTTTATGGGAATGGACACCCACGCCTTGTCGACGCCCGCCCACGCGACCGCCCTCGAAGTACTCGCGGCAAACGGAGTGGAGACGATGATCGCAGTGGCCGATGAATACACCCCCACCCCTGCGGTGTCGCACGCCATCCTTATGTACAACCAAGGTAGGACAAAAGGCCTCGCCGATGGTATCATCATCACCCCCAGCCACAACCCGCCCGATGATGGCGGTTTCAAATACAACCCGCCCAATGGCGGACCGGCGGAAACGGACATCACTAAATGGATCGAGTCCACCGCCAACGGATTCCTGGAAAATAAACTCTCCGACGTCAAACGGACACCATTCGAACGCGCCCTGAAAGCTTCTACCACTCACCGGCATGACTATTTGAATAATTATGTCAATGATCTTGGCAATGTGTTGGACATGGATGCGATCCGGGGCGGATCGGCAAAGCTCGGGGTAGATCCTCTCGGTGGCGCCGGTGTCCATTATTGGGGACCTATCGTAGAAAAATACAAGCTCAACCTCACGGTAACCAACAAGCTTGTCGATCCTACCTTTCGTTTTATGACCATCGACCACGATGGCAAGATCAGGATGGACCCTTCGTCGCCGTATGCGATGCGTAGCCTGCTCGACAAGAAAGATCAGTTCGATGTGGCCTTTGCCTGCGACACAGATCACGACCGTCATGGGATCGTCACCAAACATGCCGGGCTGCTACCGCCCAACCACTATCTCTGCGTTTGCATCGACTATCTCTTTCGGAACAGGCCGGGTTGGGACGCAAAAGCTGCGGTGGGCAAGACCGTGGTCAGCAGCGCACTCATCGATCGCGTTACGAAACAGGCGGGGCGCAACCTGTATGAAGTCCCCGTAGGTTTTAAATATTTCGTCGATGGTCTGGTAGACGGCAGCCTGGGATTCGTAGGCGAAGAAAGCGCGGGCGCCGCCTTCCTCCGGCGTGACGGTAAGGTGTGGACCACGGACAAGGATGGCTTCATTCCCGCGCTGCTCTCCGCCGAGATCATGGCAAAGACCGGCCGTGATCCGGGCGAGATCTATGAAGAGCTCACGAAAAAGCTGGGTGACCCTGTGTACGACCGGATCGACGCCAAAGCGACGACCGCGCAAAAGAAAGCGCTGGCCCAGCTGAATCCCGCACAGATCCAACAAAAAGAAATGGCAGGCGAGCCGATAAAATCGATGCTCACCAATGCACCCGGTAACAACGCCGGTATCGGTGGGCTGAAGGTCTCTACCGACAACGGCTGGTTCGCGGCAAGGCCGTCCGGCACGGAAGAGATCTACAAGATCTATGCGGAGAGTTTTCTCGGCAAGGACCATTTGCAACTCATCCTCGGCGACGCACAGAACATAGTAGATAAAGCGATCGGAAAATAAACAAAGCAGCTATGAGCACGGTGAATACACTCTATGGCATTCCGGCCAGCAGTCCGGAGGCCACGAAAATGGAAGGCTTCGATATATTGGTCTCTTTGGCGCTCGATATGCGCTGGTCCTGGAATCACGATGCGGATGAACTCTGGCAACAGCTGGCGCCGGCTCTTTGGGATGAAACACACAATCCCTGGCTGGTGGTGCAGAGCGTCGGCGGAGACCATGTACGTTGGCTTCTTTCTTCACCGGCTTTTAAACAAAAACTCGATTCCATCGCCCGCCTGCGGGAAGAAGAAGATACCCGTCAAAGCTGGTTTGACACGACCTATCCCAACTCTATCCTGAAAAAGGTGGCGTACTTCAGCATGGAATTCATGCTGGGCGAGTCCTTGCCTATCTATGTAGGTGGTCTTGGGAATGTCGCGGGCGACCAGCTGAAATCGGCCAGCGATCTCGGTGTTCCCGTGGTAGGCATCGGTCTCCTGTACCAAAGAGGTTATTTCCGTCAATACATCGACCCCTATGGAAACCAGGTCGCCTATACTCCATCCAATGACCCGGGGCAATTGCCCGTGATGCCCCTCCGGCTGCCAAACGGAGAATGGCTCCGCATCCAAATCACCCTGCAGGGAAAATCGGTGTGGCTCAGGGCGTGGCAGGTCAAGGTGGGACGGACTAAACTATATCTGCTCGACAGCAATGACGCCGGCAATTTGCCCGAACACCGCGAGATCACGGCCGAAGTATATGGCGGCGGCATGGAAATGCGTATCATGCAGGAGATCGTACTGGGTATCGGCGGTTGGCGATTGCTCAAAGCATTGGGAATATCACCCGAGGTATGTCACCTCAACGAGGGACATGCCGCTTTCGTTGTGCTCGAACGCGCCCTCGACCATATGCAGAAAACGGGGTGCAATTTTGAAACGGCGCTGACGATCACGCGCTCCGGAAATCTCTTCACAACGCACACGGCCGTGGCGGCGGGCTTCGACCATTTCGATCCCTCGCTCGTGGAAAAATATCTCGCCGGCTATGCGCAGAAAGAGCTGGGTATCTCGCTCAATGACCTGCTGGCTTTGGGCCGGGCAAATCCGGGCAATCCATATGAAGGGTTCAATATGGCCTATCTCGCCGTACATGGCAGCAGCGTCATCAATGGCGTCAGCAAATTGCACGGCGCGGTAAGCCGTCATCTTTTTGAGCCGTTGTTCCAACGCTGGCCCACGGAAGAGGTACCGATCGCCCATATCACCAATGGCGTCCATATGCCCACCTGGGAGGGTGACAATGCCGACAAGCTTTGGACCGACGCCATTGCAACAGATCGTTGGAAATGGCCCACCGAGGACTTCCAGCATGCCATCGAGAAATTGTCCGACGAAAAGATCTGGGAAATGCGCAACGCTGCCCGTGCCGCCCTCATCGACTTCATCCGGAACGAGTCCGCGGGTCTGCTCGCCGCTTATGGCGCCGCGCGGGAAGCCATCGACGCCGCACAGAAGCTCTTTGCACCCAACGTGCTTACGATAGGCTTTGCCCGCCGTTTCGTTGCCTATAAACGGCCTGACCTGCTGCTGATGGATCAGGACCGGCTGGTTCGATTGCTTACCAACTATGAGCAGCCTGTACAGTTGGTGATCGCCGGTAAGGCGCCGCCGGCCGACCAAAGCGGACGCGATCTGATCAAAGGATGGGTCCAGTTCATCCAGCGCACGGGGCTGACGCAACATGTCATCTTTCTCAGCGATTACGATATGCTCATGGCGGCTCACCTGGTTGGCGGCATGGATGTCTGGCTGAATACGCCCCAACGCCCATGGGAAGCCAGCGGCACCAGCGGTATGAAGGTCCTGGTGAACGGCGGCCTCAACCTGAGCGAGCTGGATGGCTGGTGGGTGGAAGCCTATACCCCCGAAGTGGGCTGGGCACTCGGCGACGGGCAGGAGCATCCCAACGACTCCGGTCTGAACTGGCGGGAAGCCCAACAGCTTTTCGACACCCTCGAACAACAGGTCATCCCGGAATTCTATAACCGCCGCGCCGATGGCATCCCGGGGGCATGGGTAAAGCGCGTGCGCAGAAGCATGGCCACGCTGACCCCGTATTTTTCATCGAACCGAACGGTACGCGAATACGCCGAGAAATTCTATCTGACCGCGGCGAAGGCCTATCTCAACCGCGCGGCGTATGACAACGCCCGCGGGAAAAAGATCGTCCAGTGGAGACATGAGGTCGACCAGCATTGGCCGAATCTAAAGTTTGGCGAGTTCAAGGCGGATACCCGGCAGGACCAGCATTTTTTTGAAGTCCAGGTATCTTTGGATGGGTGCAACCCCGATAGCATCCGCGTACAGCTGGTCGCAGGCTCTCCGCTTGTCAGCATCGATATGCAACCGGGTGAGACGGGCGACGGATGGACGCGATATACCGCCGCGGTGCCTTCGGAGCGACCTGCCGGAGACTATACGGCAAGGATCGTCGCCCGGAACGACGAGATCTCGATCCCGCTGGAATACCAGCGGATATTATGGCAGCATTGAATTACCGGGATTAAAATTATCTACCGGCGTCGGCGAGGAGATCGATGGGTGCGCCATCGCCTTGCAACACGGCTTCCCGGATGGCTCCGGTACCTTCGAACTTGATATTGAGACCCACGATATCCCCAATGGTCTTCGCATTGCCGGCGCTGAAAACCGGCCGGCCGTTGAGTGTGATCGTGAGCACATGATCCTTTTCGGTACATACCAGCCGCTGCCACTGCCGGAAATCACAGCCAAAGGCGCTCAGATCATGATCTTTACCATTGATCCCATTGCCGAAACCAGGATATAGCCCAAGACTCGAGATACATCCTTTGTCTGATAGAACGACAATGATCACACTCTTCTTGCCCTGGACTACGATGTCGATATGCCGGCAAAGACATTGTTCCACCGTAGACGTATTGCGTAAGGTCGTGGTCAGCGAAAAATGATCCCCGCTTACACCCTGAAAAGGCCGCACGTCGGCAAAGGTTACCCAGGTATCGCTGAAGACCCGGGAGCCGGTTTTTTCACTCAGCGTGGCTGCGCTGACGGCCAGGGTACCCGAATCACCACGGGTCTCCTGCGCCGAAAGGTACACCGGGTAAGGCTGACGCCCGACGATGGCCTTCCAGCCATTACTGGCAATATATACTTCCGATTCCCGGCGGATCACGCCGTCAACGACAAGCTTTGCGGTAAAATAACCGGGATAATAGTAGATCGACGTGTGTTGTTTCCCGTTAGGGTCGACTTTTTCCCGTCGTTTCGGATCCCAGGACTGCTGGATCATCACCTCTTTGGGATGCAGCGGTGTAGCGTCGTAATCGAAGACCACCGAGTTAGGCAGGCCGTCCGAAGTGCGATGGCTCTCGAATTTGAGCAAAGGCGTAGAGACGGGCGCATGGATAAAGCGGGCGCTAAGCAAAGCCAGCAATCCGGCCAGCACGACGGTGCCGATGACGAGTGGCGTCAGAATAGGGCGACGATGCGGGTGGGCGGGTGGCAGTGGGACGGCAGGCCGTGTGAGCCCTGGTTGAGCGGGCGGCGTGGCGGCCGGTGAAGATTTCAATAAAAAGTCCCGCCAACTGTCGAAACCGGCGTAACGGGCGAGGGCATTGAGCGTGGCCGTGGTAGGTGAATGATCGTATTTTACCTTCCCCCAGATGCGTTTGAGCGTGGATATACTAAGCTGCACCGATGTCCTTGCGAAGATACGGTCGCCGAGCTCAGCAAAGTCCTCATTGGTCCAGGATGCAGCATCACCCCAGCCCAGCGACGCCTCGATCAGGCGTTTACACCGTTCTACATCGGTTTCGTTGTTCATTATCGCAGTTGCTTGGTGTCCACCCTCGACGGGGTATCTTTTCCAGCTACGATGGAAGTCGAGCTCAGGGCGATCGACTTGATGATCCGGGCCATGTTGTCCATATCCAGGGTACCAATCTCATCGCCCTGCGTATGATAATATTTTTCCGAATCCATTTTTGACGTGGAGATGGTATGCGCGGGTACCCCCTGCCGGGCAAGCGTGGCATTGTCCGACCGATAGAAAAGCTGCTGGCTGGGATAGGGGTCGGGATAAAAGGTAAAACCACTGCCCTTTAGATTCTTTTGGAGTATCTCGCCCATGTCCGATCTTTCGTACCCGGTGATATAGGCGGAGTTGATGCCCCATTTAGATTCTGTCCCGATCATTTCTATATTGAACATCGCCACCACGGTTGCCGGATCGAACTGTTCCGAAAAATATTGGGATCCAAACTCGCCGATCTCTTCGGCGGTAAAGGCGGCAAATACCAGGGTTCGCTCATTGTTCTTCTTTTTTGCAAAATAGTCCGCCAGCATCATCACGGCTGTAGTGCCGCTGGCATCGTCGTTGGCGCCGTTGTAGATGGAGTCGCCTTTGGCATCGGGCTTGCCGACCCCCAGGTGATCATAGTGGCCCGAGAAGATCACGATCTCGTTCTTCCTTGTGGTTCCGGGAAGGATGCCTACGACATTCGCCAGCTTCGATTCGGTCACCTCCTGTCGCACGTGGATCGAATAGCGGGTGGGCGATGCCGACGTCAATATAAAGATAACGCTACGGTCAGATTTGAACTGCTGACGGGTAAAACGGGCCAGCCGCGGAAAGTTCTTTGCAAAGGACGTATCCACCAGCACGAGGGCATTCGTTTTTTCGTGTGCATAGTGCAGTATCTCAGGAACAAAATCGCTACCCGCCTTCATCGTGTATACAGCATAGCCGCTTTTCTCGTCGATGCTCAGATCGGGTGACGCGCTGATGGTGACGATATGGTCCTCGGGCAGCGGTTCCCCGTCCAGGCTGCCCGTGGCGGAGATAAGTGCGGCGCGGACCATCGTAAAAGGCTGCCTGTAGCTGTCACTGCCGTTCCAGGTCTTGAGCCCGGCAGCTTTGAACCTGGATTCGATATAATCCGCGGCGCGTTCGATATCCGGCGTGAATGTGGCGCGGCCGCGCATTTCGTCCGAGGACAAGACCCGCTCCGTCCTCTCCACTGCGGCGGCATTGATGATCTTATCTATGTCCTGGGCAAAAAGACGCGGACCCAATAGCAGGGTAATGGCAATGGCAACAAATCTCATGTTTGGGAAAGATTTAAATTTAAAGACTCATCATCTCCTTGAACTTTACCGTTTGCCGACGACTGACCTCGATCTTTTCCCCGCCTTTCATTTCCAGCAATAGGCCGCCATTGAAGTAGGGTTCGATCTTTTCTATCAGGCGGAGATTGACGATGTGTTTGCGGTTAGCGCGGAAAAAGACCTTCTCATCCAGGCGTTCTTCCAGGGCATTGAGCGATTTCAGGATCAGCGGCTTATTAGGCCCGAAATAGACCTTGGCATAATTCCCTACGCTTTCAAAAAGCCGGATGTCCGAAAGCTTCACGAACCAGCAGCGTTCCCCGTCTTTTACAAAGACCTGATCGTGTTCGTTGAGGATGCTGCGGTTGACGGAGATCGTATGGTCCGAGATAGGCTCTTTGTCCTCTTCGACCTGCAATTTCTGAAGCGCGTCGGCGAGCCGTTTCGGCTCCACGGGTTTCAGCAGATAATCCAGGGCATTGACCTCAAAGGCCTTGAGGGCATATTCATCATATGCGGTGGTGAAGATCACGTTGGGCGCCCGTTCCAGTTCGGCGAGCATGTCGAAACCCGTTTTCCCGGGCATCTGAATATCCAAAAAGATAAGATCGGGATTCAGGCTGTCGATCTTTTCGACGCCTTCGGCGGCATTGGTGGCCTCGGCAATGACCTCTATTTCGGGGAAATCCAGCAGCAATTTTTTTAGCTCGTTCCGGGCGAGACGCTCGTCGTCGATAATAATGGCTTTGATCATGGTTTGAGGGATATTTTAGCGGCGGCGGTGTGCACGGGGATGAGCACTCTGGCCTGCACGGTATTTTCGCCCGTTTCCCGGATGTCGAAATTGGCCTTTTGTCCAAAAAGAAGCTGGAGCCTGTTCTTGGTGCTGGCCAAACCGAAACCATCCGAATCGCGGCTGCCGTTGAGGACACCCGTATTGAGGATCACCAGTTCGTGGTAATCTTCCCTGAAGTCGGAGACGATTCGCACCTTTCCTCCCCCCACCTGCCTGCTAATACCATGTTTTATAGCGTTCTCCACAAGGGTCTGCAGCATCATGGGCGGGATGGGCTGATCGAGCGTATCCTCGTCGATCTCATATTCGACCTGGAGGCGGTCTTCAAACCGGATATGCTCGAGCGCGAGATAGTCTTTTACGATATTAAGTTCTTTTTCAAAGGTCACCGTTTCCAGTTTCTCCGCCTGCATGGAGCTGCGCAGGATATTGCTCAGCTCGGTGATGGCCGTGCGCGCCCGCGGCGGATTTTCATCGATCAGCGCCCGGATGCTGTTAAGCGCATTGAAGATGAAGTGTGGATTGATATGCGCCTTGATGGTCTTTAGCTCGAGCTCTTTTACCAGTGCTTCCAGCTTTAGCGTATCTACCTGCTGGCGGCTGCTGATCAGCACGTAGTGATAAAAATAGTAGATCAGCGTCCAGGGTATGATCATCAGTCCCGTATCGGCGGCGACCGTCAGCAGCCGGGCCATGAATTCTGTGTTCTTGTGGGAAACCAGGCCAAGCCGGTCCGCCAGTGTGATCCGGATAAGCGCGCTCGCAATACAGGTAAGGAGCATGCCGATGAGGAATTTCGGTAAAGCCTTCTCGACGGTCAAAAAAGCCCAGCCCGACCGCTTGATCACTTCCCTGAAGATATGGGTAACCAGGATTCCCGTGAGCACGGTGATCACCATGATATAGATCTGCTTATCCGTAATAGTCTGCTCGGAGATAGAAGAATTCAACACGAGGACCAAAGCCAGGGACCCCCAACCACCGATCTGGCACCACCAGTAATATTTGCTTCCGTTTTTGGTCATATGCGTACAATAAAGCGTGGCAGATGCCTGCCTCAGGGGTCAAAACTAAGGTTTTCCCCAGCCCTCCTACCCCTATTTTGTACTAATGGCTAATTTACGCTGGCCATCGGTTCAAATGGGCTTAAACACTCTAAATCTACGGGAATAATCTGTATTTTTACAATATGGAAATCACCCCGGGGCCTCTCCTCCAAGCGGTCAATTCACCCGATGACCTCAAAAAACTGAGCAGAGAACAGTTGCATCAGGTAAGTGATGAACTGCGTCAGTATATCATCGACACGGTGAGCGTTCATGGCGGACATTTTGCCGCCAGCCTGGGTGTGGTGGAATTAACGGTTGCCCTTCACTACGTCTTCAACACCCCCTATGATCAGCTGGTGTGGGACGTTGGGCATCAGGCCTATGGGCACAAGATCCTCACCGGTCGCCGCGATACCTTTGCTACTAACCGCAAGTACAATGGCCTGAGCGGTTTTCCCAAACGAAGCGAAAGTCCTTACGATACCTTCGGAGTGGGCCATTCGTCCACCTCCATCAGTGCGGCCCTGGGCATGGCGATGGCCGCCAAATACAAGGGGGAGACCGATCGTAAAAGCGTGGCTATCATCGGTGACGGCGCCATGACCGCGGGGCTCGCCTTCGAAGGGATGAACCATGCCGGCGTTGCGGATACCGATCTGCTCATTGTGCTGAACGACAACTGCATGAGCATCGACCCCAATGTAGGCGCCCTGAAAGAATATCTCACCGACATCACGACCTCCAAGACCTATAACCGGCTGAAAGACGATATCTGGAAGGCCCTGGGCAAATTACCGGGCAGTACCTTCAGCCGGGAGATGGCCAGCAAGATCGAACACAGCATCAAGGGTTTCGTAAGCCGCAGCAGCAATCTTTTCGAAGCGCTGAATCTCCGTTACTTCGGTCCCATCGACGGCCACAATATTACCAAGCTGGTAGATACCCTCAACGACCTCAAAGGCATGCCCGGCCCCAAGCTGTTGCATATCGTCACGGTGAAAGGCAAGGGCTATGCGCTGGCCGAAAAAGATCAGACCAAATGGCATGCTCCCGGGTTGTTCGATAAGATCACCGGCGAGATCTATAAAAAGCATTATCCCACGCCCCAGCCACCCAAATACCAGGACGTATTTGGCCTGAGCCTCATCGAGCTGGCCGAGCAAAACCCGAAGATCATCGGCATAACGCCGGCCATGCCCAGCGGTTCCTCGCTGAAGTTCATGATGGACAAAATGCCGGATCGCGCATTCGATGTGGGCATATGCGAACAGCACGCCGTGACGCTCAGCGCAGGTATGGCCACACAGGGCATGCGCGTGTTTTGTAATATCTACTCTTCTTTTATGCAACGCGCCTATGACCAGGTGATCCATGACGTGGCCATTCAGAAGCTGCCCGTGGTCTTTTGTCTGGACCGGGCGGGTCTCGTGGGCGAAGACGGGCCGACGCACCACGGCGCGTATGATATCGCTTATATGCGCTGCATACCCGAGATGATCGTCAGCTCGCCCATGAACGAAAGTGAGCTCCGCAATCTCTTGTATACGGCCCAGCTGGATAAGAACGAGCATCCCTTCGTGATCCGCTATCCCCGCGGCGAAGGTGTGATGCCGGAATGGCGCACCCCCTTCCAGGAGATCGAGATCGGCAAAGGCCGGAAGATCAAAGACGGCGAAGGTATCGCCATCCTGAGCCTGGGTCACCCCGGTAATTTCGTGACCACCGCAATCCGGGAATTACGGACCACGGGGCTCAACCCCGCGCATTACGACATGCGTTTCGTCAAACCGCTGGATGAAGCGCTGCTGCACGAAGTATTCAGAAAATACGACCGCATTTTGACGGTAGAAGATGGTACCGTCACCGGAGGTTTTGGTTCCGCCATCCTGGAATTCCAGGCGGCAAATGGCTATAAGGCATCTGTGCGCATTATGGGCATCCCGGACAGGTTTGTCGAACACGGGACGCCGAAAGAGCTACAGCACGAGAGCGGCTATGATGCGCCGGCAATCACTGCCGCTGTCCGCGAGATGATGGGTGAGACCGTTGTCTTCAGCAATTTCCAATAAGGATCAGGCGAACATCGGGACTTCGATCGCGAGCAATTCGCTATCGGCGACCGCATGAAGGGTAACCTCGCCGGCTTGTGTCACGCCCAGGCCATCGCGGCGTTGCAAGACGTTCCCATCGGCTTCCACCTGTCCCTCCAATACAAGAATATAAATGCCATTGCCCGGGAATACGGCATAATAGGTAAGGCTGGCTCCTGCTTTTAATCGTGTGAGCGCCAGACGGGCGTCCTGGTTGATCTTGAGTGCCCCATCTTCGGGTCTTGGACTTACTACTATTTGCCATTGACCATCGCGGGAGGCAGGATCGAAGCTCTGCTGGTCATGCCGCGGTTTGATGCCCGTGAGCCTCGGAAAGATCCAGATCTGCAACAGGGTCACCGGGTCGTAATGCGAAGCATTGTATTCGGAATGACGGATACCGCTACCCGCACTCATGATCTGCACATCCCCTGTATAGATGATCCCTTCGGCGCCCGTGCTGTCTTTATGCGCAAGCGCGCCTTTTAAAGGGATGGTGATGATCTCCATGTTTTCGTGGGGATGCGTGTCGAACCCTTTACCGCCTTTGATGGTGTCGTCGTTTAGCACGCGCAGCGCGCCGAAATGGACTTTCTCGCGGTTATGCCAGTTCCCGAAACTGAAGGAATGATGGCTTTCCAGCCAGCCGAAATTGACGTGGCCGCGTTGGGATGCAGGATAGAATGTGGTTATCATAGAAAGGTAAGTATCTTCTTAATTTGCCGTCGCATCCAGGAATCCGGGGAATAACCCGCCGTTATCGCCACCGGGAAAACCGCCACCGTTGTCATCCGCCGGTGTGTCACCGTCTGACGGTCCATCGCCGGTGAGGGTTGCCTCTTCCTGGCTATTCACTTCTTTTTCCGAATTGTATTCAACAATGAAATTATTCCGCCCTTCGCCGATGAGGATATTCATGTAATTGAGCTGAACAAGTTCGAGCATCGACAGGAACATGAAAATGGCCTGCAGCCGGTCCGCACAGACTTCGAACAACTTTTCGAACGAGAGGTTCCGCTCCTGCCGGATCACGGTGAGGATATGTTTCCGGCTTCCCTCCATGGTATAATTGTAGCGGACGACGGTATGCACGGGCTTGTTCTGCCGCTGCTGGATACGTTGCATCACCCGCTCGAAGGTCTTCATCAGCTTAAACAGTGTGATCGCCTGGATCTCGGTGCCTTCGCCCGCCTCTTCGCCGATGTTCGACAGTTCTTTTTGGAGATTGCCCCGCCGGACCATGAGATGCCGGATGGCCTCCATTTCCGCGAGCGTGACCGACGCTTCCTTATATCGTTTGTACTCGAGCAGTTTGTCGATGAGCTCCTGGCGGGGGTCGATCTCGTTGCCCTGGGCATCGAGCTCTTTACGTGGCAGCAGCATCTTGGCTTTGATCCGCATCAGGGTCGAGACGAAAAGGATGAACTCGCTCGACAGTTCGATATTGAGACTTTCCTCGCCGTGGATATAGGCAAGAAAATCCGTGATGATCCGGTGAATAGGTATATTATAAATATCCAATTCGTCCCTTTCGATAAAGAACAGAAGGAGGTCGAAAGGGCCCTCGAATTGCGGTAATTTGATCTGATAACTCGTCATAGCCTTACGAAAATACCGCTTTTAGAAACTGTGGGGCAAATGCACAGCAGGAAAATAAGCACATTTGCCCCACATTCGCTTATGTCCGGGTCATTTTTGCTGTGTGGCCGATGGCGGCGTTGCCGGTGGCGGAGTCGCCGGCGGTGGAGGCGGCGGAATGGGTTTCCTGGCCTTCCTGGCGAATTTATACGCGAACCCGATGCCCATGGTCTCCTGGAGCTGTAGTGCAGGTCCGCCCTTTGTACCGTCCGCCTTTACGGACGGGATATTGTTGTCATAGATCAGGTTCAACGAAAGGAGCATGCTGACGAGCGAGGTCACCTTGACGTTGAGGACGTTGGTCATATAGACCGCAATATCCTGCGGATTGCGGGTATAGTCGGAGAACAGGTCCAGCCTGCCGGTGTAATTGGCCGTTTTGCTGACATTGGTTTGGTAGTTGATCGTAACATATGCGCCAAATTCGAACCGCGACTTCTTCCCGGAATCGACCCCGAAAGCTGCTACAGAAGCCAGTGAGTCGTTGTTGACGAGCACTTCCCGCATGGTCGCAGGGGACATAAAGAGGGAGAAGTTGGTGGTCGGTTTCCAGTCCATACCAGCGGAAAGCAGCAGATAGGCCGGTGCAAGAAAGTCGGACGTCAATATCTTGCTGTCCGCAGTGGGATAATTATAGCCCGGTGCAAACTGTGTGCGGAAATCGAAAAGGCCGGTCAGATACCATTTTTTGCCCAGGTCATATCCGTATTTGGAGGTAATGTCGAGAAGGTCATTGGTCTTACGGGTGCCGAGACTCGTGGTATTGGCGATGCCGTATTGCGCGTTCAGGAAGTTGTCCCAGGAACGGCGGCCATCGAGATAAAAGGCATACAGATTGCCGATAGCATTCAGCGAGAGCGCGGATTTGTCACCGCCGGCGGACCAGTTGCTCAATGCCGCCTGGTTGAACGTAATGCTCGCGAGCCCGCCGGTCTTCCACGTCATCTTGGTGGTATCTTTCGGGTCTTTGGTGATCTTTACGCCTTCAACGGCACTTTGTAATCCCTGCACACCGTTTTGTGCATGTAAACCTAAGGTCAGGGCCAGACTCAATGTAAGGGTAAGCAATTTTCTTGCACCGTAATTCTGCATAACTCATCATTTTGGTATGTAAAAAAGCTTTAGGGTCTTTTCTTCAGTTCGTCGCGGATCTCCATCAGCAGTTTCTCCGTCATCGTGGGTTCGGGTGGCGCCGGAGGCGGCGCGGCTTCCTTTTTCTTCTCAAGGGATTGAAAGCCTTTTACGATAAGGAAGAGGATAAAGGCAACGATCACAAATTTAATTACGGCAGACAGGAAATTCCCGTATTTCACGGTTCCCCACGCCAATTTGTCGATGTCGTCCAGGCGTGCCGCATGGAGTGCGGGTGTCAGCAATAGAGGAGTAATGACATGATCCACCAGAGAAGAGACGATAGCTGTAAAAGCGGCGCCAATGACCACAGCAACAGCGAGGTCGAGGACGTTGCCTCGCATGATAAATGCCTTAAACTCTTTAAAGATTGCCATGTTGGTTAATTTTAGTTATAAATAAAGCATGGATAGAGCCGCATCATTTCTTCAACCCCGGGTAATTCATCTTCAGTGATCTTAACGTTTCTCTCACCGTGGTAGCGATCAGGTATTCCTTGTACCAGTTCTGATCGGCAGGCACGATCGTCCAGGGGATCTCTTTACAATAATGAAAGCAATCTTCATAAACCTCCATATACTTGTCCCAGAGCTTCGCTTCCTTGAAATCGTCTTCATTGTATTTCCATTGTTTGGCCGGATTATGTATCCGCTCCTCCAGCCGGGACTTTTGTTCTTCCGGCGAGATATGGAGATAGAATTTCAGGATATGGGTATCATTGTGTTCGGTTAGCAGGCGTTCAAAATCGTTGATCGCATCCATGCGTTTGTATGCCGTGGCGTCATCGATCCAACTATGCACCCGTGTGATCAGAATGTCTTCATAATGGCTGCGGTTGAAGATGCGGATATATCCCTTTTGCGGAGCACACTTATGGATACGCCACAGAAAATCATGGGCCAGCTCTTCGGCGGTGGGAGCCTTGAACGATTTGACCAGCACGCCCTGGGAATTCAATTTCCCAAAGACATTCCTTACGGTACCGTCTTTCCCACTGGCATCCATGCCCTGGATCACAACCAGCAAGGCATGTTTCGATTCGGCGTAAAGCAGGTTCTGCAGATCGTCGAGTTCCTGCAGGATGCCGGCGAGCTCTTCCTTGGTCTCTTCTTTGTCCATGCTCTTTGGCGCACGGGTATCGATATCCTTTAGTCTGATCTTTCCCATGGATTGGTATAAATGTAAAATACCCAGATGCCGGGATCGAATGATCCGGCGTACGGGATGCGGACTAATTTGCGACAGGTCTGGCGCTGATGTCTGGCCTTCGGCCGGCGAACCCCCGTTCGCCAGGGTAATATTTATGGCAACAATCTTGCCGGGGTGCTAAACGGACATGATCTCTTTCTCCTTGGTCTGCAGGTGCTTTTCCACCAGGGAAATGTACTTATCGGTGATATCCTGGATCTCTTTTTCGGCATCTTTCGCTTCATCCTCGCTCAAACCATCCTTTTGCAGTTTCTTGATCTGTTCGATCGCATCGCGGCGGATATTGCGGATGGCGACCCTGGATTGCTCGCCCTCACCGCCGGCCCGTTTTACGAATTCCCTTCTGCGTTCCTCCGTCAATGGAGGCATGAACAATCGAATGATATTGCCGTCATTCTGGGGAGTTACGCCCAGATTGGCATTGATGATCGCCCTTTCGATGGGCTGAAGCATATTCTTTTCCCAGGGCTGAATGGTAAGTGTGCGGGCGTCCATCGCGGAGATATTCCCGACCTGGTTGAGCAAGGTGGGGCTGCCATAATAATCGACGGTGAGCCCTTCCAGCATCTGCGGACTGGCTTTTCCGGCCCTGATCTTAATTAATTCAGACTCAAGATGGTTGAGGGCTTTTTTCATATTATCCCGGGAATCTTCCAGGATCAATTCCAGATCATCGCTCATAAATAATTGTAGTTGACAACGTTGCAAACGTACGTCAAAATTAATTCCAAAGACGCAGGATGCGTCTTTTTCATCTAATTGTTTTGCTCTAGGATGGAGTCCTTTTTCAGGGAAACGAGTTGGGAGACCTTGGTCAATTGTGCATTCTCTTCCTCGGCCGATTTAGCCACAAATAAACGGGGGCCCGGCAGCAGGTAGTAAATCCCCGCGATCATTGCAAAAAAGAGCAGGAATATGCCGAGAAGAAGATACGTGCAATTGAGCGAACGGCCCATGAATACCAATGCGATCATCAGGAAATTCACCGACACCAGAGTGAGCGTGATCGCCCGGTGTGAAAAGCCACGGTCCAGCAGCAAATGGTGGATATGGTTCCGGTCCGGGCTGAACGGCGAACGGCGATGTAAGATGCGGATACCGAAGACACGCAGGGTATCCAGCAGCGGAATCATCAGGATGGTAAAGCCTACCGCCGGCGAAGCGGGAACGGGGAAATTAACATCGGTTGTATTGGCTACATTGATGAACTTGATCACCAGGATGGCGTTGATGGTCCCTACCAGCAATGAACCCGTGTCGCCCATGAAGATCTTGGCAGGTTGAAAATTGAAGATCAAAAAAGCCAGCAGACTACCGGCAAGCGAAAAAGCGAGTACGGCATACGGCGCCATACCCACGTAGAGAAAATAAATACCGAAAACGGTGCAGGAAAGCAAACCCAGACTGCCGGCGAGCCCATCCACACCATCGATCAAATTGAAGGAGTTGATGACTACGATAACCGCGAAATAGGTCAACAAAAGACTGAACATTTCGGGTAGCTCATATACGCCAAAGAATCCGTGCATGCTCCGGATCTGTATATTTCCATAGTATATGATGATAAACGCGGCAAGCACCTGCCCGATAAATTTCTTTACCGGCGAGATCACTAGGATATCATCCTTGAGACCCAGGAAAAAGATAACAAAGGCCGCAGCTATATAGTACTGAAGATCAGCATATTGCCCAATGTGTAGGGTCAGGAGGCTGCCGAAAATGAAACCGGCGAAGATGCCGATCCCACCAAGGGGTGTAATAGGAGTAAAATGTACTTTTCGGGCATCGGGCATATCGAAAAGCTTTTTCATCTCTGCTACATTGATTACCGCCGGAATAGCAAGAAAGGTAACGGTAAATGAAATAGCTATCGAAAGTAGAACATCAAACATCAGTACGATTTTGATTCGTGAACAAAAATAGGAATTCTTTTATAATGCCACTAATGCCGGGGTCGTTTCGGGCAAATTTTGTACCGTATTTCAAATGGTCAAACGGCAGACAGGAGATTTCGACCGAAAGATAATACAAAAGTTTAATGAGTCCAAACCCAAAATTGGGCCACAGGCCCAATGGCCGAAGGCCCGTCATTAGCCGTTTTTCGCCCGAAGGCTAAATTTTTCAAAAGGCCGGAAGGGCGAAAACAAATTGGGCCACAGGCCCAATAGCCGAAGGCCCGTCATTAGCCGTTTTTCGCCCGAAGGCTAAATTTTTCAAAAGGCCGGAAGGGCGAAAACAAATTGGGCCACAGGCCCAATGGCCGAAGGCCCGTCATTAGCTGTTTTTCGCCCGAAGGCTAAATTTTTCAAAAGGCCGGAAGGGCGAAAACAAAATTGGCGCGGCATAAAAAAGGTTGTGAAAAGTAAAACCGTTAGATTTGTCGGAAATGATTTAATAAACCAAACTATATGGCAGATTTAAAAGCAACAGCTTCGCAGATCAGAAGAGATATCGTAAGAATGGTCCACGGCTCGCAAAGCGGCCATCCGGGTGGTTCCCTGGGCTGCGCTGATTATTTCACCGCGCTTTACTTTAAAGTATTGAAGCACGATCCCAATTTCCACATGGACGGCATCAACGAAGACGTCTTCTTTTTATCTAACGGTCATATTTCGCCGGTATTCTATTCCGCGTTGGCGCGGTCCGGTTATTTCAACATCAAAGAACTGGCGACTTTTCGCAAGATCAACTCCCGGCTGCAAGGTCATCCCACGACTCATGAACATCTGCCCGGTGTTCGGGTGGCCAGCGGCTCGCTGGGTCAGGGAATGAGCGTTGCCATTGGGGCTGCCCTAAGTAAAAAACTCAATAACGATAAAAATATTGTATACTCTCTCCACGGTGATGGAGAATTGGACGAAGGCCAGAATTGGGAAGCGATCATGTTCGCCGCCGCCAAAAAAGTCGACAATCTGATCTCTACGGTGGACTGGAATGGTCAGCAGATCGACGGTACCACCAAATCGGTGATGGATCTCGCTGACATCCATATGAAGTTCGCTTCATTTGGCTGGATCACCATCGAGATGAACGGCAATGATATGGACGACGTCGTCGCCACGCTGGACAAGGCCAAAGGCCTGCTGGGTCAGGGCAAACCCGTGGGTATCATGATGCACACCATTATGGGTAAAGGTGTCGATTTTATGGAGAACGATCACCACTGGCATGGCATCGCGCCCAACGATGAACAGCTCAAGAAAGCGCTGGCGCAGCTGCCTGAAACGCTCGGAGATTATTAAAAAATATAATAAATCCCGGCCTTGCCGGGATTTATTTAAGCTCGATGGGTTGTCGCGCAGCCTTCCGTGCCGGCAACCAGGACGCCAGGATGCCAACGATGACGATGGTGGAAAGGACCAGCACGAAATCCATCCCCACGAGCTTCACGGGATAGTAATCGATCAAAAACGACCCACCCTGCAGCGGAACCAAATGGTACCTGATCTGCAGCAGACAAGTGATCACGGCCAGCAATATCCCCCCGATACCGCCCATAAGCGCCAATAATAATCCCTCGCTCAAAAAGATCTTCTGGATCAGCGCGTCACTCGCGCCCAGCGCTTTTAACACGTGAATATCCTTTTGTTTCTCCCAGACCAGCATGGTCAGGGCCCCCACCATATTAAAGGCTGCTACGACCAGGATCAGGCTCAGCACAATATATATTACCCATTTTTCCGTACCCATGACATTGTACAGATCCTGGTTCTGCTGGTAGCGCGTCTGGACCAGATACCCCTTTCCCAGGGTCTGTGCGATCATCTCCCGGATCTGGACGGCCCTGGAGGGATCGTCGATCGCGAGTTCGGCGCCGGTATATTCGTTAGGCCCCATTTCGGTCATTCGTTTGACGAAGCCGATATTCGTGATGGCATAGTTCTGGTCGAAATCTTCCTGGATACGGAAATCTCCGGACGTAGCCATACTCTCGTGGTTGACGGAGTTCATGGGGTTGGTCGACAGATCGGTGCTTCCGCGGCGGAAAAGATAGACGCCTATGGGTAATAGCGCCCGGTCCGCCTCGATCTCGAGCGTGGCCTGGATACCCGAACCCAATACGGTCAGCGGCTGGTCGGCCGTGCCGGTCTCGAATTTGCCGTGTTCCATATTCTTACCCACGCCCGAAACTTTGAGGAAATTGCTATCCACTCCCTTGACATAGGCGGGTACCTTTTGGTCGCCATTTTCGAGGATCCCCCGGTCCTGCGCCACGAGCGACATCGCCTTTACGCCGGGCATGCTGCGAAGCCGTTGAAGCTGTTCCGGCGTGAGGATCATCGTCTTGGCGGAAGCCGGACTCACCTTGATATCGGGGTAAAAACTGGTATAAAGGGATTTAACCAGGTCTTCAAAGCCATTGAAAACGCTGAGGACCAGGATCAGGGAAGCCGCGCCCACTACGATGGCCGACATGCTGACCCAGGCAATGATATTGATGGCATTGGTAGACTTTTTTGCACGGAAATAACGCCAGGCGAAAAGCAGGTTCATTCTTGCCCCTCCTCCCCGGGCTGTCTTTCCTCTTTTATCTTTCTGAACAGCGCGTCCATCTTATCCGCATGCTCCAACGTATCGTCGTGGAAATAGTCCAGCGCAGGGATACGGCGTAACTGCTGTTTTACGCGCTCAGCCAGTTCCCGTTTGATCTCCCAGCCCCGTTCCCCGATCTTCTTCATGGCGGCGGGGACGTCTTTTACCTGGAAAAAGCTCAGGTATACCCTGGCCTCCAGCAGATCGGGCGTAACTTTGACCGTCGTAAGGGATATAAGCCCGCCATCGATCATGCCGAGTCCCAGTCTTTGAAAGATATCGCTTAGCTCCTGCAACAGCAGCGCGCCTACCTGTTTTTGCCGTTTACTTTCCTGCATATGCTATATTAAGGCTAAATTTGCCTCCAAATTTACGGATTTCAGCATGAAGAAATTCTCGGTGATCCTCCACTATCTGTCCAGGTACAGGGGGAAGATAGTAGTCTACATGATCTTCAATATCCTATCCATTATCTTCGGGGTGGTCTCGGTGGGTATGTTGAGCCCCTTTCTTGCTATCCTCTTTAGCAGTGATATACCCGGCGGAAAATCGGCACTCAATACCAACGCCATTGGCGGTCTTAAAGATATCCTCAACAGCATCATACAACATCACGATAAGGTCACCGCACTGCTCGTGATCTGCCTTGTGATGGTGATCGCCACCATATTGAAGAATATCTTTTATTACTGGTCCTCCTATCTTTCCTCGCCCATCCGCAGCGCAACGATAACGTTTTTGCGTAATGATCTGTATAACAAGATCCTGCAGCTGCCCATCGGGTATTTCACGGAACAACGTAAGGGCGACCTGATCTCCCGGATGACCAACGATATCTATGAGATCGAGAGTTCCGTGGTCAGTACGCTGGAAGGTCTCATCAAAGACCCGCTGACCATCATCGGCTATCTGGCCTATATGATCTATCTGAGTCCCTGGCTTTCGCTTTTTCTACTGGTCCTGCTTCCGGTGACGGGTTTTCTCATCGGCCAGATCAGCCGCACGCTCAAACGGCAAAGCAAAGACGCCAGCATCAAGCTGGGCGAAAGTCTTTCCGTGCTCGATGAGACACTGGGTGGGATTCGGATCATCAAAGGATTTGGGGCAGAGTCTATTTTAAAAAAGAAATTCTTCGAGATCAACGATAACCTCTTTCATATCCGCAACAAGATGAATGCCCGCAGGGATCTGGCCTCACCGTTGACCGAAACGCTGGGTATCTGCATCCTGGCGCTCGTCCTGTACTTCGGCGGGCGGCTGGTGCTTGGTAATCACGGCAATGGTTTTTCCGGTGGCGATCTCATTGCCTATATCGCAATCTTCGCTTTGCTGATCAACCCGGCTAAATCATTATCCACCTCGCTGTTCAATATGCAACGGGGTGCAGCCGCCATGGAGCGGGTAGAAACCCTCCTAAAGGCGCCCGTGAATATCCACGACGATCCCAATGGCAAAAAACTGGACGTCTTTAGAGAAAACATCGTATTCAAAGGCGTGAACTTCTCCTACGAAGATACGGCCATCCTCCAGGGCATCGATCTCGTGATCGAAAAAGGCAAGACCATCGCCCTGGTGGGCAGTTCGGGCGCGGGTAAATCGACGTTAGCCGACCTGGTTCCGCGTTTCCATGATGTCACCAGCGGAAAACTGCTTATCGATGGGGTCGATATCCGCGACTATTCGCTCAAAACCGTTCGCGAGCAAATGAGCATCGTGACCCAGGAGCCCATCCTCTTCAATGATACCATCGCCGCCAATATCGCGCTCGGCAAACCCGATGCCACCCACGAAGAGATCGTCCGTGCTGCGGAGATCGCCAACGCCCACAATTTCATCATCGCCAAAGAGGACGGCTATAATACGAATATCGGTGACCGTGGGAGCAAGCTCAGCGGCGGAGAACGTCAGCGGCTTACCATCGCCCGTGCCGTGCTGAAGAATCCGCCGATCCTGATCCTCGATGAGGCTACAAGCTCGCTCGACACGGAAAGCGAACGGCTGGTACAGGATGCTATCAATAAAATGATGGAACACCGGACCAGTATCGTGATCGCGCACCGCCTGAGCACGATCCGTCATGCGGATGAGATCATCGTCCTGCAGAAGGGCCATATCGTGGAGCGGGGAACCCACGACGAGCTGATGCATTTACATGGCTTTTATCGGAAATTGGTCGAGATGCAGGAGGTCAAATAATCATTTCTTATTGCCCGTTTGTTCCTGCTCCCTGTCCATCTCTTCAATAGCAACGGGTCTTTCCGTGGGATCGCCGATAAGGTACCGCGAGAAATAATCCGCCATCCGCCACCAGAAGTATTCCGTCATATCGCCATAACCATGACGCTGGCCCGGCAGGATCACGAGGTCGAACCGTTTGTTCGCCTTGATAAGCGCACCCGCGACCCTCATCGTATTGCCGGGATGGACATTGTTGTCGATGTCCCCGGAGGAAAGCATCAGATGCCCTTTGAGATTTTTTGCGAGATCGGTGTTCTTTTCGATGGAATAGAGAAACGAGGTGTCGCCTTTGTCGCTCACCAGCTCTTTTACCCCATTGTGTTTCTCGCTCCACCAGCGATTGTAGATGGAGTTGTCATGGTTTCCGGAAGACGATACCGCGACCTTGAAGAAATCGGGATAGACCAGCATAGCGGCGGTGCTCATGAAGCCGCCCCCGCTATGACCGTGGATGCCTACGCGCGTGATATCGACAAAAGGATAACGATCGGCTAACTGCTCGGCAGCGGCCTTTTTATCGGCCAGGCCATAGTCCCGAAGATTCCCATATCCATAATTGTGATACCATTTGCTACGGGATGGATTCCCACCACGATTGCCTACTGTAATAACGATCATCCCCAATTGCGCCAACCTATCCAACCGATCCATCGAGCGGCTGAACGCTTTGTTCACGGATTCGGTTTGCGGTCCCGGATAGACATATTCCATCAGGGGGAATTTCTTCGTGCTGTCAAAATTGAAGGGTTTATACAAAACGCCATAGAGATCGGTGATCCCATCATCCGCCTTGACCTTGAACGGTTGGGGGAATTTATATCCTGCCGCAAAAAGCGAAGCGAGATCGGCGGTCTCGAGATCCATGATCTTTCGACCGGCGTTATTATATAACACGGACTTTGGAACGGTGTTGACACGCGAGAAATTGTCGACGAAGAACTCGTGGCCGTCGTCCATGTTCACGGCATGATCGAACTCTCCGCCGTCGAGCAAGGTAAGACCGGACCCATCCAGATCGACCTTATAAAGATGGAGGTAATAGGGGTCTTCACCCGGTTCGCGGCCGTTGGCCGTAAAATAGAGTATTCTCTTCTTCTCGTCGATACCCACGATATCTTCGCAATGATAGGGCCCGCTGGTGATCTGGTTCTTCAATTTACCGCTCCCGTCGTAAAGATAGAAATGTGCCCAGCCATCGCGCTCGCTCCATTCGATGAGCTCGCGCCCCTCGTCCACGAGACCCAAACGGCGCAATTCAATATAAGTATTCAGCCGTTCGCTGATCAGCGGCCGGGCGACAGTATCCCCCACCGTTACTGCACACACATCGATCCGTTTCAGATCCCTGCTGGTTCGGGTAAAATAGAATTTGGTGTTCGTACCCAGCCAGTATTGAACATGGTACTCGTCATCGCGGCGACGTTCCTGTTGCTGTGCGCTCCAGATCGCCAGGTTCTGGTCCTTGAATTCGCCTGTAGCCACGACTTCGGAGGTATGTGTTGTCAGATCGAAGACCAGCAGCTGTTCGATGGGCGCTTCCTTTTCACCCGGCATCATATATTTATAGGTCTCCAGTGTAGGCCGGGGATCGGCCAGCGAATTGATCACCCAGAGGTCCTTTACCTTCCGCATATCGGAACGCGACATCGCAAAATGTCTGGAGTCCGGGCTCCAGAAGATCTGGGCGGGTTTGCGTTTGCTCTTGTTCTTTTCCTTGTCGACGTTTGTCTCCCCGCCGCCGCCAATGACACCATTGCCATGATAACTATAGTCCTCGACTCCATCCGTGGTCAACGCATGTTCGACGATGGTGCTGTCGTCTTCGTTCTTCAGCACTTTTTCGTAGTTCGCCCGGTCCATCCGGTAAAGGTTGAAGTGCCGGCCGAAGACGATGGTATTGCTGTCCGGGGAGATGTTGGCCCAGATCGGTTTATGTTTGGGTTTTCTGTACCCCGTGAGCTCGTTGAGCGTGCCGTCGACGAGATTGTATTCGAAATAGAAGATCTTTTTGTGGTTCCTGGAAGAGTCGCCCTTGTCTTTTTCCGCGTCCTGGGTGCTCTTTACTTCGAATTGTATCCAGTTCTCATCGCGGATAAAATGCAGGCTGTCCAGTCCCAGATGTTTAGCGTCGAAAGGGTCTTTTACGACGAGCGAGATGGCTGCCGCAAGCCGGTGGTTATCAAAAAGCGGTTTCTTCTCTGCTTTTGCCGGATCGACGATCCACCAACGTTTTCCTTCGGTGGTCTCATACATGTACCAAAAGCGGTTAGTTTTTCTGAGCCAATGTGGTTCCACATTGAGGGAGAAGACCATTTTGTCCAGCTTTTTGGGTGAAAAGCGCGCGGCGGCCTGGTAATTGGCTGTGGTGGAAGGGGTTTGCCGAGCCTGGCCACTGATGGTTGCCACCAATAGCAGGAGAGCTATAATACACCGGGACATAAACAGTTATGGTTTGAGTGAATATATAACTTTCGGGGCGAAAACTTTTATTATTTTAGCCGAAACTCCGAACCGATGACCCGAATGATCCCCTTCATTCCAAGCTATTTTTATTACGTTTCGGTCATATTGCAGGCCATTTGCGTGGTCCATTGCCTTAAAAGAGGGACCGAACAAAGATGGATCTGGTTGATCGTGTTCCTTCCCGGGATAGGCTGCCTTATTTATTTTTTTTCGGAGATCCTGCCGGCAAGAAGGAACATCAACTGGCAAGGGGGGCTCGATTCCTTGCTCGTTAGCCCCTCGGGGCGGATCAGGCGCCTGGAGAATAATCTTCGGTTCGCCAACACCTTCAATAACCGCATCCTGCTGGCGGACGCCTATAAAGCAGTGGGGCGGATGGACGAGGCCATCGAATTGTATACCACCAGTCTTACGGGTGCGTTTACCGAGAACGAGTACGTCATAAGTAGGCTGATATCGGCATATTTCGAAACGAAACAATATGAGCTATTGATCCTGCTGGCCCGGAAGATCTACAAGGCTCCGCAGTTCACAAGATCGGAAGCACATTTATTGTATGCGCGTGCGCTGGACTATACGGGGGATAAAGAAGGCGCGGAAAGAGAATTCAAAAGAATGAAGGGACGGTTCGCCGATTTTGCGGCCAGGTATCAATATGGATTGTTCCTTCAACGGGAAGGACGTGAAAAGGAGGCCAGGGAAATACTGGATGATATAGTCGCGGAGGCTCCCCACCTCAGTCCCAGGGAAAGGCGCTACAACCGAACCTGGATACAAAAGTCGAAGGAAGAGTTGACCAGGGTCTAAGCCTGCCCTTCAGCCTTATTTGTTCATCATTTGCTTGGCCTCGATGCTCAAGGTGGCATGGGGCACGGCTCTCAACCGGGCTTTATCGATCAGTTTACCGGTAACCCGGCAAATACCATACGTTTTATTCTCGATCCTCATCAGGGCCTTCTCGAGGTGATCGATAAACGTGATCTGCCGGCTGGCCATTTGGCTCAGCTGTTCCCGTTCCATGCTCATGCTACCGTCTTCCATGGTCATGTAGCGGGCGTCATCGTTATCGCCGCCCATCTCGTCCTTGCGCGTGATCAGACCCTGCAGGTACGCCAATTCCTTCTTAGCTGCGTCCAGTTTGCGGTTGATCAATTCCCTGAATTCTCCAAGTTCTGCATCGCTATATCTCATAGTGGGTCCAGTTTGTTCTTCTTGTGGGGTGTCTAATACTGATTTTGTAAATTCCGGCTCGTATTTGCGAACCGTTTTAGTTTTTATCTCGGGGATGACCACCTTTACCGGTTTGGCCGGCGGAGCCGGTTTTTTCGCTTCAGGTTTGGGTGTCACCACGGGTGCGGGCGGCGGGGCGGCAATAGCCGGTTTTCCGAGCGGAGCTGTCGCTATCGGCTTGGCAGGTGCCTGTACTGGTTGCACTTTCGCACCTGCTACGGACGTTACTTTCGTTACAGCCGGAGCTTTAGCAGCGGGCTTGGATATATTGGCTATAGGAGTAGATTTCTTTGCAGGTACAGGAGTGGATTTCTTTGCGGCAGCTGCGGGGGCAACCTTTTTTGCTACCGGTTTGACAATACTCTTAGCAACCGGAGCCTTCTTAGCCTTCACACCACCTGACGAGTGGGCAGCTTTCGAAGCCGTTTTTTTTGCCGGCGCTATTTTCTTGACGCTCGCGGTCTTTTTAGCGGGCTTGGCCGCTTTCTTTTTGGTTGCCATACAGTTAGGCTTTTTTAGTAACAAACACTTTTAGAGGAATATCATTAACTTCAATTTCAGTGCCATTCGCCGGTTCCTTAACTAATTCAATAGAATCTGCCAAAATTTCCGCGCAAATATACTCATTAAATTGGGTCAAGGAATCAGTAAGTGAGGGTACGTCTGCTACTTTAACCAGGATCCTATCCGTAAGATCATAGCCATTGTCCTTGCGTATCTTTTGAATCCGGTTCACGAATTCTCTTGCGTTGCCTTCCTGTGCCAGTTCGGGGGTTACTGTGACATCCAAAGCAACGGTGAGCGCATTTTTATTGGCTACAACCCAGCCCGGAATATCTTCACTAGTGATATCAACTTCCTGGATAGACAATATTATGGGTTCTTGATTAAGAATCAAAGTAATATTTCCTTCTTTTTCCAACTTTGCGATATCCTCCTGCGAAAAATTGCTCAGGGCAGTGCTTACTGACTTCATTTTGGGGCCGAGCTTCTTGCCCAGTGCCACGAAATTCGGTTTGATCTTCTTTTTTATGAAGGTGTTATCGCCACTGAGATATTCGATCTCCTTTACATTGACCTCGGCCCGGATGAGGTCCCCGACCTTCACCAGCTGGTCCTTCATGGCAGGGTTCAACACCGGGATCAGCACCTTTTGCAAAGGTTGGCGAACCTTGATATTCACCTTTTTACGAAGGGAAAGGATCAGGCTCGAGGCATCTTGCGCCAATTGCATCCGTTCTTCCAGCGGCAGATCGATAAAGCTCTCGTCGGTCTCGGGGAAGTCAGCATGATGTACCGAGGCGGCCTTTATGCGTCCGGTGACGTCCTCGAGATTACAGAAAAGCCAGTCTGCGAAGAATGGAGAGATCGGAGCCATTAATCTGCTCAATGTTTCGAGACATTCATACAGCGTCTGGTACGCACAGATCTTATCGTGCTCATATTCGCCTTTCCAGAACCGGCGGCGGCAGAGCCGAACATACCAGTTGCTCAGATGCTCGTCCATAAAGTCTTCGATCAACCGGCCCGCCAGCGTGGGCTCGTAGTCATCGAAAGCATCGTTGACTTTGGCGATCAGGCTGTTAAGCGAGGAAAGGATCCAGCGGTCGATCTCGGGTCGATCTATCGGGGCGATATAGGCTTCTTTAAAGGAAAATCCATCTACATTGGCGTACAGCGCAAAGAACTGGTAGGTATTGTAAAGTGTCCCAAAGAATTTGCGTTGTACCTCTTTGATCCCATCCAGATCGAACTTCATGCTTTCCCAGGGGGAGGCATTGGTGATCAGGTACCAACGGGTGGCATCGGCGCCAAAATCGCCGATGGTCTTAAAGGGGTCTACGACATTCCCCAGCCGCTTGCTCATCTTGTTACCGTTCTTGTCGAGCACCAGACCGTTGGATACTACTGTCTTATAGGCCAGACCAGGGTAATGTTTTTCGATATCGGGACCAGCCAGGCCAGCCTTTTTGAGTTCTTCCTGGATCGACTCCTTGAGAAGAGCCCCGAGCGCATGCAGGGTATAGAACCAGCCGCGGGTCTGGTCGACGCCTTCGGCGATGAAATCCGCCGGATAGTTCCGGGCAAAAACCTCTTTGTTCTCAAAGGGGAAATGCCATTGCGCATAAGGCATGGCGCCGCTATCGAACCACACGTCGATGAGATCGGCGACGCGTTTCATTGGGCGGCCGTCTTCGCTCACCAGCACGATCTCATCCACATAGGGTTTATGCAGATCGGCGGTAAGTTTATTAATGTAAGCGTCAACATCTTTGGTATCCGGCTTCATGAACCCGGCGGCGATCGATTTACGGATCGCGGCCTGCAGTTCTGCAATCGATCCGATACAGACCTCCTTCCGGTTGGCATAGTCCTTGTCGCTGGGATTTTCCGGCAATTCGGTGCGCCACACCGGGAGCGGTGTACCCCAATACCGGCTCCGGCTGAGGTTCCAGTCAACCATATTCTCCAGCCAGTTGCCGAAACGGCCTTCGCCGGTGGATTTGGGCTTCCAGTTGATCCCCTTATTCAGCTCGACCATGCGATCCTTAAGAGCCGTGGTGCGGATGAACCAGGCATCGAGGGGATAATAAAGCACAGGCTTATCGGTACGCCAGCAGTGTGGGTAGTTATGTTCGTATTTTTCGACCTTGAAGGCGCGGTCCGTCTTTTTTAGACTCACGCTGATATCTACATTGACATCCACATAGTTAGGATCATCTTTGTAATTCTTCACATATCGGCCGCTGAGCTCGCCAAGTCCATCGACGAATTTCCCTTGTCGGTCCACCATGGTGAGTATCCCTATACCATATTTCTTTCCTACCTTATAGTCATCGGCGCCAAAGGCAGGCGCGGTATGCACGATACCGGTACCGTCCTCCGTGGTGACGAAATCGCCAAGCAGCACCCGAAAGGGGTCGCCGCCGGCTTCGCGGGCGGTATTGGCCTCGTAGGAAAGCAGCTGCTCGTATCTCAGGCCTTCGAGTTCGGCGCCCTTGAATTCGCCGAGGATCTTCCAGGGCAGGATCTTGGCTTCGGGCGTGAGGTTTTCCAGATCGCTATTCTCGCCTTCGTGCTTGAAATATTTGTTTATCAGGGCCTTGGCCAGCACCACGTCCTGGGGAACATGGGTATAGGGGTTGAAGGTCCTTATTAATACATAGTCTATTTTGGGACCTACCGTAAGACCCAGGTTGGAAGGAAGGGTCCAGGGGGTCGTCGTCCAGGCCACGAAGAAGACCTCGGGCTGCTGGGCAGTTTTGGCGTCATTCCCCGCGAGAGTGAACAGGAATTCGCTTTTTTTATCGCGGATTGCCTTGAACATAGCCACGACCGACGTATCCTTTACATCTTTATAACACCCGGGCTGATTCAGCTCATGCGAGCTGAGACCGGTGCCCGCCGCGGGCGAATAAGGCTGAATACTGATACTTTCATACAGCAAACCCTGTTTATAAAGCTGCGCCAGGATCCACCAAAGGGTTTCTATATAATTGTTTTCGAAGGTGATATAGGGATGCTTGAGGTCGACCCAATAGCCCATGCGGCGGGTGAGCTCATCCCATTTGTCCTTGTATTTCAATACCTCCTTGCGACAAGTTTCGTTATACTCGGCGATAGAGATCTTTTTTCCTATATCTTCCTTGGTGATACCCAGCATCTTCTCAACTCCGAGTTCCACGGGCAGACCATGGGTGTCCCAGCCGCCCTTGCGCTTGACCTGGAAACCCTTCATAGTTTTATAGCGGCATACCAGGTCCTTTAGGGTCCTGCTGATGACGTGATGGATGCCGGGCAGGCCATTGGCGCTGGGCGGGCCCTCATAAAAAACAAAAGGGGTGGCGCCATCCCTTATCGTTATGCTCTTCTCAAAGGCCCCTTCCGCCTCCCATTTTGCCAGCACTTCCTGGCTTATGGCAGGCAAATTCAACTGTTGAAACTCTTTATATTTATTGGCCATAATCTATTAGAATCCTTAAGGGACGCGAATTTACGAAATAAATAGATGTGATAGATGCGTGGAACGGGCCATGGCACAAGAGTTGAGGCGGATTTAACAGGCGCCGGCAACTGTTAAAGGATTGCAAAAAGGGTGCTAAATCGATTTAAGTTCGGTTCAGTTATTCACACAATCTGGTTTTGGCACAATTTGTGGTTAGTTTATCAGCAGAAAAGCGATACATACAAACTCATTATAAGTTTTTCTACGGTTTAGGGTTTAGGGGTTAAAAAGGGGGGTATTCCTACTCCCCTTCCTTTTAAAAATAACTCGCCGTCGCTAATGTCAAACAGCCGAAGCTGAGGTCAACAGCCGAGTCTGAAGTCAAACAGCCACCCCCTCCACTCTTCTTATTCCGTATACGATACTTACCTTATTCAATGGAGATCCGTAGCCAACCCGTTTTTAATCTCTGATATTACCTTGCAAAAACCCGTTGTACAAGCAGACCAGGCCAAGATCTCAATTCCTGAATTACCAAGCAAAAATTCTCTTTCCGGAAAGACCTCCTTTTTTTATCCCCGCGTTACGAGATTGGCCTTCGGCCGAAACTGACCGGGGCCGGTCTAGGCCCTCCCGGTGTTTAAAAACCGGGAGGGTTTATTGTTTGCCGCCACGGATCATTTCCGGGCCCGAACGATCTTATAGATTCTGATCGCACTCATCAGCAACACCACAAAACAAACCAGCCCGAGCAATCCCCACGCCCAGCTCATATTTTGTTTTACCGTCGCCAGCATCACGATAGCCACCAGGAAAATAGTCGCCACCTCGTTCCAGATACGCAACTGCTGGGAAGAAAAACGGAAGATGCCCTTCATCTGCTGATTGTATATCGCCTGTAACGAGAAATGATATCCATAGAGGCCAACGACAAAACACAGCTTGATCGCCAGCCAGGTGGGCACAGCGCCCAGCAGGATCATCATCCAGGGACCGAAGATCAACGTCAGGATCGCGGAAGGCCAGGTGATCCCCAGCCAAAGCCGCCGGATCATCAGCCTGAATTGCTGTTGTAAAATGCTTTTCTCCGGCTCCGGCCGTTCGCCCGCCTCCGTGTGATAAACGAATAGCCGGACCATATAAAAAAGTCCGCTGAACCAGGTAACGATAAAAATAATGTGCAGCGCCTTGATGTAAGTATACATACACTGATTTTAATCCAGGATCATGGTGGTGTCACCCGCAGCATAATCTTTGACCCATCCGGCCATCGCCTGTATCCACAGCGGATCAACATTCAGGCAGGGGATCATCGTATAGGCCTCGCCACCCGCGCCGATAAACGACTCCTTCCCACGGATGGCAATCTCCTCCAATGTCTCGAGACAATCGCTTACGAAGGCCGGACAAAGAATGAGTAGTTTTTTTATCCCTTCCCCGGGCATCTCCTCCAACCGCACATCGGTGAACGGCTCCAGCCAGCCTTTACCCAATCTCGACTGAAACGAATTGCTATATTTTCCCTGCGGGATGCCGAGTAAACGCACCATCTCTTTTGTCGTCGTAAAACATTGATGCCGGTAACAGGTGGCATGTGCCTGCGAGGCCACATCACAACAATCTACGGAACACAGACAGTGATTGCCTGTGGGATCGGTCTTTTTTATATGTCGTGCAGGCACGCCATGATAACTAAAAAGAATATGATCGTAGTCCGTTTGCAGATAGGGCCGGATCAGCTCGCTCAGGGCATGCAGATAACGCGATTCGTTATAGAAGGGCTTGATGAATTTCAGGGCAAATTTGTACTTTTTCCGTTTGTGGATCTCCTGCGCATGTTCGACCGCTGTTTCATACGATGCCATGGCATAATGGGGATAAAGTGGGATGGCCAACACTTCTTCCAGTTGCGGCATCCGTTTTAACAAACGCTCGTAAGCTTCTTCCATCGACGGATGCCCATACCGCATCGCGATCTCCACCGGCTCCTCCACGAGTTGCTGTAAAGCCGCCTGCTGCTCCTGTGTCAGGACAATCAGCGGCGATCCTTCTTTAGTCCAGATGGTCGAATAGGCTTCGGCCGATTTCGCGGCCCGGAATGGCACGATGAGCCCACCCACAAGGATCTGCCGGAACAGCCACGGGTAGTCGATGACCCGCTTGTCCATCAAAAATTCCATTAAATAGGTGCGAACATCCGGGGTGGAGGTGGAACCGGGCGAACCCAGGTTCATCAGGAGTATGGCGCGTTTGCCAGGTTGATTCATCATGTCGAGTTGCAAAATTAGCGCCTTAGGGGACTCCTGGACGCTAAAAAATGTGTCCGTAGCAGATTGTCATCTAAAATGACAGTCTAATGACATTGAAAAATACATAATCGGAACCGCTGAAAGTACTTTTGCGTTTATAACTGAAAACGCGGAACCAAAGATGGGCAATTCGACCTCTGATATCTCGGCCTTTTACATCGTAGGAATCAATTATAAAAAAACGGATGCGGCTATCCGCGGTCAATTCGCCATCAGCAACGAACAATACGAAAAGTTGCTTTCTCTCGCTCCCGCTCATCATCTCACCGAACTATTCATTCTCTCCACCTGCAACCGTACGGAGATCTACGGATTCGCCGACAATGCCCGCCAGCTTGCCGACCTGCTTTGCTCGGCGACCACCGGGAACCGCGGAGACTTCCTGGACATGGCCTATATAAAAAGAGGCGCCGAAGCGATCGAACACCTGTTCCTGGTAGCGGCCGGTATCGATTCGCAGATCCTGGGTGACTACGAGATCGTGGGTCAGATCAAGCAGGCCGTGAAATTTGCCCGCGAACACGATTTTGTCGGTCCTTTCCTGGAACGGCTGGTCAACAGCGTACTCCAGAGTTCGAAGGCAGTCAAAAACCAAACCGAGCTCAGCGGTGGAACCGTATCGGTATCGTTTGCCGCCATCCACTATATCCGCGAGCGATACACCGATCTCGCGGGTAAAAAGATGCTGCTCATCGGCATCGGGAAGATCGGTCGCAATACCTGCAGGAATATGGTGGATTATCTGGACACCCGGAATATCACCCTCATGAACCGCACGGAACAAAGGGCTGCAGAACTCGCCGCCGAGACCGGCGTAGGTCATGCTCCGCTGGAGCGGCTTGCGGAATATGCCGGCGAAGCGGACATCATCCTCGTCGCTACCAATTCCGAACACCCCACCCTGCTGCGCAAACATCTGGAAGGGTCCGGAGCCAAACTGGTGATCGACCTTTCGATCCCGTGCAATGTGGAAGAATCCGTAGCCGCACTTCCCGGCGTCACCCTGATCAACGTCGATGAACTGTCGAAGATCAAGGATGAAACGCTGCAAAAACGGGAGGCGGAAGTACCCAAGGCCAAGGCCATCATCGCTGAACATATCGCCGAGCTGATGGAGTGGCATGCGATGCGCAAACACGTCCCCGTGCTGAAGGCGGTAAAGATCAAATTGAAAGAATTGCACGCCAGCGGGCTGCTCGTCCGGCTCACCGGTGAAGCCCTTCCTCCTAAGGACGAAGCGGATGAACAGATCCAGCGCGTCATCAACGGCATGGCCAGCCGGATGCGAGAGCGGAACCAGGGCGGCTGCCACTATATACAGGCGATAAACGAATATATCGGTACAGACGCCAATGTGGCCAATTAAGGGGGCAAAAATGGACACATCACCAATAAGGATAGGGACGCGTGAAAGCAATTTAGCCATCTGGCAGGCCACACAGGTAAAAGAGCTGCTGGAGCGGGAAGGCATTGCCGCCGTGCTGGTGCCTATTAAAAGTGAAGGTGACATCGACCTCAAAACGCCCCTGTACGACATGGGCGTGCAAGGCGTTTTTACCCGCAGCCTGGATATTGCCTTACTGAACTACAAGATCGATATAGCGGTGCATTCGATGAAGGATGTGCCTACACAGTTACCCGAAGGCCTCGGTCAGGCCGCCGTGTTGAAACGCGGTCCGGTAAACGATCTGCTGGTCTACAAGAACGATACGGAATTCCTCGCACATCGCGATTCCATTGCCCGGGTCGCCACAAGCAGCATCCGGCGTATCGCGCAATGGTTGAACAAATATCCAAAGCATGAGATGCAAAACCTTCGCGGTAATGTCAATACAAGGCTTCGGAAGTTAGCAGAGGAACCATGGGATGCGGCCATATTCGCGCAAGCCGGTGTGGAACGCATTCACTTACGGCCGGAAAAAAGTATTGTGTTGGACTGGATGCTACCGGCCCCTGCACAAGGCGCCATCATGGTCGTAGCCCGCAATGAAGATATCCGGACGCTGGAATCCTGCAAACCTTTGAACGATCCCGATACGGCCCTTTGTACAAAGATCGAACGGGATTTTCTGCGAACCTTGCTCGGCGGCTGTTCCACGCCGATAAGCGCACTGGCCGAGGTCGAAGACGGCGATCTCTATTTCCGCGGTCAGCTGCTTTCGCTCGACGGCCGGCAAAAAGTGGAGATAGAAAAGATCCTGCCGCTCGAAAGGGCCGATGGCCTGGGCAGATCAGCCGCGGAAGAGGTTCTCGGGAATGGCGGACAGGCTATTGCTGACAGCATCCGTAAACATTCCAAGGTTTAAAGATGTCTTCGGCTTCAACTGCATATGTACTGTCCACCCGGGCTCTATCGGCAGCCCTTATTGCAGAGGCTGCGAGCAGAGGGATCGTCATCGATGTCGTGCCCTTTATCGCTACGGAAAAACGCGAGGATGAGACACTGACCAACCGGCTTGCAGACCTCGCCCGCGGGCCATTGACGGCCATCTTCACGAGCACAAATGCGGTGACGGCGGTCTTCGCGGATACGAATGCCGCGATGGCCAAAGAAGCCGCGGCAAACTGGAAGATTTTTTGTCTCAACGGGGCCACCCGCCGGGCAGCGGCGGAGCGGTTTGGGGAGAACGCGATCGCGGGCGCGGCCGATTCCGCAAAGGAGTTGGCGGAAACGATCATCGGCCACGAGACATCAGACACATGCTGGTTCTTTTGCGGCGACAAACGCAGGGAAGAATTACCGGAAAAGCTCAAAACGGCTGGTTGGAAGGTACACGAGATCGTAGTTTATCGAACCATCCTGACCCCGCACCGGATCGACAAGCCCTATGACGCCGTGATCTTTTTTAGTCCGAGTGCCGTGGAAAGTTTTTTTTCCAGGAACACGCCAGGACCGCGGATCAGGCTCTTTGCGATCGGCAGGACAACGGCCGCAGCGATCCGCGCCAAATGCCCAAACCCGGTAGTGATAAGTGAACAGCCGGATGAACAGATACTTATTCGACAAATTATAGCCACTCATGACTCAGGTAAAAAATGATCTTTTGTTACGGACCCTACGGGGCGAAAGAACGGAACGGACGCCGGTATGGATGATGCGGCAGGCCGGCAGGTATCTGCCCGATTATCTCAAGCTCAAAGAAAAATATTCTTTTTTCGAACGCTGTCAGAACCCTGACCTTGCTTCGGAGATCACCATCCAACCGGTGGAACAGGTAGGCGTGGACGCGGCGATCATCTTCTCCGACATCCTCGTGGTGCCGCAGGCGATGGGCATGGAAGTACAAATGATAGAAAACAAAGGCCCCCTGTTGCCTGATCCCATCAAACAATTCTCCGATCTGGATAAACTTGTCGTACCGGATGTACACGAGAGCCTGGGGTACGTATTCGATGCGTTAAAGCTCACCAAACAACGCCTGGAAGGACGGGTGCCGCTCATCGGCTTTGCAGGGGCTCCCTGGACATTGTTATGTTATATGGTTCAGGGCAAGGGCTCCAAAACATTCGACGAGGCAAAAGCTTTTTGCTACACACAACCAGAAACAGCGCACCGCCTTTTACAGCAGATCACAGATACCACTATCGCCTATCTGCAGGGGCAGGCTGCGGCAGGCGCCGATGTAGTCCAGATCTTCGATAGCTGGGGCGGACTACTGGGTCCCGAAGATTTCGAGAACCTCAGTATGCGCTATATCCGGCAGATCGTGGCGGCGATGAAGAACAAGGCGCTTACCATCATCTTTGCCAAAGGCGCCTGGCATTCGCTGGACAGCATGGCCGCTACCGGCGCCCATGGGCTTGGCATCGACTGGTGTATCCGGCCCGGAATGGCCCGCCAGCTGGCGGGGCCACAATGTGCCCTCCAGGGGAATTTCGATCCGGCGAAGCTGTTGTCGCCCATACCCGTGATCCGTAAAGAAGTAAAGTCCATGCTCGATGCCTTCAGCGGTTATCCGCATATCGCCAATCTGGGCCACGGCATCCTGCCCAATGTGCCGGTCGATCATGCCAGGGCCTTTGTGGAAACGGTAAAAAACTATCAGTATGAGCCAGCCTGAGCCGCTCTATAAAACGGAGACCCACGCCTTTCGTGGCCAGTGGATCGGGTTCATCCTCGACCTGCAGGAACGTATCTGCACGGCGCTCGGGGACCTGGATGGCAAGGCCGCTTTTATCACGGATGAATGGGAGCGTGAACAGGGCGGTGGCGGCAGAACAAGAGTCATCTCGAATGGCCGCGTCTTCGAAAAGGGAGGTGTCAACACCAGCGTCGTATGGGGAAGGGTCACCGACACCATGCGGGCACAGCTGAAGATCGAAGGCGACAAATGGTTTGCCTGCGGGCTTTCCCTCGTGATCCATCCGCTGAATCCTTATGTTCCCACGACGCATGCCAACTGGCGGTATTTCGAGCTCTACGATGAAGCGGGAAACGTATGTGACCGCTGGTTTGGCGGCGGCTCGGATCTGACACCCTACTATCTTTTTGAAGAGGACGCGCGGCATTTTCATCAAAGCTTTAAAACGGCCATGGATCCTTTTGGCGCCGACTATTACCCGCGGTTCAAAAAATGGTGCGACGAATATTTCGTGAACAAACATCGCGGGGGTGAGATGCGCGGTATCGGCGGCGTATTTTACGACCATCTGCGACCTGCTGACAACGCCGATGCCGAAAAGCTTTTTGCCTTTCAGCAGGCGAACGGAAACGCCTTCCTTCCGGCCTATGTGCCCGTCGTAGAACGCCGCATGAACACGCCCTATGGCGAAAAAGAGCAGGAATGGCAGGAGATCCGCCGGGGCCGTTATGTGGAATTCAACCTGATACACGACCGGGGTACGCTATTTGGCCTAAAAACCAATGGCCGCACCGAATCCATCCTGATGAGCCTGCCGCCGAGGGCACGCTGGGGCTATAACTATCAACCCGCTGACGGAAGTCCGGAAGCGGAATTGCTGGATGCCTGCAAGCGTCCGAGAAACTGGATCGAATAAAACTTTTTATATGTACCTGCAAAGACGAAATCGCATCTTACGCCAGACACCCGCTATCCGGGCGATGGTGGCCGAAACGATACTTACACCCAATGATTTTATCGTCCCACTTTTTATCGACGAAGGACAAGGCGTGGAAACGGAGATCGCTTCCATGCCCGGCTATTTTCGCCGCAGCCTCGACGGCACGGTCCGCGAGGTCCGTGAGCTCTGGAGCCTGGGCATCAAATGCATCCTGCTTTTCGTGAAAAGCAAAGACGAATTCAAAGACAATACGGGCAAAGAGGCGTGGAACCCGGATGGCCTCATGCAACGGAGTATCCGGGCCATCAAGGATGCCGTTCCGGAGATGTTGGTGATGACGGATGTAGCCCTCGACCCCTACTCGTCCTATGGCCATGACGGTATCGTGGAGAACGGCGAGATCGTCAATGATCCCACCGTCGAAGCCCTGATCAGGATGAGTTTGAGCCATGCCGCTGCGGGGGCCGATTGGGTCGCACCCAGCGATATGATGGATGGTCGCATCGGCGCAATCCGGAAGGCGCTCGAAGAGAACAATTACACCCGCACCGGCATCATGGCCTATAGCGCCAAATATGCTTCCTGTTTTTACGGTCCGTTTCGCGACGCACTGGATTCGGCCCCTGGTTTCGGCGATAAAAAGACCTACCAAATGGACCCGGCCAATCGCCTCGAAGCCGTGAAAGAGGCGGTGATGGACGTGGAAGAAGGCGCGGACATCGTGATGGTGAAACCTGCCCTCCCCTATCTCGATATCATCCGGGAGGTAAAGAACGCGGTACATGTGCCCGTGAGCGCGTATAATATCAGCGGTGAATATGCGCTGATCAAGGCTGCCGCGAAGATGGGCTGGATCAACGAAGAAAAGGCGATCCTCGAGACCCTGACCTCCATCAAACGTGCGGGTGCAGATCTCATCGCCACTTATTTTGCAAAAGATGCAGTGAAACTATTGAACAAATAAATTTTTCCCCTTCGCCATGAACACCAGCAAAAGCCAGGAGCTCTTTGAACGTGCACAGTCAAGCATCCCCGGTGGGGTGAACTCCCCCGTGCGCGCCTTCCGCAGCGTAGGCGGGACACCGATCTTTATCAAAAAGGCCAAAGGCGCCTATCTCTACGACGTCGATGGGAACCGTTATATCGATTATATCGCGTCCTGGGGACCCATGATCCTGGGACATGCCTGGGAGCCCGTGGTAAAGGCCATACAGGAATATGCGGTCTGGTCGACCTCTTATGGTGCGCCCACGGAGCTCGAGATCGAAATGGCGGAGCTGATCCGTGCCATGACTCCCGGGGTCGATATGGTCCGCATGGTCAGCAGCGGCACCGAAGCCTGTATGAGCGCCATCCGGCTGGCCCGGGGCTTTACAGGGCGGAATAAGATCATCAAGTTCGAAGGACATTATCACGGTCATGCCGATCCATTCCTGGTGAAAGCCGGCAGCGGCGTGGCAACCTTCAATATCCAGACCGTACCCGGAGTAACGCCCGGCGTGTCGCAGGACACGCTTACCGCGGCCTATAATGATCTTCCCGGCGTTCAGCAGCTGTTGACGGCCTATCCCGGCGCTATCGCTGCTATCATCGTCGAGCCCGTGGCGGGCAATATGGGCTGTATCCTCCCCGAACCGGGTTTCCTGGAGGGATTGCGGGCGCTCTGTGACCGCGAAGGCATCGTATTCATCCTCGATGAGGTGATGACGGGCTTCCGGCTCGCTCCCGGCGGCGCGCAGCAACGGCTGGGTGTCAACGCCGACCTTGTCACCTATGGAAAGGTCATCGGCGGTGGAATGCCGGTGGGCGCTTTTGGCGGAAAAAAGGCCATCATGCAGCATATCGCTCCCCTCGGCAATGTCTACCAGGCGGGCACCCTGAGCGGCAACCCCATCGCGATGATCGCGGGCTATACTACACTCAAATTCTTACAGGATAATCCATCGGTCTATAAGGAGCTGGAGGACAAGACAAGTTATCTGCGGGACGGACTCGACCGCGTATTCAAGGCCTGGGGACAGCCGTACGTGATCAACTCTTTGGGATCGATGATCTCGGTGCATTTCAGCGATCATCCCGTGCGAGATTTCAGCTCGGCTTCGGGCGCCAGCAATGGGTTGTTCAAGCTTTTCTTTCACTCGATGCTACGGCGCGGGATCTACCTGCCGCCCAGCGCCTTTGAAAGCTGGTTTCTGAATAATGCGCTCACAATTGCCGATCTCGATGCGACGATCAAGGCTGCGGAGGAAAGTCTCGAAGAGTTGGAGGCTTAGTGGAGAAGTAGTTCACAGGGTTTGAGCCCCGTGTGCTTCTTGAATGCGGTGGAGAAATGTGAGATGGACGAATAACCTAACATAAGGGAAACCTCGGTGACGCTGAGTCCCTTTTCATACAGGAGGTAGCGGGCGTGTTCCATCCGCTGTCCCTGGTAGAAGTCGAAGATCGTCGTTCCGAACATCTCTTTGAAACCCTTTTTGAGATAGCATTCATTGATGGCAACCTTACGGCTGAGTTCCTTGATGGTGAGCGGTTCGCCGATATGCTGCAAAAGGATCTCGCGGGCCTGAACGATCTTTTCGCGGTCCGCCTCGTTCGCCAGGAATTTACACTGAAAGCCTTCTACTTCTTTTTCGCCGACCATGCACTCCAGGCTGTATAACAAAAGCATCTGGCTTTGGGCATTGACGAAGATATTCTCGTGAGCGCCCGTGAAGTTGTGGTTGATCAGGGTCTCCAAAACCAGTCGGGTCCTGCCGCATAAGGTAAGGGCCTTGGCGAAAGAGCTGGTATGCTTGAACTCGAGCAGATTGTCGCTTACGGTGGTGTCGGCCCGGCGGGGACGGGCAAATTGCGAGAGATGTACCGGTAGAAAACGGAAATTCAGGACATCCACGGTATCGATCCTTTCAGAGCAGCCGGAACCGGCGTTCAGCTTACAGGAATTACATTCGATGCCACCGGCTCCTTCCTGGAGCCGGACATTTTGCCGTCTACAATATGTATTTCCGGCGATACAGAATCTGAGTTCCAGATAGTTCTGCGTCGGATCGTCCTTCCGGTAATGGTAAACGATCTCCCCCATATCATCCAGGCTCCACTGGGGATTTTTGGAATAGCGTTTAATGGCATATTGCACCGATCCGGGGATCTGCTGCTCTCTCTCCTGCAAAAGCGTCAGCTCGCTTTGCATCATCGGTTGCTTGTATGCCGTCGCCAAAATCTCCGGAACCTGAAACATCATTGTGCGAAATTAAGTCACAAACGGGAATAAATACGAACAAGTAGACTGGTTGGTTCAAAATGCAGGCGATTTTGACAAAACAATGACTCGACCGCTAATGTCTGTCCTTCGGACGAGCCGCAAAATGCGGCTCAAGGCCCGGGGAAAAACCAATAAAAAAAAGCATAAAATGGGGGTTGAATGGGGATAGAAATACGCCGGAAACGCCTTATTTTTAGTACATTTGCAAGCCTTATTAATTTATTGTTAACGACACTATTCCAGTCTAAAAAATGAGTGAATCAACACAGGAAGTTCTCACAGCAGAAACGAACGGTTACGGGGCCGATAGTATACAGGTTTTGGAAGGTTTGGAAGCCGTTCGGAAGCGTCCTGCGATGTATATCGGAGACATTGGGGTCAAGGGGCTGCATCACCTGGTTTACGAAGTGGTGGATAACTCGATCGACGAAGCGCTCGCCGGCTATTGCAAGAATATCGACGTGACCATTTTTGAGGATAACAGCATCCAGGTCGATGACGACGGCCGTGGCATCCCTACCGGGATCAATACGAAGGAGAAGAAAAGCGCGCTGGAGATGGTTATGACAATCCTTCATGCCGGTGGCAAATTCGACAAGAACACGTATAAGGTTTCCGGAGGTCTGCACGGTGTGGGCGTGAGTTGCGTGAATGCCTTATCCGCCGATCTCCACGTCACCGTTTTCCGGGAAGGTAAAATATTCGAACAGGAATACAAGATCGGCGTGCCGCAATATGCGGTGCGTGAGATCGGCGTCAGCGACAAAACGGGAACGACGGTCCATTTCTGGCCGGATAACTCCATTTTCCTGTCCACGGTGTACGACAAGGATATCCTCGAAGGCCGGCTGCGCGAGCTCTCTTTCCTCAATCGCGGTATCAGGATCACGCTCAAGGATATGCGCGAAAAAGAAGAGAACGGGACGCCCTATAGCAAGACTTTTTACAGCGAAGGCGGTATCGTCGAATTCGTCGAGATGCTGGACAAGAACGCAAGCCGGCTGCCGCTGATCCCCAAAGTCATCTATGTGGACGGTAAGGACGAGCCCTCTAACGTCGCCGTAGAAGTTGCGTTGACCTACAACGACAGCTATAGCGAACATATCTATTCCTACGTCAATAACATCAATACCATCGAAGGAGGCACTCATGTCGCCGGTTTCCGCCGCGCGCTGACAAGGGTCTTCAAAGCCTATGGCGACCGGGAGAGTCTCTTCGAGAGAGCCAAGGTCGAGATCGAAGGCGACGACTTCCGCGAGGGATTGAGTGCCATCATTTCCGTAAAAGTTCCTGAACCGCAGTTCGAAGGCCAGACCAAGACCAAACTGGGGAACAGCGAGGTCAGCGGCGTTGTCGATTCGACGGTCTCAAAAGCACTAAACGATTACCTGGAAGAGAATCCGCGCGAAGCAAAGAACATCATCAGCAAAGTGATCCTCGCTGCCCAGGCCCGCGCTGCGGCCAAGAAGGCTCGCGAACTGGTACAGCGTAAGAGTGTGCTTAGTGGTGGCGGCCTGCCTGGTAAACTGGCCGATTGCTCCGATCGCGACCCAAATCGTTGCGAGCTCTTCCTCGTCGAAGGAGACTCGGCAGGTGGTACGGCTAAACAAGGTCGGGACCGGAGCTTTCAGGCGATCCTCCCGCTGCGCGGTAAGATCCTTAACGTTGAAAAGGCAATGGAGCACAAGATCTATGAGAACGAGGAGATCCGTAACATGTATACGGCTCTCGGCGTTACCGTCGGCACGCCGGAAGATCCCAAGGCCCTGAACCTGGTAAAACTGCGGTATCACAAGCTCATCATCATGACTGATGCCGACGTGGACGGCAGCCACATCGCCACCCTGATCCTGACTTTCATCTATCGATACATGAAAGAGATGGTCGCACAGGGATACGTCTATATCGCCCAGCCACCGCTTTATCTCGTGAAAAAGGGCAAGGAACAATCCTATGCGTGGAATGAGGAACAGCGGAAAGGATGGGTAGAAAAACTAGGTGGGGGCAAAGAAGAAAGCGTTACCGTGCAACGTTATAAGGGTCTGGGTGAAATGAACTCCGACCAGCTTTGGGACACGACAATGAATCCGGACACCCGGACCTTAAAGCAGGTGACCATCGAAAGCGCCGCCGAAGCCGATCGTATCTTCAGCATGCTCATGGGTGATGAAGTCGCGCCAAGACGCGACTTCATCGAGTCCCATGCGAAATATGCAAAGCTGGATGTTTAAAATTTCGTAATATTACACAATTTCTTACTAACCGGACCTGCCCAAAGCAGGTGTAAATCAGTGAATTATGTCAGATGTAACACTCACGGCCTACAATGTTAAGACGAAAGAGAAGAATGTGCCCATCCAGGATGCCGTCATTACCAAAACCGCCAAGGGCGCTTATATGGCCCAGGGTCACGACGGAAAAGGCAACAAGCTGACGACACTTCTGGGCGAAGAAAAGGCGCTCGCTGCCATAAAAGCCGGGGTCGCCAAACAAGGCTGGTAAATGAGCCAACCGGCGTTTGTAAATGCCTTGCCTATCCCTCAATCCTCCCGATATCGTTAAAAGCACAGCCTAGCCACCGATAAAATATCTTACTCCAACGGTAAATTCGTCATTACCGGTCAGAGAACTGCTGATACTAAAACTGTGACCGCCGGACGTCTGTGCTGGCAGGCCGTTGTATTCCTGTGTCAGACTGTTGTGTGTGTAATTTATCGAAAGGAAATTCGGTAAGCTGGTTTCGAGCTGCCATCTGCGATTGAGGGCATAGGCAATCCCGGGATATACCTGTAACGCAAACCCGAAACCATTGGAATGATCGCTGGTTTCGGCAAATTGTGTCGTGGAAGGACTTTCGTCCGAGCTGTGCGAGTAATTACCTCTCAGCTCCACTTGGCCGAAAAGAGAGAAGCCTGCTCCGATGGGTTTATAGCGACGCAGGAAAACTCCGGCTATAAAGCTATTTCCGGTTTGTGTGATCGACGATGTCGAGGCGGGATTCTCACTCGACGTATAGTGCGTATATGCGAGATCTATCCCCAACACCAGGTTGTCCTTGATAGCCTTGCCCAGCGAAGGGTTGATGCCAAACGAACTCTGTTTCGTAGTGGGAAAGTTTGTAGGCGGATTCGTCCCCTGGGAGCCGTTAGAAACCTGATCATAATAGTTGAGATTGCCGCCGAGGACGATATCGCCCCTCTTTACCTGGGCATTGGCAATGGAATACACGAAAACACATAGGAGTAGTGCGTAGGCTTGCTTCATAAAAAAGATTTAAGGTTAATTGTTGTGATAAAGATTGCAAGAACGAAAGAAACCTGCAATACCGTTAGTTCACTTTAATGCAAGTTTAAGCTTCTGATTAAAGCCTGCTTAATTAACCTCATCTTAACTGATGAAACACTTATATTCTATCCGCGCCGAAATAGGAGTGTAACGCCCTGGGCAATCCGATGTGCGTCTCCGTCTGGTGATCTTCGAGCAGACATGCCACGATCCGGGGTAGCGCCAGCGAGCTGCCGTTGAGCGAATGCGCCAGGGTCGACCTGCCGGACGCATCCTTGAACCGGATCTTCATGCGGTTCGTCTGAAAGGACTCAAAATTACTTACCGAGCTGACCTCCAACCATTTCTCCTGTGCAGCGCTATACACCTCGAAATCGTAGGTCATCGCCGAAGTGAAACCCATATCCCCGCCGCATAAGCGAAGGATGCGATAAGGCAGCTCCAGGGATTGCAGCAATTTTTCGACATGCACTACCATCTCCTCCAGTACCTCGTAGCTCCTCACCGGATCTACGATCTGGACGATCTCGACCTTGTCGAACTGATGCAACCGGTTGAGCCCGCGCACATCCTTCCCATAGCTGCCCGCTTCACGGCGAAAACAAGGCGTATAGGCCGTCATCCGCACCGGCAATTGGTTTTCTTTGAGCATTTCATCCCGGAAGATATTCGTCACGGGAACCTCGGCGGTGGGAATCAGGTAAAGATTGTCTTCACGCACATAATACATCTGCCCTTCTTTATCGGGAAGCTGACCGGTACCCCGCGCCGACGCCTCGTTGACCATGATCGGTGGTTGATATTCGGTGTATCCCGCAGCAGTGTTGTAGTCAAGGAAATACTGAATGAGCGCGCGCTGCAGCTTTGCGCCTTTGTTGATATACACAGGGAATCCGCTGCCGGTGATCTTATTCCCCAGCTCGAAATCGATGAGATTGTATCTCTTTGCGAGGTCCCAGTGCGGCAATGCTCCTTTGGCCAGCGTTGGTTTGATGCCGCCTTCACGCACCGTGACATTGTCTTCGGCCGATACACCGCGTTGCACAGCAGCAGCGGGAAGGTTGGGCAATAGGATCACCTTTGCATCCAAATCCCTTTCCACATCCGCCAATTGCAGGGCGATGGGCGACAGGGCTTCCTTGAGGACGGCTACTTCCTGTTTCTTTGTCTCTGCCTCCTGCTTCTGTCCCTTTGACATCAACATCCCGATCTCCTTGGAAAATGCATTTACCTTAGATTGTGTCGTATCGGCCTCCAGCTGCAGCTTTCTGCGTTGATCATCCAGCCGGACGATCTCATCCACCAGGCCGGTTTCCCTGAAATTCCTGACGGCCAGCCGCTCTTTTACGAAATCCACATTCTGACGAATAAATGCCACTTGTAACATTTGTCGGGTTTTTGGGCAAAGGTAATACCTTTACACTATGCAACACGGACAAGATGATCTGCAAGCCCGGTGGTGGAACCTGGAAGCAACACTGGTGGAACGGTTTGGTAAAAAACCCGATATGGAAACGATCCTTTTCCTTATCGGCATACAGGAATTTGGCGACATCCGGAAGAAATTTACGAAGGAAGAAAAGCAAGATCTCATGCACATTGCAGTGTGCTCTCTTTTTGGTCAGAGTGGCTACTACGAACTGGAAGGGGTAGACGAGCAGGGGTGGCCGCATTTTAAACAGCTGAAGGCGCTGCCGGAGATGGACGTCACTGAACAGGAGAACTTCCTCAAAGACCATATCCTTCTGTATTTTGACAATTTATGATAAGAAAATTGCTTGCCGGGAGCGTGCTGCTACTGCTGATCTCCTGCAATCCCAAACTGTCCAACGGTTTGCGGAAGGATGATCTGAAAAAGGACGTAGCCATTATCACCAACTATGGAACCATCGTGATCCGGCTCTCCGATTCCACGCCGCTGCATCGTGACAACTTTCTCCGGTTGGTCAAGACGGGTTATTACGACAGCCTGACCTTTCACCGGGTTATCAAACATTTCATGATCCAGACCGGCGACCCCGGCAGCAAATATGGCCAGCCCGGCAAGCCCATGAGCCAGGGCGGCAGGGGCGGACCCAGCTATACCATCCCCGCGGAATTCAGGCCCTATCTTTTCAATAAACGCGGCGCAATAGGATCAGCGAGGAGCAATGATGATGTCAATCCCACCAGGGCCAGCAGCGCGAGCCAGTTTACCATCATGCAGGGAAAGAAGCTCACTGACGCCGAACTGGATTCGACCGAGAAGCGCACTGGACGGAAAATCCCGCCGGATCAACGCGCGGTATACAAGGACATCGGCGGAGTCCCTCGTCTGGACCAGCTTTACTCCGTATTTGGCGAAGTCGTCCATGGCATGGACGTGGTGGATTCCATCGCCGCCGTGCCCACCACGGGACGGCCGCTGGATAGGCCACTCGTAGATGTTAGGATTCTGAGAATGAAGCTGATCCGCCGAACCAATTAACCGAACCAAATAATTGTATATTCGCAAAAAAAAGTTACCATGAACTTCCCTGATAATCTGCGTTACACGAAAGACCATGAATGGATCCGGCTGGAAAAGAACAACGAAGCAGTGATCGGTATCACCGAATTCGCACAGAAGGAACTGGGCGATATCGTTTATGTCGAAGTAGAAACTGTTGGCAAAGCTTTGGCCGCGGAAACCGTTTTCGGATCGGTAGAGGCGGTAAAGACCGTGTCGGACCTCTATCTCCCCGTTGCCGGCACCATCCTGGAAGTCAACCCGGAACTGGCATCCGCCCCCGACCTCGTGAATTCGGACCCCTACGGCAAAGGCTGGATGATCCGGATGACGGTCAAAGATCCCGCCGACCTGAACAAATTGATGGATGCCGCCGCCTATGGTAACATTGTGCATTAATTGACGAATCAATTTATGCACTAATTGACTCGATGGCAGGTCCCATTACATATACGGAGCAGGAACTGGTCCAGGCCCTTAAAGAAAGGAACAACCAGGCATTCGGTTTCCTCTACGACAACTATGCTGGTGCGCTATATAGTATTATAAAACAGATCATTACAGATAATTCCGAGCTCGCGAATGACGTTTTACAAGAGGTATTCATCAATATCTGGCGGAAAATAGAGACCTATGATCAAGCCAAGGGCCGTCTGTTTACCTGGATGCTGAATATCGCCCGCAACGCCAGTATCGACATGCTCCGATCGAAAAGTTATCAGAACTCCCAAAAAAACCAGGAGTTGCCGGATAACGTATATAGAGAAGTAACCAATCATACGATCATCCAGAATGTCGATAATATCGGGCTGAAAAAGGTCCTGGAAACGTTGAGACCGGAGCAGCGCGTCCTGGTGGAACTGGCTTATTTCAAAGGATTTACCCATGAAGAGATTGCGGAAATGATGTCGATCCCCCTGGGCACCGTAAAGACGCGCATCCGAAATGCGCTTCTTCAATTAAGAGGATATCTAAAGTGAACGTACAAGAATACATAGAAAGCGGCATCATCGAGAGTTATGTGATGGGGCTGGCCAGCGAGCCGGAAAGGGCTGAATTTGAAAGACTTTGTACGCTGTATCCCGAGTTAGTCACGGCACGCAGGAAATTCGAAGAAAGGCTGGAAGGGTACGCATGGGAAAATGCCGTCCCGCCGCCGCCGGAGGTCAAGGTGAAAGTTTTAGAAGCCATCGGTAAGAGCTCTAACATTATCACTTTGGAAAAGGATAAAGAACCACCGTCCCCAATGCTGCCAAAGATCATTGCCGGCGCAGCTGTGGTCCTGCTCATCGCCATGGCCTATCTCTATTATCAAACCAGGCAGCAGAACAAAGATCTCACGGATACTAACAGCCGGCTGAAGGTTTCCCTGGATACGACGAGGAATATCCTGCAAAGGATCGTGGACGAACAAAAGGACCTCGTCAGCAATCCCAATGTCACCGTCGTCAATATGGTCGGCACCCAGATTGCGCCAAAATCATCAGCCAACATCTACTGGGATTCTGCCTCCTCGAACGTATACCTGGTGGTCAAGAACATGCCGAAACTGCCCAATAACCAGCAGTACCAGCTGTGGGCTCTAATCGACAACAAACCCAAGGACCTGGGCGTATTCGACGCTACCGATGACAAGGTCATCCTGAAAATGAAGAACACCCAAAAGGCACAGGCCTTTGCCATTACCATCGAACAAAAAGGCGGCAGCCCTTCCCCTACACTACAAAAGATGCAATCCATGGGTAAGACCTTGCAAAGTCAGTGAGGCCCCCGCATCATATTAGTGGAAAAATGTCTACATTTCGGGGCCAAAGTCGACATAGACCGGCTTTTTCAAATATGATCCCATTTCTCAAAAGATATTTCTCTTCGCTCTTTTTTCCTGTAATCTGGACCCTGGTCATCATCGTCCTTTTAGCTCTCCCGGGCAAGATGCTTCCCAATGAAGCAGGCTTTCGCATTCCCAATTTCGACAAGCTCGTCCACATGGGTCTTTTTGGCGGATTCGTACTCTTCTGGGGGCTCTATATGACCAGACGAACTGCGGATAATCACACCCTGCTGCGGGCATTCTTCATCTTTTTTGTCATCGCCAATTTCTTCGGTTACGGAATGGAGCTGGTTCAGAAATACTGGATCCCCGGCCGGGACTATGATCTTGCGGATGTTATCGCGGACATGGCAGGCGCAGGAATAGCATATGGCATTTGTAATCTTCGGTTAGTCGGTGACGTTATAACGCGCAAATAACGCAGTGGAAGACCTACCGCAAAAAATAAACCCCTGTAGAAACAGGGGTCGTAACCAAAACTAACTGCTTATGAGAAAATTGACTGCTTTATGTGAGTCAAATAGAAAAGACTTAGTGATTCAAATTCAAAAGCGTACGTGAGTCAAATAGAAAAGACTGCTTTATACACTTAATAACGCAAAACAGGTGCCAATATTATCTTGTTCTTTCGCTTCTGTTTTACACCTCAAACTTACGATGGAAATCGGATTTTGATTTCCCTCTTTGGGAGTAATAACATTTATTTAGCATTACTCCTTTTAAGATATACAATTTCTTGTTTTATAGCAAGTTTTACCCCGTTTTTTTTAAGAACTTCTATCGGGAGTCGCCGGAGTCAAGCGCTCTCCTCTCGTAATAGACAAGCGGGGGAAGGGAAAGTTTAACGCTTTAATTCCATTTTAATGTCGCGCCATCCTTTAGCCGGACTTTAGTTCTGGCCGGCCATCTTCTCGGCATTCTCCGCGAACTGCAGCCCGTCGATGAATTCCTGGACATCGCCGTTCAGGACGTCGTCGAGGTTGTATACGGTGAGGCCGATACGATGATCCGTTACCCGGCCCTGTGGGAAGTTATAGGTCCTGATCTTGGCGCTGCGGTCACCCGTGCTCACCAGACTTTTCCGATGCCGCGCGATCTCCTCCTCCTGCTTCCGGACCTGATCCTCATAGAGTTTCGTCCGTAACATCTGCATGGCCTTTTCGCGGTTGCCAAGCTGGCTCCGTTCCGTTTGGCAGACGACGACGACGCCGGTGGGGATATGGGTCAGAAATACCTTGGTTTCTACCTTGTTGACGTTCTGGCCGCCGGCGCCGCCGCTCCGGGCCGTTTCCATCTTTACGTCGCTTTCTTTAAGCTCGAAATCCACCTCCTCCGCCTCGGGCATCACGGCCACAGTAGCCGCACTTGTATGGACGCGTCCGCTCTGTTCGGTGTCGGGTACCCGCTGTACGCGATGCACCCCGCTTTCGAATTTGAGTGTACCATAGACGTCCTCGCCGACGACCTCCACCTGCACCTCTTTATAACCGCCAACCGTACCCTCGCTTTCGCTGAGTATGGCCGTTTTCCAGCCGCGCTTTTCACAGTATTTGATGTACATCCGAAGCAGATCACCCGCAAACAGGCTGGCCTCATCGCCACCCGTCCCGGCCCTGATCTCGAGGATCGCATTCTTCTCGTCCTGCGGGTCTTTGGGTATCAGGAGCTGGCGGATATGCGCTTCCATTTGCACCTTCCGCTCTTCCAGCCCGGGAGCTTCCACCTTGGCCAGGTCCCGGAGCTCGGCATCATCCCCATTGAGCGCCTCTTTATTGAAATCGATGGTATCCAGCAGATCCTTGTATTCCTTATAGGCGTTGACGATCTTCTCGATGCTGCGGTATTCTTTGCTCATGGCGCTGAACTTCCGGTTGTCGCTCACGACTTCCGGGTTGCTCAAGGCAACTCCGAGGTCTTCGAATCGGGCATTTATTGCTTCTAACTTGTCTAGCATATCTTAGAGGCGCAAAATTAAACCTTTGGGAATGACTTACCGAAAATTCAAAGCCGATTATTTATTTACGGGTGAAGAAACCGCGGAACCCGACAGCGTATTGATTACCACGCCTGAAGGTATTGTGCAGGATATCGTTCCGGCCGCGGTAGCAGGGTCCGATGTCGTCTATTATCCCGGCTGGCTGGCCCCCGGTTTTATCAATTGTCATTGCCACCTGGAGCTGTCGCATATGCGGGGTGTGCTGCCCGAAGGCACCGGGCTGGTGGATTTCCTTGCCTCGGTGATGCGCCGACGGAAGCCGGACGAGCGGAAGCCGGGCGCGCGCCCAAGAGAGGGGGGCGCGGGCGGCCCGGCGGAGGGGGGTGCGAGCGGTCCGGCGGGAGGGACGGGAATGGCACCGGACGTCCACGCGGAAATGATCGGCCGGGCGGCGGCCGCGGCCGAGGAAGAGATGCTGGCGGGTGGGATCGTGGCCTGCGGCGATATCTGCAACACTGCCGACACGCTCCCGGTGAAGGCCGCGGGCCGGATGCACTATCATAATTTCATCGAGACCATGGGTTTTGTGGAAGCGGGGGCACCCGCCCGGATGGCCGCGAGCAAGGTCGTTTTCGATGCGTTCGAGACCGTTTTCCCGGGGAGGAATTCCATTGTTGCGCATGCGCCCTATTCCGTCTCCCCCGCCCTCTTCAAGCTGATCGCGGACCATGGGGCAGAATATGGAGCACACCATGGGGCAGCTCAGCTGCTCACCATCCATAACCAGGAAACGGAAGCCGAGAACGAATTCTATCTTACCGGCAAAGGGGATTTCCTGCGGCTTTATGAGGCGCTGGGACTCGATGTTTCCTTTTTTAAAGGAACGGGGAAACGGAGCCTGGAGAGCATCCTTCCTTTTTTTCATCAGGATCAGCGGCTGATCCTCGTGCATAATGTGGCGACCACGGCGGAAGACCTGGCGGATATGGGGTCTCCGAAATTGCCTTCTTTGTACTTCTGTTTGTGCCCCAATGCGAACCTGTATATTTCAGGGCGGCTGCCTGACCTGGATCTGCTACAGCGGAGCGGCATCCCCCTGGTGCTGGGGACCGATAGCCTGGCATCCAACCATCAGCTGGATCTGCTGGCGGAAATGAAGACCTTGCAGCAACATTTTCCGCAGCTGGAGACGGCAACTTTATTGAAGTGGGCAACTGCCGGTGGGGCGAAGGCCCTGGGGATCGAAACCACGGTCGGGAGGTTTGCGAAGGGAATGCGGCCGGGGGTGGTTTCCGTGTCCCATTTAGATGGAGAACGATTGATGAAAGACAGCAGGGCAAGACGGTTGCTCTGATAGCCGGATCAGCCTAAAACAGTCTGCAGAACCGCCAGCGTCCTCATCTCCCCGAAATCCGAAACGTGCAGTGCATAAAAGGAAAGATAGGCCTGGAGCAGGATACGCCGGGTCTCCTGGTTGAGGGGAAGTTCGATGAGCTCTTGCGGCTGTTGCACCCGCAGAAGCTGCGCGGTCAGGTAGCTGTAGTTGCCTTCGAGAAAATAGGGATGTTCGGGATGCTCGGCGACGAACTGCCCTTCTTTGAGATCGAGAAAACTGTTCTTTGCGCTGTAATCGTCATGGATACGAAATCCGAAGAAGACGGCGAGATGCAGGATGAAAAAAAGCGGGAAATTGGCCAGCACCCGGCTCTGCCCCGCGTCGAGATGAAGAAAGGCATCTTCGATGAAATAGAACAGCTCCGGGTTGGGTTCGGGCTGCCGAAGACATTTTTGCAGCAGCTCGACCATGAGCAAGGCCACGGAATTCCTGATCACATCGAAAAAGATATGCTGGTACAACACTGCCCATTTAAATTCGCGGATGCGTTGCAGGTTCTTCAGCTCGTTGTGATAGACGATGAGGTCGAGGATGGCTGCCGGCTGGAAAAGACCCGCTTTCCCGGGGCCTTTTTTGGAAGAGCTTCGAACACCATTAACGAGATAGGATTGTATCCCGAAAAGCTCGGTGTAGATGGTGACGACGAGGCTCGTCTCGCCGTATTTGACGGCGCGTAGAACTATCCCGCGGGTTTTGTGCAATTCCATACGGACCAAATCTCCTCAAATTGCCGTTTATTTGTAAAATAATTTTCTAGCATGTGGGAATCCATCGCGCGTATAGTCCTGAAGTACAGATTGTTCTGGTTGATCGTTTTGTTATCCGTTACCGGCTTTATGGCCTATCATGCTTCCCGCGTAAGGCTGAGCTATGACTTCAACAGCGCAATTCCCACGGATAATCCTAAATACAAGGCCTACCAGGAATTCCGCAAAAAGTTTGGCGAAGACGGCAATATGCTGGTGATCGGCGTGCAAACGGATAAACTATTTCAACGAGATGTCTTCGACGACTATATCAAGCTCACGGAGGAGCTAAAAAAGGTACCCGGCGTCGACGACGTCCTCGGCATCGCGAACGCCATCAACCTGATAAAGGATACGGCGACACAAAAGCCCGTGGCGGTACCCATCTTCCCGGCGCACCATGCATCGCAGGCGCAAATCGACAGCGGAAAAGCCGTTCTCCTGGGATTACCCTTTTATCAGGGTCTTTTGTACAATTCGCACACCGATGCCTGGAATACGGTCCTGCACGTCAATAAAAACGTGATGAACTCGGCCCAGCGCATTGTCACGGTCAATGCCATCACCGGTCTGGTGGACGCCTTCGGTGCGCGTCATGGGCTCGATATGCACTATAGCGGGCTGCCACTGATCCGCAGCCGGATGGCGGCCAAGGTGGCGAGCGAGACCAAATGGTTCCTCCTGGGATCGATATGTATCCTTGCGCTAATCCTGCTTTTATTCTTTCGAAGCTTCAGCACCATGCTGCTGTCCCTGGCCGTGGTGATCATCGGCGTGGTCTTCAGCTTCGGGACCATGGACCTCCTGGGTTATAAGATCACCCTCCTAAACGCGCTTACCCCTACCCTGGTGGTGGTCATCGGGATACCCAATTGTATCTATTTCATGAACAAATACCATACGGCCTACCGCGACACGGGGGACAAACACGAAGCCCTCGTAGTCATGATCGGTCGCATGGGCATCGTGACCCTGTTCTGCAATCTCACCGCAGCCATTGGCTTCGGGGTATTTGCACTTACGCGCAGCGCCATCCTCAACGAGTTCGGCGTGGTCGCGGGGATCAATATCATGCTGCTGTTCTTTATCTCGTTTATCCTGATCCCTGTGGTCCTCAGCTATCTGCCCGCCCCGCAACCCAAACACATGCGGTATCTTCAGAACAAGCTACTCTCGACCATCCTGAAACGGCTCGAGATCTGGACCGTGCATCATCAAAAGATCATCTACGCCCTCACCGCCCTGATCCTGATATTGTCGGTAGCCGGGATGTTCCGGTTACGGTCCGAAGGATTTATCGTAGACGATCTCCCGCAAAAAGACCGGCTCTTTACCGATCTCAAATTCTTCGAAAAGAATTTCAAAGGCGTCATGCCGCTGGAGATCGTGATCGATACGAAGAGAAAAAAAGGATGGCGGGCGGCGCCCACCAAATTGCTTGACAGTATCGATGTGCTGAGCAAATACATCGCCGCACAGCCTGAGATGGCGAGGCCGCTGAGTTTACCGGAATTCCTCAAGTTTTTACGCCAATCCTATTATGGCGGGGACAGCAGCAATTACGATATCCCGAACCAGGCGGATATCGCCCTGATGTCTTCCTATGTAAGTCTCGACGCAAAGGCGCAGCCGGGAGCTAAGAACAATACGTTGTCAAAACTGCTCCACAGTTTCGTGGATAGCAACCAGCAGGAGTTCCGAGTAAGCGTGAACATGGCTGATATCGGCAGCAAACGGCTGCCCGTAGTGCTCGACGATCTCAAAAAGAAAACGGATGAACTATTCGACTCGGCCCACACGCGGGTGGAATTCACGGGCACCAGCGTGACCTATCTGGAAGGCAGCAGCTTTATCATCAAAGGTCTCAAAGATAGCATCATGTGGGCCTTCGTGCTGATCGCCGCCTGTATGCTCTTCCTGTTCCGAAGCATCCGCATCCTGATCTGCTCGCTGGCCCCCAACATCATCCCGCTGATCATTACCGCAGGCATCATGGGCTGGGCGGGCGTCCGCCTGCGGCCATCGACGGTGATCGTGTTCAGCATCGCGCTGGGCATCGCCATCGATATCACCATCCGTTTCCTTGTAAACTACAGACAGGTTGCACCGCAAGCAGGGGAGACCGCCGTGGTCGACACCATTAATACCACAGGGATCAGTATCCTCTACACCTCGCTGGTGCTTACCGCGGGTTTCGTGATCTTTTGTTTCAGTGATTTTGGGGGGATACTCGCACTCGGCTGGCTGACCTCGCTCACCCTGGTGATCGCCACGATAACCAACCTGGTATTCTTGCCGGTGCTACTGCTGGGGCTGACGAAGGGAATACGCAAAAAGACTATATCTCAACCAGCCCATTCTTAATGGCGAACATCACGAGCCCCACCCTTGTGCGGACCTTGAGTTTTTCGAACAGGGTGTTCCGGTAATTATCCACGGTGCGGGGGCTAATGAACAGTTTATCGGCGATGTCCTTATAGGACATTTCGGAGCAAACCATCCGCAGGAACTCTTTTTCCTTGTCACCGAGAACGATGGGATCCTCAGGGTTGCCCAGGTCTTTATGCAGACCGCTGATGATCTTGCCCGAGATATATTCAGAGAGATAGAAATCCTTTTTCATGATCGAATCCAGCGCCAGCTTGAGCTCTTCCGGTTCGATATTTTTCAGGATATAGCCTTTGGCGCCCAGCCGCAGCATGCGGATGATTGTATTTTCATCGCTGAACATGGAGAGCGCCAGTACCTTGATCTGGGGATAGTTCTTATGCAGCCAGCGCACGGTCTCATAACCGTCCATATCCGGCATATTGACATCCAGCAGAACAATATCCGGAATAATATATTGGGTGATCTTGTTCTTTAGATCCTTTCCATTGTCACCTTCGAACAAGACACTGTAATTCTCAAAGGATCCGATGAGCTTTGCCAGAGCCTTCCGTAATAGACTGTGATCATCTACAATGCCTACCTCTATTTTCTTTGTTGCTGCTCCCATATCAAATTATAAATTCTACTTATCCAGGGGCAACTCCACTTTGATGGATGTTCCCTCGCCCGGAGTGCTGTGAACAGTGATTTGAGCGCCGATCAGGGAGGCACGGTTTGTCATACTTTTCAGGCCAATACCACTGGAAGAGGACGCCTGAGTTCGCTTTTTTTCGATGTCAAACCCGACCCCATTGTCCTCGACTTTCAGAACAAATTTATTATCAATTGAGTAATTAACCGCAATATTTACGTGAGTGGCCCTGGAATGTTTTAAAATATTGTTCATCATCTCCTGGAACATGCGATATAGGAATATAGAGCGCTGATCTTCAAGTTTGTACTCCTCACCTTCGACGGCAAAGCTTACCTGCAGCAAGCCCGTGCGCTGAAGACTGTCCAGATCGAACCGGATGGCCTCTAAAAAGCCGATCTGCGTGATCCGATCCGTGTGCATACTCTTCGTGAGATTACCCATGTCGAAGATCACTTTGTTCAGCATTTGCCTGCTGGTCTGCACGCTTTCATAGGCCGGGTGGTCTTTCTCCAGCGGAAGAATAGACAGGGAAAGCTTGACGACCGAAAGGACCTGACCGATATTATCATGCAGTTCCTGGGCGATGGTCTTGAAGGTGGTTTCCTGTATCTCTAACTGGGAGCGGAGAAGCTCTTGCTGGTACTGATCTTTCATCCGGGCCAGCTGTTGCTCCTGGCGGTGCTGCCTGCGCTGGTAGAGAAAGAGCATAGAGACGATGAAGCCGACTAGCAGGAAGGCCAGCGCAACTGCAATTAGTATGATGACATAGATTTCCTGGTTCTCAGCCGGCATAAAAAGGCGATAGTGAACGATAAATATTGCAAGATATTCAATAACACAAATATCAGGAGTAAATTCCTCAAAATCACTTTTGGCAACGCCCTGACAAGGTTGGTCGTTCCATAAAATGGAAAAGTACAGGCGTAATAGAACAGCAAACCACTGGAAATCCAGAAAGCCGGCTGCCGGCTGAGATTCACCGAATCCGGTTGCTGGAACAATTCCCAAAAATAATAAATGCAGGACAGGACGATCAGCAGGCAACCCAGGGCATATGTCATCGAATGAAAGACCACCGACCCCTGGATCAACAGGGTATTGATCAGGAAGATCGCCGGGTAGATGATCAGACAATATAGTAAGATCCTTTTAGCCGTTTTACTCCGGACGATCTCCCGGATAAAATAGCAATAGAACGAGACGTCGAAGACCGTGACCAGATTGACAAAAAGCAGGTTATTGATCACTTTGGCATCCTGGATAGCAGATATTGTATCTGTGATCAGGTTGATAAGGAGAAAAAACGAAAAAGTCTTCAAATACCTGGGATTCTTCCTGCCCCTAAAAATAGTCAGGCTTGCCAGGAATGCGATAGCCGCAAAAATGGGCGAAAAATAATATAAGTGCTCTCCTAGATATGATCCCATGACCAGCAAGATAGCAGATATTCGGCTGTTTTCATAGAAAAGGCCCTCCGGGTGGCGGAGGGCCTTTTGCTTATTAAGGATTAACAGTTATCTGTCCTAAATCACTTCCATGCTGTCATCACGCATAATGATCGTGGATTGACCAAGGGAGGAAGGGGATCCAAAACCGAGACCACAGTAAGGCGGGCAGGGGATAGGGCCGTCGACGGCCAGGATATCCGTTTTGCCGTTCTTGTTAATCAGCAGTTCCTTGGCATTTTCCAGGGAACCATCTTTGCTACGATTGGCAACCATTACGACAGTTTGCATGCCTACCAGTTCGGGTTTGCGATAACCTTCGGGGAATACGCCGAAATGGATGCGAACGCCGTTTCCGCCATTTTCCTTAACCTCGTTCAGGAAGTTTTCCAGTTCTTCTACCGTGTACCAAATGCTCAGAGAATCTGCCCGGCCAAGACGCTCGGTGTTGGCTGCCCAACGCTGTTGTTTGTAAGCGGAGGTCAAGGCGTTTTTTTCGTTTTTACCTACATGGCTCCGGGCATTTACGGATTTTTCTGTAATAGTGTTCATAGCTGACTGTTTTTAGAATGTTGAAGAATAATTTGCTTTTGTAAAAGTATTCCCCAAGATTATCAAAACTCGAACACAAGGAACTATAAATCACCTAATTACAATTTAATATTATCCGTAAAATAAAGCAGATCAAACAATCAGGAGTTAAATATGACAAAAAAAACGCTTTTTACGCAATAAAAAAACAGCAAAACAACGTGGCTAGACTAGGTGAGATACGCAGGTGTTTTTTGCGTGTTTTACGCAAAAAAAATACGGGTCATTTTTCAACCGGCATTTTCCCTGGTTTAAAATATTAGTTGGACATTTAGATGGAGAGGTTGCCTATTGTCCCGTTTTTAATTTTTGATATCCGTTAAAAATTAGCTCCACCAGGACCTGAAAATGAATTGCTTAGTTAGCAGCAGCATACATAACCATTAACACCTTATCCTGTTTTTTTCCAACGCGTGTATGGGTATGTATGCTGATGTTATACTATCAAGATATAAAACGTATGCGTATTGTATTTAGTGCGCATGAGAAAACCTCGGTGGCTTACCTGCTGTTACCATTCAAAAGCGCTAAAACCGGTCCTAAGGCCGGTTTTTTCATGGCCAATGACGACCATTGGTGACCATTTTCGTACTTTCGCACTCCATGGCAAAAAAATGAAAGTAGCTATGGAGCGTCGTTATGAACAAGAAGATAAAGTCTGCTCTCATCTCCGTTTTTTACAAGGATGGCCTGGAGCCGATCGTAAAAAAACTACATCAGCTAGGGGTAACCATATTTTCAACCGGAGGAACCCAGCAATTCATCGAGTCCCTGGGTCTGCCCTGTGTCCCCGTGGAAAGCCTTACCACCTATCCCTCCATCCTCGGCGGCAGGGTCAAGACCTTGCACCCCTCCGTTTTTGGTGGTATCCTCGGTAGAAGAGATAATCCTACCGATGTAGAGGAGATGTCCAGGTATCACATCCCCGAGATAGACCTCGTGATCGTCGACCTCTATCCCTTCGAGGAAACGGTAGCCAATACAAAAGACGACAAAGCCATCATCGAAAAGATAGACGTGGGTGGCCCTTCCATGATCCGCGCCGCGGCGAAGAACCACAAAGATGTCGCTGTGATCGCCTCCAAAACGGAATATTCCTGGCTCGAGAAGACGCTGGGTGAACAAAATGGCGAGACATCGCTCGACGAGCGCAGGATGCTTGCCGCTAAGGCATTCGAGGTCTGTGCCCACTACGACGTGGTGATCGCGGAGTATTTCAGCCCGGAAGGAAATGACTTTTTCCTGGAATCCATCCCTTCGCCGAAGTCGATGCGTTATGGCGAAAACCCGCATCAGGGCGCCCGTTTCTATGGCCGCCTGGAAGACATCTTCGAGCAGGTCAATGGCAAGGAACTTTCTTATAACAACCTGGTGGATGTCGATGCCGCGGTGCAGCTTACGCAGGAATTCGCCGGGACTATCGGTAACGACGCCGTATTCGCCATCATCAAACACACCAATCCCTGTGGCATCGCGGTTCGCCCTGCCCTGAAAGACGCGTGGGATGCCGCGCTGGCCGCCGATCCCGAAAGCGCCTTTGGTGGTGTCATCTCCTGTAACAAACCGGTGGACAAGGCCACGGCCGAAGCCATCAATGAAATATTCTTCGAAGTACTGATCGCGCCAGCATTCGATGCCGATGCGCTGACTGTCCTCAAGTCAAAAAAGAACCGCATCCTGCTAGTGCAGAAGTCAGCGATCGGCAGCGGCAGCCAGTACCGTTCCCTCCTCAACGGGGTCTTGCAACAGCAAACGGACCAGGGCAATTACAGCGAATGGAAGGAGGTCGGCGGCAGGCCGTCGACCGAGGCGGAAAAGAAGGACCTGGCCTTTGCAAACATTGTCTGCAAACATCTGAAATCGAACGCCATCGCCTTGATCAAAGACCTTCGCCTGGTAGGCAAAGGTTGCGGCCAGACCAGCCGGATAGATTCCGTACGCCAGGCCATCGCAAAAGCCGCCCAGTTCAATTTCGATCTCAAAGGCGCCGTCCTGGCCAGTGATGCCTTTTTCCCATTTAATGATTCGGTACAGATCGCGCATGCGGCGGGTATAACGGCCTTTATCCAGCCCGGCGGTTCCATCCGTGATAAGGACTCGATCGACTACTGTGTGGAGCATAAGCTGGCCATGGTCATCACGGGAATGCGGCATTTCAAACATTAAGGCGTCCAGAATACCTCTTCCTTGAGAAAAGTTTCATATACCTCGCGCCATCCGGCATATTCGGGATCGGCGCCCAGAAAGCTGTTGTGCCAGATGGTGATCATCAGGCCATTGACCTTTCTGATATGCCGGTAATAATGCAGCAGCTCCGACATCGCCCGGGCCGCGCTAAAATGCTGTTCGTAAAAAGCGTTGGCATCCATGAAACAAAAGGGAAAAATGCGTAGCTGTGTCGCCTCCTCCTTCGTCAGATCATACCAGTAGAAAGAAGAAGCCACCGAGGCACGGAAACCATTGATCGAGCCATAACCCATCGAGAAATCCCGGTCGACCCCATGACGCAGCAATCGCCGGTAAGTCTCCGGTAATGTAAACCGGATAAAATGCTGCCGGCTACGGTTGATGCGCTGTCCGCCGATCACCTCCAGCCATTCGATCTCTTCTTGCAGCAGTTTCTCGTCGTCACCGCTTTGCCAGGAAGGATGGATACCCAGCCGATAACCGGTCGCGTGGTATTGGATCAGTTCCCGGAAACCTGCCGAAGCAAGTGGCAGATTCCTGTCCACTCCTTTACAACGGGCCGCCACCAGGAAAAAGTAATAGGGTCTGAGACGGCAATACAAATGCAGCGAGTCCAGCCATTCATAGGCATCAAATGGATCCGGCCGTTTCCGCCGCAATACCGCGATCCGTTCGGCAAGGGCGCCCCAATGTCCGCGCCCGAAGGCTTTCAACGCGCCGCCGAGATTTCGCCACCATTCCTTATGCAGAAAGGAAAATGCCGAATCGATATCGTAAGTGGGAATGAATTTGAACGCAGGATAGCGAAAGCGGGTGCCGGGATAGTAGTGATCCAGGGCCGCCCTCAAGGCCCGCAGCCAATAGTTGACGAGCGGGATGTCCAGAAAGCCTTCCCTGAAGGCCAGACTCTGGATATGTGCATAGCGGCCATAGACATCTTTGTGATGCGGCAGATATTCTTCGTAGCGACTTATCAGATAAAACGCGGCGGAAAAGATGTCGAAGGGGAAGTCGCCATCCGTAGTATAGAATATCTTGCGGCCGTCGACTTCGACACAGCTAATGACTTGTGGCGTGATCCCCGTTTCAAAAAGCAACCCGGCGGGAACGATGGAAAAGACGTCTTCGATGGGTTCGGCGGAATAGTTGATCCGGGGTCCATCGAAGGCAAGTAATTCCTTTTTGTCCGATGTCAGCCGGACGGGCTCATCAAAAAGCTCCGTACCGCAAAAACCTGCGATATACCGTAATCGCGGTGTGATATGGGGGCAGTACAGGATCATGCTCAGGAACCGCGTTCGGCCTTCCAGCGTTGATTGAACGTCTTCGGGGCAAAGTCCAGCTCTTCGCGGTGGACCGTCCAGGCCTTGAATGCCTTGTTCACCATCCAGTTCTTGAGCCGGGCATTGCCCATGTTCATCATATTGCGATTCATGCTTGCCTTTCGCCAGACCTTCCACGCCAGTTTCTCCGACAAGGTGGCATAACCGTCTTCGACGGCTTCGTGCCGATTGTCCAACAGTAATTCGTGCAGGTTGATCTTCACCGAACAAACCTCGGTGCAATTGCCGCAAAGCGAGGAAGCATAGCTCAGGTGTTTCCATTCACCCATGTCTTTGAGAAGCGGGGTGATCACCGAGCCGATGGGTCCGCTATAGGTCGTCCCATAGCTGTGACCGCCTATATTCTTGTAGATGGGACAAGCGTTGAGACAGGCGCCGCAACGGATACAATAAAGGCTCTCGCGGGCCTTGGCATTGGCGAGAATATTGGTGCGGCCGTTGTCGAGCAGGATGAGGATCATCTCGTCCGGGCCATCCGGTTCGCCGGTCTGACGCGGTCCGGTGATGATCGTGTTGTATACAGTCACGCGCTGACCGGTACCATACGTAGCCAGCAGCGGCCAGAACAAACCCAGGTCCGTCATCGACGGGATCACCTTCTCCAGCCCCACGATCGCGATATGCGTCTTGGGGAAGGACGCGCTTAACCGCGCGTTGCCCTCGTTCTCGGTAATGGCAATGCCGCCGATGTCGGAGATGATGAAATTCGCGCCGGTGATACCGATCTCCGCCTGTACGTATTTCTTTCTAAGCTTTTCGCGTGCTACGAGGGTAAGCTGCTCGGGCGTGAGTCCGGGTCGGGTATGTAGTTTCTCGTAGAACAATTTGGCGACGTCTTCTTTGCTTTTATGCATAGCCGGCGTAACGATATGATAGGGCGGCTCGCCATCGAGCTGCTGGATATATTCGCCCAGATCGGTCTCCACGCTTTCGATCCCATTCTCTTCGAGGAATTTGTTGAGCTTGATCTCCTCGGTGACCATGCTTTTGCTCTTGACGACCGTTTTGCATCGTTTTTCCTTGCAGATGATGAGGATCTCCTGCAAGGCCTGCTTGCTATTCTCCGCCCAGATGACCCTGCCGCCCCTTTTAGTGAAGGCGGACTCGAAATCTTCCAGCTGCTGATCCAGTGTCTCGAGGGCCCGCCACTTAATGTTCTTTGCCCGTTCGCGCGCCATGTTGAGCTCGGCAAACTGCTGTTTACCTTGTGGCACCGCGGTATTATATCTGCCGATATTGAAATTGATCTTCTTACGATGGTCCATGTCCTCCGCCTTGACGGTGCTACGGGCAATGAAACTGGCAGCGGTATCTGTCATGATTTTTTCTTTTGAGCCTTTTCTGCAAAATAAGTTTCCGCCACCTTGTTAAGCACGTTGTAGAATTCCTCGCCGTACTTACGGATAAGCGCTTCTTTTAGAAAAAGATAAACCGGGACTTGCAGCTTTTTACCTTGTACACAGCCCGGATGACACAGCGTTTCGCGAGGCTCATAGTTCACGACCTCTCCCGCCCTGGTCTTCCCGGTCTTGATCGGGTAGAGATGGCAGCTTATCGGCTTTTTCCAGGAGATCTTCCCATCGTAATAAGCCTGCTCGATACCGCATTTTATGATGCCCTTGCTATCCTTGAAACCGTAAGCGCACATCTTTCCTTCGATGGTAGGCGTAACCCAACCAAACTCCCGGTCGTATTGATAGCGACCATTCTTCTCGATCTCCTTGACTCCTGCGGGGGTGAGATAGGGCTTTACGGTGTCATAGACCTCGTTGAGCCGGTCCAGCTCCTCTTTTTCGAGCGGGGCGCCGGCATCGCCGTCTTCGCAACATCCACCCTTGCATTTGAGCAGATCGCAGACGAATTGCGCTTTGATCACTTCGTCACTAACTAAGATATTATCAATTGCAATCATGGCTAATTATGGGCCTTCGGCCCGTTCGTCAAATATACGTCATTTGCGCGGCTGGGCTGCGCCCGTGGGCCCGGTATTCCGCCATTTGAATGTGTTGATCAGATGCCACATGTCCTTTTCGAGGAATTGATTGACGATGGCCAGGGAATCTTCGTTGGGCGTGGCGTTGAAATACAAAGCGCCACGAAGAAAATGTTTCGTGGTATCGCTGAGAAAGAACTGGTTAGCCGTGGCAGCATTGCCGCCGACATTGAAATAGATGCCGCCGATCCCGTTTGGGGTCTGGATGACGGTTTGATCGATGGAACTCGCCTTGACCGAGTGTTTGAAGGTCATCTCGAAGGCATCGTTGCGCAACTTTTCGAACGAGTTGGGTCCTATGGCCTTATAGCTGATATAGATACGGCCGTTGAAACGCGGAAAATCGATATTGATCCAGTAAGGATTCTCGGGTACTGTATCGAAGAAGCTGCTGTCCCTGACGATGTTGGCATACACGGGATATTCGAAGGTATACGGGAAACCCGGCTGGTTAAAGGTTTGATATTCATGTTTGGGAAAATCGATCCTGAAGTACCCCCGCCGTTTGGGCGTATAGACGCTGTTGCAGGAAAGGAAGAGAAGACATACTATCGAAAAACGAAAATAGGACATCAGAGCTTAAATTTTTAGGGTTGCGGCCGGATGGCCACTTTTACTTTTTTTATCCGGCTGGGGTCGGCATCGATTACCGTGAATTCAAAATCGCCGGTGCGGATGATATCATTCACCTTGGGTATATCCCCGGATAGTTCGAGAATGAGACCCGCGAGGCTGTCGCTGTCTCCCTTGACCTTGTCGAAGGTATCGACGGACAGGTTCATGGCCTTGCAGACATCGTGAAGCATGGTCCGGCCTTCGAACACAAAGCTGCCGTCGTCCAGCCGTGCGCCCGCTGTCTCCTCTTCGTCGAACTCATCACGGATATCGCCGATGACCTCTTCCAGGATGTCCTCCAGCGTGACGATGCCGCTGGTTCCGCCGAACTCATCGACGACTACCGCAAAATGGATCTTTTTACTCTGGAACTCCTGTAGCAGGTCCTCGATGAGTTTGTGTTCATGAACAAAATAGATCGGGCGCAACAAGCTGTGCCAGTCGAAGTTATCCGGTTCTGTAAGATACCGGATCAGATCCCTCGAGTGGATCATGCCGGCTAGTTCGTCGAGACTACTTTTGTAAACCGGAAGCCGCGAATAATGCAGTTCCTCTATCCGTTGTTTTAGCTCCGCGAAACTCAGGTCATAGCTCGCGCCGCAGACCTCCAGGCGGGCGCGCATGACCTGGCGCACGGTGATACTTCCAAATTTGGCGATGCCCTTGAGGATGTTCCGCTCGTCTTCGGACCCTTCCTTACGGATGGATAGTTCGATCTGTCTGTCGATGATCAGACCCGCCTTTTGCTGACCGAACATCCGCTCCAGGTTCTCACTCTGGGTCACTGCCCAGCCGCTGACCCGGCGGAACAACAGATGGACGAGCTCTACAACGCCAGACGTATAATAAGCGAATTGCAGGTTGTTTTGCGTGGCCCAGATCTTTGGCATGACCTGGCCGAAAAGAAGCATCACAAAGCCTATGAGGATCCATTTAATGATGAATTCAAAGAGCCAGAACCCCTGTTTCAGCAGGAGCATCTCGTCGATAAGGAAATTGGCGAGGATGATGATGGCGATATTTATGATGCTGTTCGCGATCAGCATGGAGGCCAGCAATGTCTTGGGATCCTCGAGCAGGGAAACGATCCGCCGCCAGGAAGCATCCTGTTTGGTCTTCAGGATATTGATATCCTTATAGGTAAGCGAAAAAAAAGCCACCTCGGAACCCGAGAGGACAAAAGAGAGCAATAAGAGAAAAAGGATCACAATAGCCAGGACAGTAGTAGCCTGGGGATTGATGAGTAAAAGCGACAAAGGAAGCTCCAAATTCGATCAGGTTTCGTGAATAATTTCTGTCCTTCGGACGAACGGCCAGAGGCCGTTCAGCAATTCATTAAAACGGCAGGTCTTCGGAGGGTTCGCCAAGGGGAGCGGCGTCAGTTCCCGGGATTCCACCCATGCCCTCCATCCCTTCGTTGTGATGGATGGGAGGATGGGACGGTCCATCGGTACGTTTATCCAGCATGATAAGGTTATCGCCTACTACTTCGGTAGCGAATTTCTTGTTCCCCTCCTTGTCCTCCCAGCTCCGGGTCCTCAGGCGTCCCTCGATATAGACCAGACTCCCCTTGTGGAGGTATTTTTGTGCAAGCTCGGCCAGGCCTCTCCATAAAACCACCGTATGCCATTCCGTTTGAGAGATCAATTTCCCCGCCCGGTCCTTAAACGTCTCCGTAGTTGCCAAAGAAAATTTTGCAACGGCGATATTCCCCTCCAAATATTGTACGTCAGGGTCCTTTCCTAAATTACCTATAAGCATCACCCTATTTACGCCTCTCATACATCAATTTTTGATATGTTTACAAATCGTCTTTTGGAATTCAGCGCCGATTAAAATTAGCTTTTTTCAGCCAAAAAGATAAATTTTTCCATTGGCTCTCATAGGTTAAAACAAGGTTTGTGCCGGTGTCGGATCCTGCAGCCAGCCATTGATGAACTTCGGAAACGGGTAATCGGTCAATTGTTCCCGGCCGACAAGCCGGTAGCCCTCGAATGCGGGCGTTTTTCCGCGCAACCGGACCGTTATGAACTGTCCCTGTATCGTTTGGTGACTCAATTCCTGGCGGTAAACCCGGGAGATATACTTGACTGTGAGTGATTGCCTTCCAAAGAGTTGGCGGACCACTGCCGATTTGGGGACATCGCCTTTGTCGAAGTAAAGCGGCTCATCGGTCTCATGCAACATGAATTCGTACAGGCCTGCCCATATGTCCTTAGCCCCACGCTGCCGGATATAGACTTTGTCATCAGTAGTTTCTATCAGAAAATAATAGAACCATCGATGTTTTTTACGGATGCTCTTTTCTTTTACAGGCAGTTGCGTGGTAAGATCCTTTTGCTGCGCCTGGCATCCGTTGCGTTGCACACAGTCCGTGCAAAGCGGGTTTCGCGGCAGACACACCGTAGCGCCAAAATCCATAATGGCCTGGTTATAAAGATCTGCCTGCTCGCGATCCAGCAACGCATCCGCAAGATGCGCATATAATTTTTTTCCCGCCGTCGAATCGATGGGTGTAAAATCGCCATAGTAACGGGAAAGAACGCGGGTGACATTACCGTCTACTACCGCATGCGGCAACCGAAATGCAAAAGAAGCGATTGCTGCGGCTGTGTAAGGCCCGATACCTTTGAGCGCAAGTATTTCCTCGTAGGTAGAAGGAAATTCTCCATTGTATTCTGCATCAATCTTTTTCGCCGTTGCAATGAGATTACGACAACGATTATAATACCCGAGACCTTCCCAAAGTTTAAAGACTTTTTGTTCCGGAGCATGTGCAAGATCCCGTACAGTAGGAAAGGCTTCGAGAAATTTTTCATAATACGCCCAACCCTGATCGACCCGCGTTTGCTGAAGAATTACCTCACTCAACCAGATCCTGTAGGGATTCTTTTCCCCCTTCCACGGCATCTTCCGATCATTTTCCGCCTTATGCCATTTTAGCAAAATATGCGTAAAATCGGGTTTTTTAAGCGACATTCTGGCGCGATTTATGATAAATAAAATTCACAATCAATATTTTAGAGATTTCTTGCACAAATAAATGAAATCCAGTATTTTGATACCCGAAAAGTAATTTCAGGGCTAATGAGTTGTGAATTAATTATTTTGTTATATATTTAAAATCAGAAACTTATAAAACTTAATCCCCATGAGAAAGGCGGACCTTGTTAACCAAATATCGGAAAAAACAGGTATACCTAAAGTCGACGTCTTAGTGACGCTTGAGACTATGTTCAAAGAAGTGAAAGAAACTCTCTCCCAGGGAGAAAATATTTATATCCGTGGGTTTGGTAGTTTTATCACTAAGAAAAGGGCTGCTAAGATAGGGCGGAATATAAAAAAGAATGTGGCTGTACACATCCCCGAGCATTTTATTCCTGCATTCAAACCTGCTAAAGAATTTGTTGCAGAAGTAAAAAAATTGCAGGCGGTGAAGGAAGATCAGCCAAACCCGGACGAAGAGATGTAATTTTGCGTCTCTAACTATCAGCATGAAGAGACAGCAATATCTGGTAGCAGGCACCGGGGTGCTAGTACTGCTCCTTTTGTATTTTTTTGGACAAACTGTTCCTCCACACAAGACACCGGGCGCCGATATGGCCGGCGCGGCGGGAGCTCCACTTGGTAAATCAGTTGGTTTACAGGAAATTCTACAGGCTGCCCAAGCCCGTTTGACTCCTGCACAGCAATCTTATGTAAATGGGCTGCAACAGTCCGTTATCAGGGGAGATGTGCGGGCGCAGCAATTAAAGGTCGACCAGCAGCTGGCTGAATTCTGGAAGGATTCGGTCAGTGACGGCTTTGTATTGTACGCCTATTATATGGGTGAAGCCGCTAAATTGGAAAAGTCCGAAAAAAAGCTCACCTTTGCTGCCCAATTATTTTTGCAGAGCTTACGCGGGCAGGATGCTCCAACTTTAAACAGCTGGATGGCCACCAACGCTAAGGAGTTGTTTGAAAAGGCCTTAGAGCTGAATCCAAATAACGATTCATCGAAAGTGGGATTGGGCGCCAGCTATATTTTTGGAAGTCAGGCTGGTAACCCTATGGAAGTGATGCAAGGTATACAGCGGATCCTGGAAGTAGCCCGCAGGGACTCGACCAATATGTATGCTCAGCTGATGCTGGGATGGGGAGGTCTGGAATCGGGGCAGTACGATAAAGCTATTGAACGTTTGACAACTGTTGTTCGACATCAACCTGCCAATATCGAAGCGATACTCCTGCTAGCCGAGGTTTACCAGCAAAAGGGGGATAAACCGGATGCTATTAATTGGTACGAAGCCGCGAAAAAACAGCTGGGCGGGGAGGGACATCAAGCGGAAATGTTGAAGGAGATCGACCAGCGTATCCAGTCCTTGCGGTAAAAAAAGTGGTAATCTATTTTGTTAACTAATAATTGTATTGAGTATGCCTTGTGGTAAAAAGCGTAAGCGTCATAAAATTGCGACGCATAAGCGTAAGAAACGTTTGAGAAAGAATCGCCATAAGAAGAAGAATAAGTAGTCGTAAGAGAGGAGGAAGGTTTGAAGAAGAAGATGGAAAACGCTCGATACGCTTGAATAAGGAACTTATCATAAACGCGACCCCGCAAGGTGTTGAAATAGCTCTGCTGGAAGATAAAAAACTGGTAGAACTACACCATGAAAAGGCTGACGCCAGCTTTGCGGTAGGTGATTTATACCTGGGAAAGGTTAAAAAGCTTATTCCCGGGTTAAATGCCGCATTCGTGGATGTAGGATTCGAAAAGGATGCTTTTCTCCATTATACCGATCTCAGCCCGTACGCCCGCAGCCTGCTGAAATTCACTCAGCAGGCTATGAACGACAATACCCCGGGTGGTTTCGATTTCGGCACCTTTCAAGTTGAACCCGAGATCATCAAGACGGGTAAGATAAACGAGGTGCTGAATGGTAAACCGCATATTCTCGTTCAGATCCTTAAAGAACCGATAGCCGCAAAGGGCCCCAGGTTGAGTTGCGAGATCTCTCTGCCGGGCCGTTTCGTAGTCATCACGCCATTTAACGATATCGTTGCCGTTTCCCGCAAGATCCATTCCTCGGAAGAGCGCAAACGGCTGCAGAAAATTGTAGAGGCGATCAAGTCTAAGAATTTCGGGGTCATCGTACGCACGGCGGCCGAAGGAAAGAACACGGCCGAGCTGCACGAAGACCTCACGGAACTGGTGGCTACCTGGAAGACGATCCAGAATAATCTCAAAGGAGCCGTAGCCCCTGCCAAGATCCTCAGCGAGCAGACGAAGACTACCAGCATGCTCCGCGATCTCCTCAACGAAGACTTCAATAAGATCGTGATCAACGACCGGAATATCTTCAACGATACCAAAAGCTATATCCAGCGGATAGCTCCGGACAAGATCGACATCGTATCTTATTATCACAATGGTTCGCCGATCTTCGACCAATTCAGCGTGACCAAGCAGGTAAAGGCCGCGTTTGGGAAAACGGTGAACCTGCCCAGTGGCGCCTATCTTATTATCGAGCATACCGAAGCGCTGCACGTCATAGACGTCAACAGCGGCTATAAAAGCGTCAGCAATAACCAGGAGCAAAATGCCCTGGAGACGAACATGGAAGCCGCCGAAGAGATCGCACGGCAACTCCGGCTCCGGGACCTCGGCGGTATTATCGTGGTGGATTTCATCGACATGAAATTACCCGATAACAAACGCAAGCTCATCGAGGCCATGGAGAATTTCATGCGCACGGATCGGGCCAAACACGCCGTGCTGCCCATCTCCAAGTTCGGGCTGATGCAGATCACCCGGCAGCGTATGAAGCCGGAAGTGACGATCAACACCCAGGAGGTCTGCCCTACCTGTAACGGGACCGGTAAGATCTCTTCCGCGCTGATCCTCGAAGACGAGATCGAAAAGAATCTCAGCTATCTCATCAACCACCAGCACAAGGATCTCATCCTGGCGGTGCACCCCATTATGCACGCCTATCTTACCAAAGGAGGTTTCCTGGGCATCGGCAGCCGTCAGTGGCATTGGCGTTGGAAATACAAACAAAAGATCCGCATCCGCGCCAACACGAATTATCATCTCACCGAATTTCATTTCTTCGACAAACAGGAAGACGAGATTAAACTCTAGCCGGGCAGCGACCCGGGGGGATTACAAAGGGGGACCACCCCTTTGTCGCGACGTAACCGAGTTTCGCTCCGGTGGAGTGAGACGAAGGTTATGGGCGAAGTCCCATTGTTTTGGCGCGCAGCAGCGACCTGCGCACTCAACGATCCCAAGCGCGCCAAAACAATGGGCCCCGGTAGAAACCGGGGCCGTCTTTCACTGTCAACATTGAGTCACACATCATTTGCTCAGGGGAGCATATTGTAATAGTCGACGACTTGTTTGACCTCGCCGGCCGACTTGATCTTCAGCTTATGGGAGTCGATGAAGGAGGTGACCAGCTCCTTTTTATCGTTCAGCGCGGCGAGCAGGAACGCCTTGTCCTTTTTTACCCGCAGCATGGTCTTCCCATCATAGATATAATCATCTTCATAGGTTGTATACTCCCGACTGACCTCTCCCGACAGATCATCCTTGCGTTCCGTGATCACCTTGCGGATCGATTGCAGCAACCAGCGCTTTCCCTCGGAAAGGACCGCGTAAAAACTAGTGGCTTCCTGGTTGTCCACCGGCGGAAATCCATTCTGGAAACGGGTCTCACTGTAATGTGGCCATAGAACCTCTTTGATGTATCCTCTGGCCAGCGCGATCTCCGTGTTGTTCCTGTCCAGGATATGTACCTCTTGAGACGAAAGGTTTAACCGAACCCTGACGCTGTCATATTTCCGGTTGTCGTTCAGGATTAACTGTCCGAGGCGCCAATCATCCTTGTAGAAAGGTGAGCCGGTGACATCCGGTGCGGGGTTTACAAATGTCTTCCCGTCCTTGTCGAACACATTGTAGCCAATTGATGCACCGGCTGACTGCACAAACCCACCCTGCGCATAGCCGGCGCCGGCTATTCCCGCCGCAAGTATCATCGTTAGAAGAAGCGGTCGCATATGACTGAATTTTAGAAATTGGGATTCTTCACCGGAGCGCTGCCCGCTCCCGGCGGGTTGAGAACCGTTTCATCGGCCGGAAGATCCCAATAGTCCATGAAATTGTAGTCCACGGTTACATTGGTATCCCAGCTACCGTCCGCATTGTACAGCTTCTGGCCGTAGGCGCCGCCGCCGTTGGCGATATCATAGGTCCAACCCCAGCGACGGACATTATACCAGGAAACGCCGCGGCCAAAAAGCGATACCCTCGTTTCACTCACCAGCTCCTGCATGGCGGCAGCCTCGGACAAGCCGGTGCCCGAGACATGGGCCACACCTGCACCCTGATAGTCTCTGACCATATCCACCAGTTGCAACCCGATATCGGTATTGCCTAATCGGATATTAGCCTCCGCCGCCATGAGCGCATTCTCTTCGTAGCTGGGGCCGATATAAACCTCGTATTGACCCACCAGCTTGTTACCCAGTATAGCGACACCCGTGACGGTTGGATCGAGACTATCCGTGATATCGTACGGCGTTCCATAGAACGGGTTGTTGTAAGTTTTTCCCGTCCAGAAGTTTTGCGCCAGCCTCTTGTCGGTAGGCTTGAAATTCGCCACAAACCGGACGCTGATCTTGAAGGTAGCCGAGATATTGTTGCCTGTGGTTTCGGCCGCGACATTACCGGTGTTGGCGGTAAAAACGGAATTGGCGGCTTCCGACCGGCAGGTAAATACATAATCACCCTGCTGGATGCCATTGGTCGTAAGAGTCAGCACCTGGTTCCAATCCGCCGCGGTCATATTCCCCGTGGACGCATTTTTGATACTGGCATTCGGATCCCCATTGACGAATGGCGCCAGTTTATTGGCGATAATATTCCTGGCTAATAAAGAATTGATGTTGTGGACCCACATGGTGGGCGTTAGTACGCCGCCATGTCCGGTTTGGTAATCGGCGGGGATCAGCTCTCCCAACACGGTCGCATAATCGCTGGAAGAAGCGTTGATACTGCCAAGCGTGGTGGCGCACAGATTCAGATAATAATTGCTGCGGGCCAATATTGAATCCTTTGGAACATAGTGATTTTTGGTCACACTGCCGGAGTCATCTTCGATGATACCGGAATAATACATGGAACCGATCTCCGCATAAGCATACCCTTTCCACCAGTAACACCAGGCCAGGATCGTATTGAGACGCGTCGTGGCATCCCCTGAAAGCTTTATCGTGGGTGCGATATGGGCTATCTGGTTACAAGAGGCATTCAACGCATACATATTCTGCCATTGGAAGTATAACGGATTATTGCCACTGCCGCCGAGGATATTGTAAGTACGCAAAATCCCGACGTTTGTAGAGCCACCCGGGTGTTTCTGGCCATCGTCGGTGATGTAATACGTGGGATAACCCACGGTGGTGATCTGGTTGTTCGAAGCATCGGCGCCGATATTGTCGGCCATTAGCTCTTTATACCCATACGGCAGGGAGAAATAGCTATTCCCCAGCCAACCGTCGCCATTTTCAAATCCATTGACATAGACCCCGCCCATCGCCAGGGCAATCAAACCGGTCTCATTGTTAACATTGGTCTGAAGCCGTGGGTCATTGGGATCACCCAGCTGTAGCTGTTTTTTGCAGGAGGTCCCCGCCAACGCGATGCCGGCCAGGATAAAAACTATATAAGCGAATTTATTTTTAAACATGATCTTCAATTTTTTCTTCAAATAATATTAGAATCCTACGTTTAACCCAACCTGGTAGGACTTGAGGTTGGGAATGGAGCTGTTGTCGACGCCGCGCTCATAAGCACTGTTTGGCGTAAGCGAGCTTGCCTCGGGATCCATACCGGGATACTTGGTCTTGGTCCAGATATTGCGCCCCGATACATAAAGCTGCAGCTTTTTGACATAGGGGATCTTATACAGCCGGGCGAAATCGAGTGCGGCAGAGACGTTCCGTAACCTCAGGAAACTGGCGCCGTAGAGGAAGAAATCTTTAGGCGCCTCGTTTCCAGACCCGTGCGTGCTACCAAACAAGGCGTAATAGGCACTGGCCCAGTAAGCCGTATAGGCGCCTGTGTGACCATTGATCGTGACCGGCTTGGCGAAGTCCTGATCGATACCATCGCGGTACATCCATTCCTTGGTCTCGCTATAGATTCGGGAACCATAGATCCAGTCGAATTGGAAAGAGAAGGTCAGGAAATCCTTAAAAGAAAATTCGTTGATAAATGCCATATTGAATTTCGGGTCGGTGTTTCCCAAGGGATATTTTTCGGAGGTGAACTGTATGGCTTTCGTTGCCGTGTCTACGACATTGCCATTAACCATGGTGTATTGACCACCATTGCTGCCATTGGGAAAGTACCTGGTCTTCCCATCCTGAAACGTTTGATCGAAGCTGTGGATCGTTTTATATCCATACAGCTGACCGATCCGATACCCCGGCACAAGATAAACGTAGAGGCTGTTCCCATCCACAGGCCCTACGGGAATTGCCTGACCGCCCTGAACCTTATCGATCATCGAATACTGATGGCTGAAATTGGTCGTGAAGTTCCAGGTAAAGGTCTTTGAAGACACCATCGGCAGGTTCAATTGGAACTGATAGCCGGTGGAATGAAGGTCGAAGGCGTTGTTCAGGAATCCGTTAGCACCGGTAGAAAGCGGATAATCGACCGTGTAGATAACGTCCGAGCTCTTCTTATGCCACCAGGTGAACGACGCGTTGATATTTCTTAGCCAGGCGCCGCCATTGAATCCCTGGAATGTAAGATCGGTACCGACCTCAAATTCCTTTGACACTTCCACATTCAGATTAGGATTGCGGAGTGTAGTCTGCAGGCTATATGCGAGCTGTGTACCGACAGTACCCTGAGACAGCGTAGGATACCGGTCCGCATACCCGGGCTGGATACCGGCCTCGCCATAGGCCGCACGGACCTTAAAGGAGGAAAGAATGTCCGTCATTTTGCCGTTGCTCCAGAAATTAAGCGAGGAGGGCAGGAAATAACCGTTTACGTGCGGAAAAGTGAAGGCCTTGGAACCCTGACCGAAAGCAGAGGAATAGTCACTGCGGAAACCGCCCTGAATACCGCCGTAATTGCCGAAGTCGATACCCTGGTTAACGAGATACCCATAGGTGATAAATGGTTCCTCGAAATCATAGGCTACGGCCTGACTGCTGGTGGATCTCATGTTGATAGGCGGGGCCAACGACAGTCCTAACCCATAGGTATCGTATTCTGTATACTTATTCTTGCGATAATCGAACGCAACCTGTGTGGTCGTCGTGATCGGCGCCTTCGAATGAAAATCATTTTGAAAGTCTGTGCGGATGAACACGCTGCCGATGAAGTTCTGGAATGTGGTAGCATATTGCCAGTTGTCGATCTCCCCGGTGTTATCCGGGGCATAATTACCGGCCCAGGAGCCATTTGCATTCGAGTTTGCATTCAGGGACTGGTTCAGATAGGTCCAGCGGGCATTCTCGTTGCGATAGTTGATCCCATACTTGGCGTCCAGTTCTACGAACCGGTTGACCTTGAGATCCGCATCGAAATTCTGGACGATATCATATTTGTTGTCGATACTGCTTGCATACTCTTTCTCGTACACAGGGTTGAAGGCGTTGATGCTCAAAAAGTCGGCAACCTGGTAAGCGGGTGACGTTCCATCCGCCATCTTGTAATTGAGATCGAAGAACGGCGAAGTATTCAGGAAAGAAAAGATCTGTCCATTGCTGCCGAGCACGGTCCCCGTACCATAACGGTAACCGCCTGCTCCACCAAGACCGGGAGGGATCGTATTACGGGTATAGATCAGCTGGGTGATCGAACGCAGTTTAAAGCCCTTGAAGAGTTCCGTACCGAGGTTGGCGGTAAGATTGGTCCGGTCAAGAAAACCGGATTTAAGCACCGGCGTGATCGTGTGGTTATTGGCCGCGGAAAGATCGTAATCGCTTTTATCCGAACCGCCGGATACGCTGATGACGTTATTATACGTGCTGCCTGTTTGGAACACCTGTTTGAAATGATCGTAATATTTCAGATTGGCATTATAGGGTTTGTCGGCCACATTCTGCGTATTGAGAAGAGCGTAACGGGTAGGACCGCCATGGGTGTAAGAGATCCCTTCGATATCACCCACATCATCATAAGCCAAAAGCTGCCCCGAGGAATTGATGAGGTTGTTGTTGGCATCGGTGAGAAAAGGATGATGATCGGCCTTTTTCAAATGACCCGCATTGATGTACGCGTTGGAGGAAAAACTGCTGGAGAAAGTGACCACGGGCATGCCGCGTTTTCCTTTCTTGGTAAAGATCTGGATAACGCCATTGGCGCCCTGGGCACCATAGAGCGACGCGGAAGCGGCGCCCTGAACAACTTCCACACGTTCGACATTGCTGAGATCAAGGGAATTGATATCAGTGGCCGACAACTGTACCCCATCCACCATGATCAGCGGCTTGGTACCGCTCTGAAGGGTGTTGATACCGCGAAGCATGATGTTCACGGGGTCACCGGGGTTACCGCTTACCGAGGAGATCTGTGCGCCGGGGATCTTCCCGATCAGGGCCTGATCGATAGAGGCGGTAGGCGCCGGTGGTAATTTGTCGGCGGTCACAGATTCCACCGAGATCCCCAGCTTTTTCTTGCTGGTGGCGAAGCCGGTACCGGTTACAACGACTTCACTCAGTGATTTGGAATCGGTGTTAAGGGTGATCATCAATGCGGAGCCGGTACCGATCTTGACCTCTTTGGTCTCATATCCAATGGCGCTGATGATCAATTCGGAGCCTGGCTTTACCCTGATCGTAAACGCTCCATTGGCATCCGCACTCGTGCCGGATGTGCTTCTGCCACTCTTGATCCTGATCGATGCATTGGGAATGGGCCCTCCGGTTGGGTCCGTGATCTTTCCGGAGACCTCCATGGTCGTCTGTGCCAGGAGGCCTTCGCCGATGAGCAGGAGCATGCACACCAGCAAGCAGTGAAGTTTTCTCATGTGTAGTTATTAATAGTGAATAATTATTTTTCACTATGGCTTTGCCATCGCTCAAACTAACGTTTCAACTAATTGAATAACAGACAGTTATTGGTCACTCAATCTCAACAGGCCGACGTCAGTTTCGGTAATTTAAATTACTCATTTTTTAATTAGAATTTAATTTCTTTCCGACAATTTTTCAGGAGCGCATCATTGCTATTTTTTAGCCCATATGCATCCGATTTATAATCAAAGTTTTATGCTTTAATTTTTCATGCAAAATTTTTTGAAAAAAATTTCAAATATGAATTTTTACCTATTTGTCGACATCTTTCGTCGAATTGAGATCAATCGCCTGTTCCTGACCTGTTTAGGGAATTTTGAAATGGGATACATGTGTCTATTCTTGTATGTGTCTAAATGTCTGCAGAATTATGTTTGACCCCGCTCTCCAAACGTCCAAAAAGTGACATTATAGAAATTTAAATCTGAGCCATGGGGATTTTCGCGGAAATTTTTTGAAGAAAAATTTTTGTGGATTTTGTGCTGTTAATATTCAATCTTTTACCAAATTCCCCGCTTGGGAGGGGCGTCGCGGACACAGCCGCAATGATATGAATATCAGGTTGATATGACGCTTTTTTGAGTTGATTTTAGCACTGTCCGATGGCCTCTAAAGTTATTCACACCCACAAAAATTTATTTTGCAATGTGGCGCTAATTTGTAATTTAGTGCAAGAATTTAATGGGTTAGTAAGTAAGGGGCTGGCGATTTAGCTGGCCCTTTTACTTTTATATACCTCAAGATCTTTTTTCGTCACCGAGCCTCCCCTTTTCACTTTTTCTTCATCCTTTTTTTCATTTCGTCATGCGCTTTCCAATTTAGGGAACGATGCTAAGCTCATAAGCTATCATGAGCCGCCCGAGGTTCCTGAGCAAAGCGAAGGTTGCGAATGTTCCCAAGCGAAGCGCGAGGAACGAACGAGGGCCGAGCCAGTGGCAGATGCGTTAATTTTTCCACAACGCATCTGCCGTACATTTAACTTTACGCGCATGAGTAAGATCAAGACAGCATTTTTTTGTAGCAATTGCGGATATGAGAGCGCAAAATGGTTAGGTAAATGCCCAAGCTGCGAACAATGGAACACGTTCGTAGAAGAAGTGATCACGAAAGACAACAAGATCCAGGAGAACGAGTGGAAAAAATTTGGCGGCAGCGACAAAAAAGAAAATCGGGTGATGCCCCTGCAGGAAGTGGTGAGTGCCGAAGAGCGAAGGATCACCAGCGCCGATCCCGAATTGAATCGCGTCCTCGGCGGCGGAATCGTTGCCGGCAGCATCGTACTCGTCGCGGGGGAACCCGGTATCGGCAAAAGCACGCTTTTTCTTCAGAATGGTCTTCGCCTGCAAAAGGTGAGGACTCTTTACATAAGCGGCGAGGAAAGCGAGCAACAGATAAAGATGCGGGCGGACCGCCTGAATATCCGTAACGATGACTTCTACTTGCTCACAGAGACGTCCACACAGATCATTTTCCAGGAGATTAAAAAATTACGCCCGCAGCTGGTGATCGTCGATTCGATCCAGACCCTGCAGTCTCCATACATCGAGTCTTCCGCGGGAAGCGTCTCCCAGATCAGGGAATGCGCGTCCGAATTTCAGCGTTTTGCCAAAGAGACGCATACTCCCGTGTTCCTTATAGGACATATTACCAAAGACGGAAGCATCGCAGGCCCAAAAGTGTTGGAGCACATGGTCGACACGGTCCTTCAGTTCGAAGGCGACAGGCATTATGCCTACCGCATCCTTCGGACCCTGAAAAATCGTTTTGGCAGCACGGCGGAACTGGGCATCTATGAAATGACGGAGCAAGGCATGCGCGGCGTGAGCAACCCCAGCGAGCTGCTGATCACGCAAAAAGAAGAAACGCTGAGCGGCATCGCCATCGCCGCCACGATAGAAGGGCTTCGCCCGTTGCTTATCGAAGTACAGGCCCTGGTGACGCAATCCGTATACGGAACACCGCAAAGAACGGTGAGCGGTCTCGATCTCCGCCGTCTCCAGCTGCTGCTCGCGGTACTCGAAAAAAGAGGTGGTTTTCATTTTGGCGTGAAAGATGTCTTTCTGAACATCGCAGGCGGACTCAAAATAGAAGACCCTTCCATCGACCTCGCCGTCCTCTGTGCCCTGCTGAGCTCCTATGAAGATACGCCGCTCTCGCCCCGGGTGTGTTTTGCCGGCGAAGTTGGCCTCAGTGGGGAGATCCGTGCGGTCAACCGTATCGAACAACGGATAGCCGAAGCCGAGAAACTCGGGTTCGAGCGCATCTTCGTCAGCAAATACAACCAGAAATCGCTTGCCGCTGCAAAATTCGATATCGAAGTGGTACCCGTGAGCCGCGTCGAAGAGGTGTACCGGCATTTATTTTGAACGGCCCATGGCCGTTCGGCCACAAGCGAGCGGAGCGAAGCTTGCGAACGAGGGCTCAACGGTGGTGAGCCCGAAGTTCCAATTATTGTTATCTTTAGCCCGATGAAGAAACAGCTGCTTCTGTTTTTGCTGACGTTCGCCGTGCTGGTTTTCGCCTGCCGGAAGAATTCTTTCAACAGCTCTCCCAATGCCCTGATCGAATTTTCCGCCGATACCCTTTTGTTCGATACGGTATTTGTATCCACAGGCTCTATCACCGAACAGGTGAAGATCATCAACCCTAACGACCAGAAATTACATCTCTCGGCCGTCAAGCTCATGGGTGGGGCCCAAAGCTATTTTCATCTTAATATAGACGGTTCCCCCGGACCCGAACTGGACAACATCGACATCGATGCCGGTGACAGCTTGTACGTCTTCGTCGCCGTATCGATCAATCCGCAGACTTCGGGGCTTCCCTTCGTGGTACAGGACAGCATCCAGATCGCCTACAACGGCACGCAACACTATATACAACTGGAAGCCTGGGGACAGAATGCCCATTTTCTCAACAACCAGGTCCTCACCGGCAACACCGCCTGGGATAACAAGCTGCCGTATGTGATACTGGGCAGTCTGACGGTGGATACCAACGCCCAGCTGACCGTACCGGCGGGCTGCAAAGTATATTTCCACGCCAATGCTCCCATGCTGGTAGCCGGGAGTCTGCTCGTGAACGGCGACCATTACGACAGCACCCGCGTATATTTTCAAAGCGACCGGCTCGATCCGCCCTACAATACCTTCCCCGGTTCGTGGCCGGGCATCTATTTTCAGCCGGCCAGCAGCGGAAACGATCTGAAATATGCCGTGATAAAAAATGCATCCCAAGCCGTTGTCGTGGAAGCGCCACCGGCTGGTACGACGCCAAAGGTATTGTTGGAACAATGCATCATCGACAACAGCTACAACGCAGGTATCCTGGGCGTGCGGGGCAGTCTCCGGGCCAACAATTGTCTGATCAGCAATTGCGGTACAAATATCGAGCTGGGCGGTGGCGGCTATTATGTTTTCTCGCAATGCACGGCGGCTGCCTATTCCAATCTCTACATGTCGCATACCCAACCCGTGTTATCTGTGGCCGATGTCATACAGCAGGGAAACGCGCTTGTCACCGGCGACATGCAGGCGAGTTTCAGCAATTGCATTTTCTGGGGCGGAAATGGCAGCGTCAAGAACGAGGTGGCTGTGAGCAAGCAAGGCAATGGCACCTTCGCCGTCGACTTTTCCCATTGTCTCTGGAAAGAGCAAACCGCTCCTACCGGCATTACCAGTGCGGCGATCCTTTCCAACCAGGACCCGCTTTTTGACAGTGTCAATAATACCACCCTTTACTATGATTTTCACCTCCAAGCAGGTAGCCCGGCATTGGGCGCCGGCATGGCATCCGGTATCCCCATCGATCTCGATGGAAATACCCGCCCCGCGACCAGCCCCGATCTGGGTTGCTTTCAGCGGCAATAGTCCGCTCGTCACACGGGCGCTGATGTCTGGCCCGTGGCCGAACCGCCCATAGCGGTTCCAGACCACCCATCACTCAAATAGGTCACTAGCTTATTGTTTAGCGTTCAAACAAAGAAGTAACTTTGAGAACATAACTACCTTCAACTAAAACTCCCAACTTTATGCTACGCGCACTCTTGCTTTCGTTGTTTTTGTTTGCCGGCGTTGCGGCTTCCAGTGTATATGATTTCAAGGTCACCGGTCTTGACGGAAGCCCAATAGATCTTTCCCAATACAAGGGAAAAAAGATCTTGATCGTCAACACCGCCAGCAAATGTGGCTATACTCCCCAATACGCCGATCTGGAAAAATTGTATACGACCTATAAGGACAAGCTGGTGATCATCGGTTTCCCCGCCAATAATTTTGCGCAGCAGGAACCGGGTACCAACAAAGAGATCAGCGAATTCTGCACCAAGAACTATGGCGTCACCTTCCCCATGTCCGAGAAAGTAGATGTGAAAGGCGATAATATCGCTCCCTTGTTCAAATATCTCACCGAGGAAGCCAAAAAATTGGGTGTCGCCGATCCGGTGATCGGATGGAACTTTACCAAATTCCTGGTCGACGAGAACGGAAAGCTGATCGCCGTATTCCCCAGCAAGGTGAAGCCTATGGATGACCAGATCACGAAATATCTCAACTAGGGCTCAACCCGGCAGGGTCTATATATTTGTATATTTGCATCCATGCCGTTTAGCTCCGTAATTGGTCAGGATCAGACAAAACAACAGTTAGTTGAATTAGTACATTTCAACAGGCTGAGCCACGCCTTGTTGTTGCTTGGACAGGAGGGCAGCGGTGCTTTGCCTATGGCCCTTGCTTTTGCCCAGTATGTCGTGTGCGAAAAGGCCAACGGTAAAGAAACCGCCTCCGGGCCTTCCCTTTTTGGCGAAGAGCCGTCGAACCCGGCGGCTGCACGGGTCATGCTGTCTGACGCCTGCGGTGTCTGCCCCTCCTGCGTAAAGGCGTCCCAGCTGATCCATCCGGACATTCACTATTCCTATCCGGTGATCCCCAGAAAGGCAGGCGATAAACCCGTGAGCACCGATTACGGCTCGGAATGGCGTGAATTCGTGAAACAATACCCGTACGGGAATTCATACGACTGGCTTCAGTTTATCGGTGCGGAGAACAAGCAAGGGAATATCACGGCCCAGGAATGCAACGACATCATCCACAAGTTGAGTCTCAAAAGCTTTGAAAGCGGCTATAAGATCCTGATCATGTGGATGCCGGAATACCTGGGTAACGAAGGCAACAAGCTCCTGAAGCTTATCGAGGAACCGCCGGTGAATACCCTCTTCCTGCTGGTCGCCGAGAACGAATCGCTGATCCTGCCGACCATCCTTTCCAGGACACAGCTGGTGAAGATGCCCTTGCCGGAGACCGCGGATATCGAGCAGGCCCTTGTCGAAAGGGCGGGGCTCGAACAGGCTCAGGCACGGCAGATCGCGGTGCTTTGCGAAGGCAACTATCACGAAGCGTTACAGCTGACCAGGCACGCCGGTGACGACTGGCAGGGAGTGTTGAGGGATTGGCTGAACGCCATCCTGAAGAATGGCCCCATCGCCCAGGTCAAATGGATCGACGAGATAAGTAAGTCGGGCCGTGAGCGGCAAAAACAATTCCTCCGGTTTTTTAATCACCTGCTGGAGCAGGCCATCCGCCTTCGATATATGGAAGGGGTGTCGATTCCGATCCCTGATATCGAAAAAGACTTCGCCATGCGGCTCAACAAGATCGCAGATATTGGCCAGCAACAGGCCATTATCGGGGAATTGGATAAAGCCGCCTACTATATCGAAAGGAACGCCCACGCCAAAATGCTCTTCCACGCCCTGACGATTAAATTATACCATATCCTGGCCGAGAAAAAGGTCACCATCGTCAATTAAGTCGCTGCTTCTGTGTATATTTGACAATAATGGCCGTTAAAGGCCAGCGAAAAGAAGTGCAATCAGGTGCAGGGCTGGCAGGTGCGAGTGAATATGTGAATAGTTGTCAGTGCTGCCAGAGTAAAGCGTATTTTGAATTCGATATATTCTGCCTTCGGGGCTCAGTAGCGTTCTCCTGCCGCCACGGTTTCCTTCTTTACGCCATATTTTTCTAACCATTTAACGTATTGTAAGATATGGGTTGTAGTAGTTGCGGTACGTCCAAAGGGGGCAAACCTACCGGTTGTAAAAGCAACGGTGGATGCAGCACCGGCGGATGCAACCGGATGAATGTATACGACTGGCTGGCGAATCTGCCATTCAGCGACCCCGAAAGCGGATGCCGGATCGTCGAAGTGAGCTTTAACCAGGGAAGCAGAAAAGAATTCTTTCGTAACGCCACCCCGCAGGCCCTTATCAGGGGTGATATGGTGAGTGTGGAAGGGGTCAGCGGTTTCGATGTCGGCGAAGTGTCGATGACGGGAGAGCTGGTCCGGTTACAGCTCAAAAAAAAGGGCGTCGAAGAGCGGAACCCCGATTTCAAAAAGGTACTGCGCAAATCCAGCGATAAAGACCTGGAGATCATGCAGCAAAACAAGTCCCGGGAAAAGGAGGCGCTGGTACGTTCCCGCGCTATCGCCCGGAAGCTGAAGCTGGACATGAAGATGAGCGAGGTAGAGATCCAGGCCGACGGCAGAAAAGCAACTTTTTTCTATATCGCGGACGACCGGGTGGATTTCCGTGAACTTATCAAGGTATACGCCGGCGAATTCCGCCTCAAAGTGGAAATGCGGCAGATCGGCGCCCGCCAGGAAGCCGCCAAGGTCGGGGGTGTCGGGAGCTGCGGCCGGGAGCTCTGCTGCGCCACCTGGCTCACCGATTTCAAATCCGTGAACACCACCGCGGCCAGATATCAGAATCTTTCCATCAACCAGAGCAAGCTAAGCGGTCAATGCGGCCGGTTGAAATGCTGTCTCAACTACGAGCTGGACACCTATCTGGACGCCCTCCAAAACTTCCCGGAAAACGCGGACTCCCTGCAGGTGGCCAAGGGTACGGCCAGCCTGATCAAAAAGGATATCTTCAAAAATCTCATGTGGTACGTGCTGCCCGACAGCAACAAACAGTACCCGCTGACCATCGAACGGGTACGCAAGATCCGCCAGATGAATATGCAGAACGTCGTTCCGGAAACTCTGGAGCCCGTGGAGGTAACCACCGCCAAGCCTAAAGAAGAGGTGGAATCCGGTTTTGTCGACCTGGTGGGCCAGATCAGCCTGAAAACGCTGGAAAAGGCCGATAGGAAGAAAAAACACGGTCAACATAAACATCAGGCCCAGCATGGCGGGGGCACTGGAAATCGTGGTGGAAGGGATGGCAAACCGGCTGAAGGCGCCGGCAACAGGGGCGGACAACCCGAGGGTCGCCGCGGTCGTGATGGCAGTGGCGGGGGCAACCGGGACCAGAAAAGAAGCGGCCCGCCCCCTGGGAGGACCGGCCCTCCCCCCAGCCAGGATAAAAACACAAAAGGCTAATGCGCTCAAAAATGCAAGTGTTAAAGTTCTGCTGACAGTTTTGCAGAGAACAGGCTTCCTTGCTACTTTTGTATACTATTTGTACTTTGACAACCCATAAAACGTATAACTATGGCACTTTTTAATTCCAGTAATCCTACCCTTTCGGAAAAGATCTTCAGCAGGTCGCTGGCACAGCCCGGTGAAGGCACCATGACAGTCCGCGGCTCTATGCAAAAATTCGGTTTCCTCATGCTTCTGGTGGTAGCCGGAGCAGCCTATACCTGGAAACTCTATTATTCTTTCAAGGCGCCGACGATGATGACGTTCATGATGGTCGGAATGTTCGGTGGCCTGGCCCTTGGACTTGTCACCACCTTTGTACCCAGGCTCGCCAAATATCTTGCATCACCCTATGCGCTGCTCGAAGGCTTTCTGCTGGGTGGACTTTCTGCGGTGATCAACGACAAGTTCCAGGCGAAATATCCCAATATCATCATGGAGGCCGTGTTGCTCACCTTCGGAGTAGCTTTCGCGGTATTTTTCCTGTACAATGCCCGGATCATCAAGGCGACGAATAAATTCAGGGCGGTGATCACCTCTTCGATCCTCGGGATCTTCGTCTTTTACATCATCGATATGGTCCTGGGATTCTTTGGCATCCATATCCCCTTTATGCAATTTGGTGACAACAGCATGATCGGCATCGTCGTGAACCTGTTCATCGTCGTGATCGCTGCGTTGAGCCTGGTGCTGAACTTCGACCAGATCGAGACAGGCGAGCAAATGGGCGCCCCGAAGTACATGGAATGGTATAGTGCTTTTGGTTTGCTGGTGACCCTGGTTTGGCTCTATCTCGAGATCTTAAGACTACTCAGCCGGTTCTCCAGCAACCGCAGCTAATATTCGCATGATCACAACGAACTCGCATTTACTTGCGCATAAAAAAATCCCGGAGTGATCCGGGATTTTTTTATTAAAAGCCATCGCCGTCTAATAGATTCCCCAGGCCGCCGAGGATACTGCCTTCTTCGCGGCGGTTCCCGAACTGCGGGCTGTATTGGATGATCTTGCTGGCCAGCCGGCTGATCGGCAGCGATTGCAGCCACACCTTGCCCGGACCACGCATCACCGCGAAGAAAAGTCCTTCTCCCCCGAACATCCAGTTCCGGATACCCCGGATGAACTCGATATCGAAATCTACCGAAGGTTGGAAGGCGACCACGCAGCCTGTATCCACCTTTAGGATCTCGCCCGGCTCCAGTGTCTTTTCGACGATATAGCCGCCGGCATGGACAAAGGCCAATCCATCTCCGTCCAATTTCTCCATGATAAAGCCTTCCCCGCCAAAGATACCGGTGCCCAGCCTACGCTGAAAGGCGATCCCGATGCTGACGCCCTTGGCGGCGCAGAGAAAGGCATCTTTTTGCGCGATGATGGTGCCGCCCAGCGCCTGCAGGTCGAGCGGGATGATCTTCCCCGTATAGGGAGCCGCAAAGCTCACCCTTTTCTTTCCCACGCCGACATTGGTAAAGGCCGTCATGAATAAGTTTTCTCCTACCAGTACGCGGCGGCCGGCATTCATCAGCCGCCCGAGCAGCCCGCCCTGGTTCGACGCCGCCGACCCATCGCCGAAAAGCGTTGCCATCTCGATGCCGTCGTCCATCATCATGAATCCGCCCGGCTCGCCGATGACGGTCTCACCCGGGTCGAGCTCCACTTCTACGAATTGCAGCTCTTCGCCGTATATTTTGTAATCGATCTCGTGATTGTTGCGCATAGGTTGTTATTTTATTTTGAAGGTGCCCTGCTGCGGCTTGGCTAAGAAGGGTCGCAGGATCAGACGAATCAAAATTAATAGAACAAAAGGCAACGAAAGCACCACTAGCAAGCCTAGCAAGCCGCTCATAAAAGCACTCGGGAACCAGATGGAAAGGAGCCAGCACAACAGCAACACCTCCGGCACCAACGCAAACGCCAACAACAGATTCCGTGGGAAGATGCGATAGAATTTTTGCACCGGCTTCAACTGAAGATTGACCATCATCAAATGCAGGAATATCGGGGTGAACGGCGGGATTCCGAGGAAGGAGATCCATTTACCGCCATACATATTCCGCATGGGCCGTCTCAACCGCTCGGCGATTATGTACATACTCGGCACCATGAACAGCGTCATAAAGAAGGCAAAGGCCAGACCGAAGATGATGGTCCAGGACAAGGGCTTCCAGAACACCGTGTTATCACCGCCGAAATAGATATGCGGCTCGAAATCGGAGAACAGGGTGACGAAATTGATATTGAACCCTACGGCAAGCGGGATGAGCGCGAGGATCGCGGCCATGGCGGTGAGCATCACTGGGATGATACGCGTCTTACCCGCTTCGATGGCTGCTTCACGGGTCTTCATACCCCGGGCACGGAGCTCATCGGTGAACTCGATCACGAGGATTCCGTTCTTTACCACGATACCCGCCAGACCCACGATACCCAGACCCGTCATGATCACCGAAACCTCCATCCCGGTGATAGCAAAACCAAGGATTACTCCGATGACACTAAACAAGATCTCGGTAAGGATGATCACCGGCTTGCTCACGGAGCCGAATTGCAACACAAGGATCAGCAGGATCGTTACGAGCGCGATAACCAGCGCCTTGCCCAGGAAGGCGGCGGTTTCCGCTTGTTGTTCCCCTTCACCGGTTTGTTTGATCGTCACGCCATCCGCTTTCCCTTTGAAATCGGCGATCTGCTGCGCCAGCTGCTGATTGACGGCAGTAGGCGTGTAGCCGCTGAGGACATTGGATTTCAACGTGATCATGCGCTTCTGGTTCTTCCGCTTGACGCTACCCAGCGTACTGGTATAGTCCACATGTACCAGCGAGCTGATCGGGACATTGCGGATGGCGCCGCCCGAACCCATATCCCGGTACGTGATGTTCATGTTGAGGAGGTCGACGAGACTCTTACGCTGAACGGCCAGGTTACGGATTTGTATCTTATACTCGTCTTTACCCTCTTTTATCTTCGATGCTTCAAGCCCGAACAAAGCCGTCCGTAATTCCTGGCCGATCTGCGCAGAAGTTATGCCTTCGGTCATTGCCCGTTGGCGGTCTACTGTTAATGTTATTTCAGGATTGGTAAGGTCTACATCCATCTTGAGCTCCTCCACCCCGGGAGTCTGTAAGGAGTCGAGATAGTTCTTCAGGGCAACGGCCGTTTTGATAAGGTTATCAAAATCATCGCTTGCAACTTCGATGTTCACCGGGGGATCGGTGGGCGGGCCATTTTGTTCCTGGTCCACGGAGATCTCGGCCCCCGGAATACCCGTCATCACGTGCCGGATAGAATCGAGGTACAGGGACGTGGACACGCCATGGCGTTTGGCATACTCCACGAATGACACCTGGATGCGCCCCAGCTCGGGGTGCGTACTCTGGTCGCCACTTTGTGGATCGTTAGCGCCGATGGCCACGTTGGCGATGACACTCTCCACTACCGGATTGGGTTTCGTCCCGTCACCCATGCCAAGGACTTTGTACACACGTCCTTCAAGCACGCGGGTGATCGAGTCCGTGTACTCTACATTGGTGCCCACAGGCAATTTCAAATAGACATAGACCTGGTTAGGATCGCCCTTCGGGAAGAACACCACCTGTACCTTACGGAAGTTGAAAAGCCAAAAGGAGAAGAGCAGCAACACGAAGGTGCTGAACAGCATCCATGCCGGCCGCCATCCCTTTAAAATCCAACGCAGCAGGCTCTCATAGTGACCCATGATCCAGGGCAACGCGCCGTTCTGAAAACTATGGATCATCCGGTCGAATACAAATTTATTGAGGATTACCAGGACTACGATAAAGAGCAGCAGGTTACCCAGGAACCGGATACCCAGCAGATCGAGAAGCACCCCAAAGACTATCGCGATCCAGAAACCGGGCGTCCGGAACATCCTATAGGGCGATCTTACGCCCTCATCTTCAGGATGGTTCATGAAGTCCACCGCGAACACCGGGTTCATGATAAAGGCCACGATAAGCGAAGCCGCCAGCGTGAAGATCAGCATTGCGGGAAGATAGACCATGAACTTACCGATGATCCCCGGCCAGAAAAGCAACGGGAAGAACGGCGCAAGCGTTGTCAACGTACCCGCCAGAACGGGGATAAAGACTTCGCCCGCCGCCATCATCGCGGAAGTAGGAGCGCTGAGTTTGCCCTTCCCCTGCGTGAAGATGCGGTGCGTGTTCTCGATCACCACAATGGCATCGTCCACGATAATACCCAGACCGAAAAGCAGCGCAAACAGTACGATGAAGTTTAGGGTTATAGTCGATCCGATCACAAGGTTCGCCGCGGGTAGGAACACGAAGGCGACGAACATGCTCAATGGCACCGAGAGCGCCACGAAAAAGGCGTTGACCACTCCCATGAAGAACATCAGGATGATAAGCACCAGGACGAAACCGATAACGATGGAGTTCACCAGATCGTTGAAGGAATTACGCGTCTGCGTGCTCTGGTCGCCGGTGACGACGACATTGAGGTCCCTGGGCAGACTGGCGCGCATCTCAGCAACAGTGCCCTTAACGGTGTCGGAGGTCTGTATCAGATTCTCGCCCGAGCGTTTGATGATATTCAGCGTGACCACGTTCTTTCCACCTAAACGGGCATAACTCTCCCGATCTTTGATAGTATCCTTGATCTCGGCAATGTCTTTGAGATATACGGCCCCACCGTTAGGGTTCCGGACAATGATCTGCGAGATATCCTGTGCCGTATGGAATTGTCCTTTGAGCTGCAGGTTCCGCTTCATGTTACCGACATCCAGCAGACCACCAGAGATATCCAGGTTCTCACCTTTAACGGCATTGCTGATGTCGTCGAAGGTGATATCGTTGGCGCGCATTTTGTAATTGTCCACGTCGATCTGAAACTCCCTTTCAGGAGCGCCTACGATATCGACCCGATTAAGCTGTGGCAGGTCTTCGAGGCGATCCTTCATGTCGTCTGCGAATTTCTTCAACCGCTGCTGGTCATAATCGCCGCTGATATTCACGTACATGATCGGTTGGTCGGAAAAGCTGACCTCGAGCGCCGTGGGTTCCTGCGTCAGGTCGGTAGGCAGATCCTGTTTCGCCTTGTCTATAGCGTCCTTGACCTTCTGCAACGCCACGTCCGTTTGCACATCGGTCTCGAATTCGACCACGATGGCGGAATAATCCTGCTGCGAGGTGCTGGTGAATTTGTTGATCTTGGCCCCCGTGATCGCCTTGATCTGTTTTTCGATCGGCCGGGTCACGAGGTTTTCCATGTCCTTGGGCGAGTTACCGGTATAGATCGTGGAGACATAGATAGTCGGGATCACGATGTCTGGGAACTGCTCCTTGGGCAGGGTCATGAACTGGAATATGCCCCAGCCGCTCACGATGAGCATGAGCAGGTAGATAGAAGTCTTGTTTTTTATACTCCAGGTGGTAGGCCTGAATTGTTTGAATTTATCGGTGATATTTTCTAGTGCACTCATAAGTTTTGTTTCAAATGATGAAATGTGCCAAAAATTCGCCCTGGGAAAATTTAGCGTATTTTGGCACATCGCTAATGATTGTCCTTCGGACGAGACGCGTCCCGCGTCTGCCGCCTACTGGATCGTCACCGCCTGGCCTTCATAAAGCCCCTGGAACCCATCCGTGATAAGCTGATCGCCGTTATCCAGACCGCTAAGCACCTGAACCTTGTCGGAATAGGTCTGGCCAATCGTGATCGACTTTTTATGAGCCACCAGATTGCCTTTATCTCCTTTTTGGGCAACCATCACGTATTTGCCTTTCTCATCCGTTTGCAGCGTATTGATCGGAATAGTGAGAACATTGCTGGCAGAATAATCCTGGAGCTTGACGATGGCCACCTGGTTGGCGCGAATGCTCTTGTCGTTGAGATAGATCTCTACGTTAAAGGTCCGGTTGTTGGTGTAGATCACCGGGGAGATGGTGTGGACGACGCCTGTGATCTCTTTGTTGTTGAGGCCGGGCAAGTCGATCTTGACGGGTGTGCCCACATGAATACGTTCCTGGTAAATTTCCGGGACCTGGACTACCACTTTAAGATTATCTGTATTCATTACTTGAATCTGGGCCACGCCGCCGGCACCCACCTGGCTCGCCTGCACGCCAGTGGAAAAGTATTCTCCGACTCTTAGATTAAGCTCGTTTACAATTCCGGGAATATCGGAATAGACATTTGTCCAGTCCAATTGCTCCTGGTAAAGCTTTAGCTGGATCTCAGCCTGATCAACCTGGTTCTTCGCGTTTATGAAATCGACTTCTGTTCCGATCTTTTCATCCCATAGGTTCTTGCGCCGCTGGTACAGGTCTTTGGCATGATCTAAAGCGATCTTGGCATTGTCCAACTGTTGACGCTGCACCGCGTCATCCAACTTGAGCAGCAGCTGCCCTTTGCTCACATGGTCACCTTGTTTGACGAAGATCTGCCGGACCACGCCCCCACCACCCTGCGGAGAGATATTCGTGTAGTTCACCGCATCGACATTGCCCTGCAGATCGATATAGTGGGTAAACGAAGTAGGCGCGAGGGAGGTCAGCGCGACCAGCTTGGCCTTTTCCTTATTTGCCGCCGAGGTGTCGAGTTTGGCGATCTCGTCCTGAAGATCGGAAATTTGTTTGCCTAGCTTTTCCTGTTGCGTTTTCAGGGAATCGAGGCGGGCCTTTTTAGCCGTGAGCGAATCGTCCTTCTGTATGGAGCTGCTACCGCAGGCTGCCAGCAGCAGCGAAAATCCCAGAACAACAGTGAGTCCTTTATGCATATAAAGTGTTTTAGATAGTGTTAGTTTTACAATTTTCCAATGGCATTTAAATAATCCACTCGCGCGGCAATGGCTTCGTAAAGCGCATTGAAATAGTTGGCCTGCGCGGTCTGTTCGTCGGCAAACGCCTGGGTGATCTCGGTATTCGAACCAAGCCCCTGCTCGAACTTCTTGCGGGTCTGGTCATAGACTTTATGTGCGAGATCCATATTCTTTTTCTGGAAGTCCAGGGTCGCAAGCGCCGAGGTAAACCGGATCTGCGCGACCTTTACGTCGTTGTCGATGCGTATCTTCAGCGAATCCATATCGTTCTCCGTTTGCATCCGCTGCAGCCTGGCCTGCTTGATATTGGCGTCTTTATAAAATCCGTCGAAGATGGGGATGTTCACGGCGACACCGACATAAGTGGAAGGAAACCAGGTGTTCTTTGCGCCAAGATCAAATTTGTTCACGTACTGGTTTTGCGAATAATTGGCATTCAGCTTCGCCGTGGGTAAATATTCCTTTTTATAACGTTTGATATTGTAGTCATTCAGCTCCCGGTTAATCTGGAGCAACTGATAATCCTTGCGATCGGCGTATTTGTAGTTGTCGGACAACACGGCATCGCGTACCATATCGTACGTAAGCGAATCGGTGAGCCGCAGCGAATCCTGCACCGGCATTCCCATGAGTACTTTGAGCCCCATATAGCCATTGGTTATGCTAAACTGCGTTTGTATCTTCTGGGTCTGCAGATTGGCGAGCTGTACATTGGCCTTGTCGACATCCAGCTGTTCGGCGAAACCATTCTTGAACATCTCGGTGTAGCTGTGGAGCAGACTGTCCTGACTGGCAATATTGGCATCGATCTGGTCCATCTGCCATTTGCTGATAAGCAGCTGGTAATAGATCTTATTGATATTGGCCCGGATCATTTGTTCCGTGACCTCCTGTCTTTTGCGATAGAAATCGAGCGAAGCCCGCCGCGCCTGTAACCCCACGAATACCTGGCCGTCGAAAATCACCTGCTGCAAGGTGATACCACCGGTAGAGTTCCATTGAAGCCCGAACTTCACCGGAATATAGGTGCCGGGCTGACCGATGAACTCACCGGGGATAAGCGTCGTAGGTATCTGCAGATAATCCGTGACACCAAGGTTGCCGGTGACCTGTGGCAGCGCCTGTGAAGTGGTGGCCCGGTTGCTCTGCACCTGGATCTGGTAGTCGAGCAGCGCATTTTTGACGTATGCGCTATTCTTACTGGCATAGTCGATTGCTTGAGCAAGTGAGAACTCGTGCACTTGCGTGGCGCCCGGAGATGTAGCGGCGGCCTGCTGCTGGGCACGGAGGCCCGATGCCAAAAGGAGCAAAACGACGGGTAATGCGCCGTACGTCATGCATCGCAAAAGGTCTCGTCCTTTTTTAAACTTTAGGTCCATGAGATAGTTTTTTGTTACGTTCATTGGTGTATTGTTCGATTAGCTGTTTGCCTTTGTCGGTCGAAATCCCATGAAGAAAAAGAGTAGCCAGCTGGAAGTTGACCTCGGACATCGAATATTTGCTGGCGGGAAAAATGTCCGGGTTAAAAACCAGGAAAGAGGCCTCGATCCGGCTTTTGGCGACGATGTCCTTGTTGATATCCGCCCGGTACACCCCTTCCGCGATACCCCGCCCCAGATTCTCCATCATTGCCGCATGCAGGAACTGGTATTTGAAATCCTTGATCCGCCGAAAAGCTTTCGGGTGATACTTCTCGAGATCATAGAGTACCAGCGGGTTCGTATAACGAAGTAATTCATCCAGGTCCTCGACGGCCAAAAAGACTTCGTGTACCGCGTCTGCCGCATCATCTCTGAATTGAACACACTCTGCCTCGTTCTTGCCGATCTCCTGTTCTATTACGGCAGATACTAATTCATCTTTATCTGTAAAGAACTGATAAATAGTCTTTTTTGAAATACCCAGGCTGGTGGCGATCTCATCCATCGTGATAGATTTGATGCCATAGCGCATAAAAAGGTCTGCGGCCTTCTCTAATATTCGATCTTTTACATCCACGGTATGTTCGCCTTCGGGCTTTTTAGTGAATGTAGCCCTCGGCGAAAAAACAATTATGATTGACCCTTCGGGTCGGCAGATTTCCATCTGCCCGCCAAAACTATGGAAACTTTTATCGTAACGCAAGTTTCCACCGATAATTCACGGTTATTTTACCGGCGAATGGCGGATTTTGTCGGTAGGAGAAGACTAATTTTACGGCTTAAACGCGCTGCTCATGACACTTCGACGTATCTCCAAAAACCTCGCCCGGCTGTTTTTACAGGGATTGCTAATTCTGGCGCCTATCTCCGTGACTATCTGGATCTTATATTCAGCATTTTTTCTCATCGACGGCATTCTCCCCGGCATGGTCTATAGTGTCGCCCCGAAGCTTTTGGGGACGGACGCCGCCGGCTTGCCCCGGCGCATCCCCGGACTTGGTTTCGTGGTATTCATCGGGATCGCGCTGATCGTGGGTTATATCTCGCCTTCCTGGATCGTCAGCCGTGTGGTGGAGTTCGGCGAAAACCTGCTCGAGCGTACACCCGGCATCAAATTCATCTATTCCACTGTCAAGGATTTTTTTGAAGCCTTTGCGGGAAACAAACGCAAGTTCACCAAGTCTGTGCTGGTATCCATCGCCGAGCCCGATGTCTGGCAGGTAGGCTTTATAACGCAGGAGGAGCTCCATGAATTCGATCTGCAGGAGTATGTCGCCGTATATGTACCGCAGTCCTATGCATTCGCAGGACATCTTTATTTTGTCAAACGCGACCGGGTACGGATTTTGACAGACATCAGTTCTGCCAACGCGATGAAATTTGCCATTTCAGGCGGTGTTGCGGAAGTAGAGGAACAAGCGTAGGCGATGTCGTCGATAGGAAGTATCTTTGGCGCTCCCAAGAGACCCCACTGGGTCTCAAGGACAATCATTAGCGTTTTTGCCGGGATGCGCTAATTTTTTGCAAAGCGCATCTCCGGCACATTTAAAGATATGGTTGACAATAAGGTGATTCATAATTTTGGCGCCGGCCCCAGCATTATGCCTAGGGAAGTATTCGAACAGGCCAGCAAGTCTATTTTGAATTTCAACGATACGGGACTCTCTATCCTGGAGATCGGGCATCGGACGCCGCTGTTCCAGGATGTCATGGATGAAGCATTGGCTACGGTACGCGAACTGATGAACCTCGACAGCGACCACGAAGTATTATTTCTGCACGGCGGAGCCTCTACCCAGTTCTTTCAGATACCGATGAACCTGTTGAATGAGCAGCAGACGGCCGCTTATTTGGATGGCGGCGTTTGGGGAAAGAAGGCGATCAAAGAGGCAAAGCTGTTTGGGCAGGTCGATGTCGTCGCCAGTTCCAAAGATCGCAACTATACTTATATTCCAAAGAATTATACAGTCCCCGAGACCGCGGCTTATTTCCATTATACCACCAATAATACCATCGAGGGCACGCAGATGCATGCCATCCCTGAGACATCGGTACCGCTGGTGGCGGATATGAGCAGCGATATCCTCAGCAGGACCATGGACTTCAATCGTTTTGCGTTGATCTACGCCGGTGCCCAGAAGAATATCGGCGCCGCGGGTGTCAACATGGTCATCATCCGCAAAGATATCCTCGGCAAGGTAAGCCGGCCGCTGCCATCGATGATGGATTACCGGGAGCACATCACCGCGGGCTCCATGCTGAATACTCCGCCCGTGTTCGCCATCTATGTATGCCTGCTCACTTTACGCTGGCTGAAAGCACATGGCGGCGTTCCGGCGATCGAAGCCATCAATGACCAGAAGGCCGCGTTGCTTTACGGCACGCTGGACCGGCTGCCCATCTTCCGGCCTACCGTTGCAAAAGAAGATCGCAGTAAGATGAATGCGGTATTCGTAATGGACGATCCGGCATTGGAACAGGAATTCCTGGCCCTTTGTAAGGCTAACGGCATGATAGGAGTAAAGGGACACAGAAGCGTAGGTGGCTTCCGGGTCTCCATGTACAATGCCATGTCACTCGAAGGCATACAGACCCTTACGGAGTTGATGCTCGACTTCGCACAAAAAAAATCCTAATCTAACACAACTATATGTCTAAGATTGTCCCATTTCAGGCGCTGAGGCCTGATCCGCAATTCGCCGCCGCCGTGGCCTCCAAACCCTACGATGTCCTGAACAGCCATGAGGCCCGCGAAGAAGCTGCCGACAATCCCTGTTCCTTTTTGCACATTACGAAGGCGGAGATCGATCTCCCGCTGAATGTCGATATTCATTCCCAGGAAGTCTACGACAAAGCAAAAGAGAATCTACAGGCCTTTATTGAAAAAGGCATCCTGACCGAAGAGGATACATCGTGCTATTATATCTACCGGCTGACAATGAACGGCCGGGAACAGACGGGTCTGGTATGCGCCAGCTCCGTGGACGACTACGAGAAAGGGATCATCAAGAAACACGAGCTCACACGCCCCGATAAAGAGGCGGATCGTATCCATCATATGACCACGATCCGTGCCCAAACGGGAAATGTTTTCCTGGCCTATAAAAATGTAGGCGCCATCGACGATGTGATCGAAAGCTGGAAAAGAGACCATGCCCCGGTGTACGATTTTGTTGCGTCCGACGGCATCGGCCATACCATTTGGGTCGTGAACGATCCGGGAACTATCCGGGCCATCACGGCCTTGTTCGCCAAGGAAGTCCCCTACACCTATATTGCGGATGGCCATCACCGTGCCGCCTCCGCCGCCAAGGTAAGAAAGGCATTAGGCCCCTCAGCATCCGAAGCCGCCAATTATTTCCTGACCACGCTCTTCCCTTCGGACCAGCTGCGGATCATGGACTACAACAGGCTGGTACATGACCTCAACGGCAAGACCGTAGAGGAGTTTGCCTATCATGGGCTGCAAAAGGATTTCTTTGTAGGCAAGGTGGAGCAGGCGTTCCAGCCTACACAGCTCCATGAGTTCGGGATGTATATCGACGGCAGCTGGTACAAGCTCGTCGCCAAGGAAGGTACCTACACCACCGACCCCATTGGTGTACTTGACGTCACCATCCTGCAAAAAAACATCCTCGACAAATTGCTGGCTATAAAAGACCCTCGTACGGACAAACGGATCGATTTCGTAGGAGGCATCCGCGGACTCGGTGAACTCGAACGCCGGGTCGATAGTGGAGAGATGAAAGCTGCATTCAGCCTTTATCCCGTGAGCCTGGAACAGTTATTCGATATAGCGGATTCCGGAGAGATCATGCCGCCGAAAAGTACCTGGTTCGAACCAAAATTGC